>NZ_JBHSNG010000025.1:0-64483 GCF_042657005.1 Rhodanobacter terrae
CGATGCTGTTGCTTTGAATCTCTCCAACCATCAAAGCAACAGCATCGCCCGCCAGCGGGCTCCTACACAAACCCACGCGGGTGATGAAGCGTTAGTGATCCTGGGCGTCGATCTGCTTGCGCTGTTCGTCGGCCTGCTTGTCGACGACTTTCTGCACGTCCTTGGCGCGTTGTTCGTCCGCCTTCAGTGCGTCGAAGGGTGTGGCGACGTCGGCGGGCTTGGCCTTGGGTGCCGGCGGCTTGCCGGAGCAGGCACCGAGGGCGAGTACGCAGAGCAGGATCGGCAGCGTCTTCATGGCAGTTCTCGCGCGGAGTGACGAGCCAGTGTCCCGCCATGCCCCGGTGCAGGCAAGCATGGATTGGCGAGATTGTCGTCCGAGCTATGCGCGCGAAGATCGTCGTTTTAAGCTGCGCGCATGAACAGCCGCATCGATGCCTGGCAACTGCAAGGCCATACCGCCCTGATCACCGGTGCCAGCAAGGGCATCGGCCATGCCACCGCGCGCGAGCTGGCCGGCCTGGGGGCCGACCTGCTGCTGGTGGCGCGCGACGAGGACTACCTCGAACAGGTGCGGGTGGAACTGGCCGACGAATTCGCCGATGTCGAGGTGCTGGCGTTCGGCGCGGACATGACCGAGGCCGAAGAGCGTCTGGCGGTGTTCGACTGGATCGCCGATCTGGGCGCGCCGGTCTCGCTGCTGATCAACAACGCCGGCGGCAACCACCCCATGGCCACGCTCGACTATCGCGAAGACGAATACCGCATGGTGTTCGAACAGAACCTGTTTTCCGCGTTCGAGATGTGCCGGCTGGCGCATCCGCAGCTCGTGCAGCATGCGAATGCGGCTATCGTCAACGTGGGTTCGGTGTCGGGAGTCACCCACGTGCGCACCGGTTCGCCGTACGGCATGAGCAAGGCGGCGCTGCACCAGCTCACCCGCAACCTGGCGGCCGAGTGGGCGGTGGACGGCATCCGCGTCAACGCGGTGGCGCCGTGGTACATCCGCACACAGCGTTCGGAGCCGGCGCTGGCGGATGTGGACTATCTCGACGAAGTGCTCGATCGCACGCCGCTCAGGCGGATCGGCGAACCCGAGGAAGTGGCTGCCGCGATCGCGTTCCTGTGCCTGCCGGCGGCCAGCTATATCACCGGGCAGGTGCTGGCGGTGGACGGCGGCTTCCTCAACTACGGTTTCTGAGCACGGGAAGGGGATACAGCGCGGCTCGGCGATTCTTCAGCTGGGCTGGCAGTTCACGGTCGCGGCGCAGCGGGACGATCGGGCGGGGCATGCCGCGAACCTTCCTCAGAACTCGGCGTCATGTTCATCGGCGGCGAAGCCCAGCGTCACCGCGCCTTCGCCCACGTTGACCATGCCGGTGATGCTCATTGGCGCCTCCATCAACTCGACGCCACATTCCTCGCAGGCCGCACGCAGCTCGACATAGCCGGGCAGTTGCGGCAGCACGGCCAGGTCGCCGCCGTAGCTCACGCATACCAGCGGCACCAGCAGGCCGGCGCGCACCCGCCGCGCAGCGTAGCCGAACAGCATCTCTGCGCCGTGATCGAAACCGCGCACCTTGCCGACCGGCGCGGTTTCGCCGCGAAAGCAGCGCAACAGCGGCTTGATGTCCAGCGCCGTGCCGACCATCGCACTGAACAGGCTGACGCTGCGGTCGCCTCTCTTCTTGATGCGGTTGCGCAGATGGATCAGGTCGCGCGGCAGCATGTAGCCGTAGCTGTTGTTGGCGATATGGGTGAGGCGCTCGCGGATGGCCGCGGGCGGTTCGTCGGCGGCGATCAGCCGCGCCGCCTCGTAGATGGCCGGTGCGGTGCCGGCGAAGACATTGCGGGTGTCGACCACGCGCATCATGAACGGGCCGGGGATGCCAGCCTGCTCGCGCACCTGGCGATAGTTCTTGAGGATGGCGAAGCTGGCGCGATTCACGTGCTCGTTGATCGGGCTGCGGGTAGCGGTGATGGTCAGGCAGAACACGCAGTCGTAGTCCAGCACCAGCTTGTCGAGAAACAGCTTCTGAACCTCTTCCACCGGGCACGGCTCTGTTTCCGCCGAGTGGCTGCGGCTGCCGAGCCTGCGGTCGATGAAGCGCTGGAGCTCCTCGGGCCGGCGGTCGTCCAGGAAGGTTTCGCGGTCCAGCTTGACGGTGATCGGCATGATCGCGACGTTGTGTCGCTGCAGAAACGCCTGCGACAAATCGCAGGAGGCATCAATAGCCAGGCCCATCCGCATCACGTACCCCCGTCATGAATGGCAGGCTGAACATAGCACGCAACATGCGACCACGGCGTCAACCGGAAGTTGCCCGGATCGTCCCGTTTTTGCTGCCTCCCCTGCAATCCGTGGACAGCCTCTAAGATGAGCCGTCAGTCTCTGGCATCCCGCCGGCGTGGCGTCGCCGGCAACGCATGACGGGTATCGGTCCCATATGAAAAGCAAGCAGGACATCGTCTCCAATTGGCTGCCGCGCTACACCGGCACGCCGCTCGAGCAGTTTGGCCAGCACATTCTCCTGACCAACTTCGGTCATTACGTGGAGCTGTTCGCCCAGTGGCACGGCGTGGAAGTGCAAGGCCGCGACCGGCCGATGCCGAACGCCACCGCCGACGGCATCACCTTGATCAATTTCGGCATGGGCAGTCCCAACGCGGCCACCGTGATGGATCTGCTCGGCGCGATCGAGCCGCATGCCGCGCTGTTCCTGGGCAAGTGCGGCGGCGTCAAGAAGAAGAACCGGCTCGGCGACCTGGTCCTGCCGATCGCCGCGATCCGCGGCGAAGGCACCAGCAACGACTACCTGCCGCCGGAAGTGCCGGCGCTTCCGGCGTTCCAGCTGCAGCGCGCGGTATCGACCATGATCCGCGACCTAGGCCACGACTACTGGACCGGCACGGTGTACACCACCAACCGCCGCGTGTGGGAGCACGACGACACCTTCAAGGAGTATCTGCGGCGCACCCGCTGCATGGCGGTGGACATGGAAACGGCCACCATCTTCGCCGCCGGTTTCGCCAACCGGATTCCCTGTGGCGCGCTGCTGCTGGTGTCCGACCAGCCGATGATTCCGGAAGGAGTGAAGACCGAGGCCAGCGACCGAAGCATCACCTCGCAGTTTGTCGAGGCGCATATCAAGATCGGCATCGAGGCACTGAAGCTGGTCCGTCGCAACGGGCGCAGCGTTAAGCATCTGCGGTTTGAAGATGCAGAGGCAGAATGAGTCCGGTTCGGGAAAAATCCTGGATTCGGGGGATGACCCAACTCCCGCTCGCGAGTGCGACAATCGTAAAAAAATACGATTAATCGGGCTGACGGATGTCCCGCGGCGAACTCGCCCGTACGGGCGACGAGCGGCAATCAAGCCGTAAATGCCACGTGGCATGCGCAGGATCGGCCTGGAATCTACGGCATTTCGCAAGTTCTTGCTTGTACAAATTTTGTTGACAATACGTAAAGCAAGCTTGATAAAGCACGCATGGTGCTTGGACTGGGTCGCGCGGTCCGATGGTGAGCATGGCGCCATGGACGCAGTCTTGCTCCACAGATATGACCAACCCGAAAGGTATGTTACGTGTTCACGTAGCGTTATTTGCCTGTTAGTATCGGCAAAGATCGGGAGTCGTGGGTCTGAAGTTCGTCTGGCCTGGGAGGATCGGGCCGGGTTGCAGTTTTTGGGCAGAACGTTTTCTGACCCATCAATAATTAATCGGAGGGTGTCTTTATGAAACTTGGGGTCAAGAAACTTTCTTCGTCAGTCCGCCTGGCGCTTTCGCTGGGTGCTGTCATTGCTATTGGCGCGTCGGGTACGGCATTTGCTCAGGATACCAGCGGCCAGTCCACAACCAGCAACACCCAGCCGGACCAGCAGAAGGCGAAATCGCTGCAGACCGTGGTGGTTACCGGCTCGCTGATCCGTCGTGTTGACCTGGAGACAGCCAGCCCGGTGGTCACCATCGACCGCGCTCAAATTCAGGCTACCGGCAAGATGACGCTGGGCGACTTGGTGCAGCAGCTCCCAGCCATGACCGGCGGCGCCGTCAATCCGCAGGTCAACAACGCCGGCGGTACGGGTGGATCGAGCATCAACCTGCGCGGCATGGGTTCGCGGCGAACGCTGATCCTGGTCGATGGCCAGCGTCTGCTGAGCAAGGATCCGAACGCCATTCCGGCTGACGCGGTCGAGCGTATCGAAGTGCTGCCCACCGGTGCTTCGGCAACCTACGGTTCAGACGCTATCGGCGGCGTGGTGAACTTCATCCTGCGCAAGAACTACCAAGGTGCGCAGTTCACCGCCAACGTCGGTGAATCCGATCACAATGATGGCAATCAAACCGGCTACACCTTCACTTTTGGACAGTCGTCCGACAAGGGAAGCATCATGGCCGGCGTCAACTACAACAAGCAGGATGGCGTCCTGGCGGCCAAGCGCGATTTCTCCAGGAATGCTCTGACCCTTGTCGGAAACAAAGTGATTATCGGTGGTTCATCGTCCACACCGGTGGGTCGCATTCAGGTGCCAGCAGGCAGCGCTGCAGCAACAGCGTTCGCGAACTGCGGTGGCTTCGTGTCGCTGAACCCGGGCGGCGACAGCACGCAAATGACGCCGACCAATTACCATTGCTATACGGCCGCCGACAAGTACAACTATGCGGCGATCAACCTGATCATGACCCCGCAGGAGCGTACCGGCGGGTTCATCAACGGTGACTACCATCTGAGCGACCATGTGTCGGCTTACATGGATGTCATCTACGAGAAGACCTCGGCGAGCTTCCAGCTGGCACCGGCGGTGTATGGCACCGATACGACGGGCGCCTCGCTCGATGCATTCAATGCGTTCAACCCGAATCAGGGCGACGCATACAACGGGAATACCGGTCTGGGCTTCCGCTCGCGTCTGACCTCGGTCGGTCCCCGTTTTGCCTCGACCGCCCGAACTGATGACCAGATCAATACGGGTTTCCGTGGTGACTTTACGGTTTTTGACAGGAACTGGGCTTGGGACATTGGCCTCAACTATGGTCATGAGAGCATCGTCACCACGACGGGTGGTCTGGTTAACCAGACCCAGTTGTACACCGGTCCTTCCACGCTGAACGCCGACGGTACGGCTACTTGCCCGGCGGGTGTGAGTGCAGTCGCATGCCAGTTCAACCCGTTCAACATCAATGCACCGGGTAGCGTCGCAGCAGCGAAGGCGGCCGTGGCGACCGCCACCTCCAACCAGTACTTGATCGAGAAGACCTGGCACGCCGGCATCAACGGTGAGCTGTTCAGTCTGCCGGCCGGTGCCGTGCAGCTGGCGGTCGGTGCCGAATATCGTCAGGAACGAGATGTAATCAACCCGGATACCGAACTATTGCTTGATCCCACCACCGGCAGCTGCATCCTGGGCAGTCAGTGCGCGGCCGGCCTGAAGGGTGGCTACAACACCAAGGATCTGTACGCCGAAGCATTCATCCCGCTATTGCAGGGTTTACCGGGCGTGCAGTCACTGAATCTGACCATCGGCGACCGTTATTCGCGCGTCAACACCTTCGGCAGCACGAACAACTTCAAGTTCGCGCTGGAGTGGAAGCCGATCGACGACTTGCTGCTGCGTGGCACGATGGAAGAAGTTTTCCGCGCACCAAGCGTTTCTGAGCTGTTCTCGTCAGGCTCCGATGCGCCGAACATCCACAGCGATCCGTGTACTGGTTATACCGGTGCCCCGGCGGGTTCGCCGCTGGCGCTGGCCTGCCAGTTCGTACCCACCGATGGCACCTTCCAAAACAACTTCGTTGTATCGCAGACGCAGGCCTCTGCAATCACCGAGGGCGCTTCACTAGCGGGCTTCCCGATCAAGCCGGAATCGGGCAAATCATATGACTTCGGTGCGGTGTACAGCCCGTCGTGGGTGCCGGGCTTGTCCACCACGGTCGACGTGTGGCGCGTCAACCTGAACAATACCATCACCTCGATCGGCATGCAGAGCGTGCTCAATCTCTGCGCGTCTGGCCAGACGGTATTCTGCCAGTACATTAAGCGCGTACAGAGCGGTCAGAATGCGGGTCAGTTGGCACAGGGCTTTATCGAGCCGACTGCCAACTTGGGCAGCCTGTCCTCCGGCGGTGTCGACTGGTCGGCCAACTACAAGCTGCCACAGTTCTCCTTCGGTCAGTTCAATATCGGCGTCAACGCGACCTACCTGAAGTACTATACGCAGAACACGGGTTCCGACACATACAACGATGCCGGCCGCCTCCTGCCGTACGGCTCCGCGCAGGCTGCCGCCTGTCCCGACAACGTTGGTATCTGCCTCTTCCCGCGCTGGCGTGGTCAGGGTTTCGTGGATTGGCAGCAGGGTAGCTGGAGTGCCTCGTGGCGCATGCGCTACATCGGCCGCTTCCAGAACGGTGGTCCGGCCTTTACGCTGCAGGACACGCAGCCGAACGGCAAGCCGGGTAGCGTGCTCAAGTACGGCGCGACGGTCTACAACGACGTGTCGTTCGGCTACAACATCGAGCCGTACAACACGCGAGTGGATGTCGGCGTGAACAACCTGTTCGACAAGCAGCCGCCCATGCTGTACGCGAACAACACGCTCAACGCCAATACCGACCCGAGCGATTTTGACCTGATGGGCCGCTATTTCTGGGCTCGCGTGACGGTCAAGTTCTAAGTCACTTGGTTAAGCGTTAGTCTTGATGGGCCGCGTGAATCACGCGGCCCTTTTTTTTGGATCTCATGACCTCCAACGCCATTACCCAGATCGCTGCTTCGATAAATGCGGGTCAACTACATCATGCGGAGCAGCTATGCCGCACTGCATTGCTCGAGTTTCCGCAGGACGAGAGTCTCCTGTTGTTGTTAGCTATGAGTCTGCATTCCCAGGAGCGACTGCATGAAGCCATGTCGATTTATGCCCAATTGACGCAGCTATTCCCGATGAGCAGCGAGCACTGGAACAACTATGGCACTGCTCTCGCCGCGGCCGGCGCGCAGGAAGATGCCCGGCAGGCTTATTCGAAAGCGGCGCAGATGGATCCACGCAATCCCATGCCGAGGATTCACCTGGGACTGTTGCTGATCCAGCGACACGAATATCTGGCCGCCCGTGGGGCGCTGCTGGACGCTTTTGAACTTGATCGGGAGTCGCCGCTGGCACGCATTCATGCCGCCCGAGCCTGCTGTCTCTGCCAGGATTTCGAGGGTGCTAGGGATTTGCTCGGCCCGTGGCGGAACTGGCTGCCGTTGAATGACGACACGCTCCAGCTGGAGCTGGCCCAGGTACTGACCCTGCAGGACGATATTCCCGGCGCAGCGGATTTGCTGGAGGACCTGCTCGCCCGGAGACCCGGTCACCTGGACGCGAGGCTCCTGCTAGCCAGCATCTATGAACGGTTCAATCGACTGACGGACGCGGAGGAACTGGTGCTTTCGGTAGTTCGCATGGGATCAGGCGCGACCGATGCACAACGCAAGGAGGCACTGCATATCCTTGCCGAGCTGGCGCTTCGTAAGAAAGATCCGGTGGGTGCCAGGCAACTGCTGGAGCAATGCGGGCCGCATGGCGACGATGACTTTGTCCATTATTTCGACCTGGGCGCAGCGTGTGATCGACAGAGCGAAACGGATGCGGCGATGACGGCCCTGCGCGAAGCACACCGCCGGCAGGCCCACGAATTCCAGATTGCCTCGCCAGACTTTTTTGAGCCGGGCGCGCAGGCTTTGCCAACAGATGCTCCCCGCATACCGGCGGAGCAGTATAAACACTGGCCGAAGCTGATCGCCCCCGAGGCGCGCGACTCGCCCGTTTTCATCGTGGGCTTCCCTCGCTCGGGTACGACCTTGCTAGAACAGATGCTGGATGCGCACCCCGGCCTGCAATCTATGGATGAAAATCCCTTTTTTAATCGTCTGGTGCTCATGCTGCGTCGGCAGAATCCACGCATCCTGGATGATCTCGGTGTATTGCAGCAATTCGATTGCGACGAATTGCGCAAGCGCTACTGCGCCATGGTGGCCGAGCGCATTTCGCGTCGTCGGGGCGCGCAGCTGGTCGACAAAAATCCGCTGAACATGCTGTGGTTGCCGATGATCCATCGTTTGTTTCCGGAGGCAAGGTTCATCCTGGCGCTACGCCATCCATGCGATGTGATCCTAAGCTGCTACATGCAGAATTTCCGCTCCAGCATTCTGGTCGCCGCCTGTTCCAGCCTTGAACGGTTGGCGCATGCCTACGTACAGGCCATGACGACATGGCTTGAAGACGTGAATATCTTCCAGCCATCGGTGATGGTGTCGCGCTACGAGGATCTGGTAACGGACTTTCCACAGCAGGCGACGCGCATCACAGAATTCCTGCAGTTGGGAGATGCCTCGCCGATGCTGGAGTTCGACCGACATGCACGCAACAAGGCCTACATCGCCACGCCAAGCTATTCACAGGTGATCGAGCCCGTGAACCGGAAAGGCCTTGGCCGCTGGCATCGATATCGCCGCCAGTTTGAGCCGATCTTGCCCATTCTCGAACCCATGCTGCGGCATTGGGGCTATGACAGTGGAATGGCCAGCATTCCGCCAGCGGGCTAGTCGGTATAGCTGATCTGGTCGGCAATGCGTCGTGCCAAAGTTACCCCGCAATCGGTGCCTATCGATCGGGGATCCGCAGTAGCTCCGGCAGGTAAGGCGCGTAATCGCGCCAGCGCCCGGCAGAGCGCGCATGCACGGGTTGGCGTGCTTGCCATGCACTGGCGGTGCTGATGGCGTGTGGTTCCCGCAGGGTGATAGATGACTGCGTGACTGGTAATTCCAGCCAGTCGTTCAGTGCAGCCATGATGTCCACTGGCGCCGCTACTAGGTCTTCGTAACGGACGGTGTGGAACGATTCTGGATAGCGCGCATTCCAGCGTTTTGCCAGGCGGCGGCAGCCATGTATTACCGCGCCAATGTCGCCGAGATCGTAGGCATAATCGTGCGCCCGATCATGAAAGGATTGCGACCACAGGGACAAGGCAGTATCGCGTGCATGACGCTGACAATGGATGATACGTGCATTGGGCCACAGCGCCATGATCAGATCGACATGCAGCAGATTCAGCGGCTGCTTGTCGATGAACCAATGTGCTTCGGAGTCATCCTGACGTAGCTGTGCCGCATAGACCGCGGCAGCCTGCTCGAATGGAAGTTTCTCGTTGCGGTCCGCCAGTGCAAGTTGTTGCGCCAGCATCCTGATGCAGCCGAGTTCACCTCGATTGAGGACCTGTGGATGCCGCGTGAGCAGCTCGGCCAGGAGCGTAGTGCCGGAACGCGGAACGCCGACGATGAATATCGGTACCCAATCGACGGGTGCGGGTAGCGCGAACGGATAGGGCCTGTCAGCGAGGCGTGCCTCGACAGAGCGGTTCCACTGCTTGCGCGACCAGGAACCGGCGGCGTGCGCCAGTGCGTTGGCCTCGTGCAGATAGCGTGCGGCCTGTGCATGATCGGCGATATCGTCATGTGCCTTGGCGAGGGCGAACAGGGTGGTGGTACGCGCCTTGTCGCTCAGTCTTGGGCGGCTCAATACTTCGTGGAACAGCGCGAAGTCCGGATGGCTGGAGTCTTGATAGCGTTGCAGGCCGGACAAACCTATCGGGATATTCCATTCCACCGCCTCGGGACTATGGCCAAGCGCGAAGTTGTAGCGTTCGCGCACTCGCGGGAATTCACCCAGCTGAATATCCAGCATCCCTGCATAGGCGTGAATGCGCGGGTCGGTCGAGCCGGTGGCAATCTCCGCCTCGCAGATGGCTGCGGCATCCTGCGGGCGACCATAGTCGTCGAGCGTCTCGATTGCCTGGATCACTGTGTCGACATCATGGCGGCCATGCTCGAACAGTTTCCGTATCACCTCGGCGGCCGCCCGCATGCGGCCCTGCTCGCGCAGCATACGGGCCAGCAGGAATGTGGCGCCGACGTGATCAGGACACTGCGCGAGCCAGTCGCGCAACAGGGCCTCGGCCTGCTCGTGCTGTTGCATTTGCCAATACAGACCAGCCAGACCAATACGCACTTCGCCCGAGGCAGGATACTGCGCTGCCGCCGCCAAAAAAAAGGCAAACGCGCCATCCAGGTCAGCGTCCAGAATCAGGGCGCGGGCACTCTCCAGCCACTCCTGTTCCGAGGCCGGCGCCAACGCGGCGAGTCGTGTCGTGCTCGTGACAGAGGTTGTCATGGTCGCCACGGTGGCAGCCTGAGCGCTTTCCTGAGCGGGTCTAGCAGGTTGCCATAACGGGGCGCACGCGCCATGTCTTGGCGCAATGGCTGGCGTACCTGGGTGGCGCTGGGCGAGCGCACTTCGCGCTGATTCTCGTGGAAATGCAGGCATGCATTTTCAAACGGCAGCTCGCAGAAATCCAGCAGTTCGCGAATATGCACCTCTGGTTCGGCAAGTAGTTTTTCATAACTGTGCTCGTGTACGGAAACGGGATGCAACACGGTCCAATGCCGCACGCTGCGGTCGAAGTCGCGCCAGAAGCGGGCCAGATCATCGAAGGTGCGCGTGTAGCCGCTGCTGCTGTCCAGACGTTGGCGATAGCACGAGAAACATGTTTCCAGCGGGTCACGGCGGCAGACCACGATACGTGCGCCCGGAAGCATGGCGCGGATCGCGCCGATGTAGATCCAGTTGTTGGGCAGCTTATCGGTGAAGATGGGGCGGCGTAGTCGCCAGTGCGCGGTACGCTCCAGGTAACGACGGCCCAACCGTTTCCAGTCGGACGGTTGCATGTCGCCGACCCATTGAGGAAACGGCTTGCCACGGCGGCGCGATTCCTCAGCCAGAACTTGAGGCAGATCGGGTAGCTCGCCTGCGCCTTCCACCGACGAATGCGAGGCAAGGATTTGTTCAACCAAAGTAGAGCCCGCGCGCGGCAGGCTGACGATGAAAATGACCTCGCCGCCAATCGGTTCCGGTGCACCGACAGGCGGTGGATCGAACGCTGCGCCAATGGCTACGACCCTGCCGGAGAACTCTTCGGCATTCCAGGCCTGACGGTGGCGCGAGATGGCATTGGCCTGCTCCAGCGCGGCAAGCGAATCGGCATAATCGCCACTATCATCGAGCGCCTTGGCCAAGGCAAAGCCGATTGCGATGCGATCGTCGTCGCCTGTCGCGGGGAGCTGCAGCGCCGAGCGCATGCGCTTGATGTCTTCTTCGGTAAAACGCTGTGTCTTGAGATCAGCCAGTCCCCACCAAGCGATGCCGGCCGCCGGATACTGGGCAATCAGCTGGCGGTATTCGGTGGCAGCTTCATCGAACTGTCCTCGTGTGCGCAGAATGTCGGCGAGCAGGGCGCGCGCGGCGGTATGGCCGGGTGCAAGCGAGACAGCCCGCTGCAGTGCATCCACGGCTTCGTCATTGTGAACGGATTTGATCAGCATCACGCCGAGGTTGTACCAGGCGATGACCAGACCGGGTTGAAGGCTGCAGGCAACGCGCAATGCATCGATCGCCGATTCATAGTCGCCTGCCGTGCCCAGCAGCGAACCGAGGGTATTGTGATAAAACGGATCTTGCGGGCACTGCGCCAGGGCCCGGCGCATCATGCGCAATGCATCGAGATGTTGGCCGCGCAAACTATGAATACCTGCCAGCAGACGCAATACTTCAGGGTGGTTCGGGTACGCCGCCAGCGCGCGAGACAGTTGGCGATTGGCATCATCAAGGCGCCCATCATCGAGCGCCTGTCCTGCGGCCATGACGTATTGGATTGCGGCAGGATCCAGCCCATGCAAACGTGGATTCATCAATGATCTCTGGTCAGGATGTGACTTCCGCCGCGCATTATCCTGCAGGTGCAAGGATAAGGCCCACAGTCTTTCGAACATCGTTATTATGCCTAGTACGCGCCGGCAGCGAGACTGACTGACGGCTTTCTTCTTGGACAAAACCCGTTCGGCGGTAATCAGGCAATGAACAGTGAGCTACATGAGGGCGCCATGGCTTTGCGCGAAATGGCATACAACGGGCTGCAGCACGGTGATGTCGCGCTGGCCGAACAGTACTTCACGCGGCTGCTGGAGATGGTTCCCAACGACATGGAAGCGCTGCAATTCGTCGCCAGTCGTCATCTGGTTCGCGGAGATGCTACGCGTGCAGTGGCCATGCTGCTTGTCGCCGACCAGGTGCGTCCGAACGATGCCGATACGCTGCACCAATTGGGCACAGCGCAGATGGCTGTCGGGGACCTACACGGCACAGTGGTCAACTTGCGTCATGCGGTAGAGTTGGCACCGCACATGTTTATGGCGCGCCTGCGTCTGGGCATGGCATTGGAACACCTGGGAGAGATACACGATGCGCTGGTGGCTTATTTCGGTGCGGTAAACGCAGCACAGGCGCAAGGTCGATGGCTGGGTGACTCGAGCACGGCGCCAGGTATCCGCGATGCAGTCAAGCATGCGATCCGTTTCATTGATGTCGAGCGCCCCCGGCTTTTCCATCAGGTGCTGGAGCCTCTGCGGCAGCGCTATGGCCGCTCCGAACTTTTGCGCGTGGAAGATTGCCTAGCCATTTATCTTGGCGAGAAGGCGGTGTCCCTACCTGATCCACGGCAGAAACCGAAGTTCCTCTATTTCCCTGGCGTGCCCAGCCAGACGTACTACGCCAGCGAGCGCTTTCCCTGGCACCGGGAGCTGGAGGCCGCCACCGAAATGATTCGAGAGGAGTTGCGAGCAGTGCTGGCGGAAAATCAAGCGCTGCAACCGTTTCTCGGCATTAACTCGCCCACGGAGCTCGGTGGATATCTGCGCGCATCCGGCAACCAGACAGCGGCGTGGGATGCGTACTTCTTCTATCGTCATGGTGTACGTTACGACGAACAATGCGCGAGCTGCCCGCGCACCTCTGGCCTATTGGATGCGTTGCCATTGGCGCGCATTCGTGATCACGCGCCTGAGACGCTTTATTCCGTGCTGCGCCCGGGCACGCATATCCTGCCGCATCGTGGTGTCACCAACACGCGCCTGGTCACGCATCTGCCGTTGATCGTGCCTCCGGATTGCGCCATCCGGGTTGGTGGCGAGATTCATGAATGGCAGGAGGGGCGATGTGTCAGTTTCGATGACACGTTCGAGCACGAGGCGTGGAACAACAGCACCGAGACGCGCGTGGTATTAATTCTCGACAGCTGGAATCCCGACCTGAGCGAAGCCGAGCGCGCCGCAGTAACCGAACTGGTTGGTGCGATCGGAGATTTCAATCGCAGTAGCGAAGTGGCCACTCCACAAGGCTGAAATCCACCTCGCCGGTTGGCGGGTGTCCTCGGATTCTGTGGCTATCGCAGAAATAGCAGTGCCCGCAGAGTGGGCGTCTTCGAGACTTGCCAATCAGGATGTCCATCAGTAGAGCGGCACACTCGAATCTATTTCGACGGCCCACGCATCCATCCCGCCCTCCACGTTGTGCACGTTGCTGAAACCATGCGCCGCAAATCGCTCGGCCATGGCGCGGCTGGAAACGCCGTGATGGCAGATGAAGGCCAGTGCGGTGTCTTTCGGCAGCTTGGCGAGGCTCTCGTAGCCTTCGTCTTCCAGCACCCGCGCCTGCGCCAGCGGCGCGGCCTGGGCGCGGCCGTGGGCCGGGCGCACGTCGATCAGGGTGATCCGGTCGGCTTCCAGCAAGGCCTTCAGCTCATGCACGCTGAGCGACTTGATTTCCTGCGCCCCGGGGAATTTCAGGCTGAGGCCTTCGCCCTGCACGGTGGAGACCCAGTCGATCACGATGCCTTTGGCGCGCTGGGCGCTGGCCGGATCGAAATGCACTTCCAGTCCGTTCGCGTGCGCCACGATATCGTGTTCGCCGGCGGGCGCCAGCTGGAAGCCGGCGCTATGGTCGGGGCCGATCTCCAGGTGCAGCGCCACGCCCTGGGCGTTCGCGGTGCCCTGGCGGATCGCCTCGGCGGCCGCGTCGGTGATGGTGATCTGCGGCGGCGTGCGATCCGGCGCGCTCACGCCGAACAGCGCATGCAGCTCGCCGCTGCCATACATCTGGCGAATGATGTCGGCGCCGCCGACCAGCTCGCCTTCCACGTAAAGCTGCGGAATCGTCGGCCACTCGCCGTAGGCCTTGATGCCTTCGCGGATTTCCGGGTCATCCAGCACGTTGACCGTGTGGTACTCGGGCAGCAATTCGTTGAGCGTGTTGGTGGCCGCGGCGGAGAAGCCGCACATCGGCTGCTGGCGGTTTCCCTTCATGAACAGCACCACGCGGTGGTCCTTGAGCAGGGTCTCGATACGTTCGCGGGTAGTGGCGTCAAGGGACATGGGGAACTCCGGCAAAGAAGACAATGATACGCCGCCCGATATGCGGCGATCCTGCCGCCCTTCAAGGCCGTTGTTCAGGCGGCCCGGCGCAGCTCGCCCAGATGGCGCCGGGTCATGCCCAGCGGCGCCAGCGCCAGCACCGCTGCGGGCGACGGCCATATCAGCTCGCGGCTGGCGCGGCCCAGCGCGGTGGACTGTTCGCTCCAGTGGATCAGCTCCATCGCGCCGGTGTGGTCCTCGATCAGGGCGGTGCAGTGCTCCACCCAGTCGCCGTCGTTGAGGTAAAGCACGCCGCCCAGTTCGCGCACCTGGCCGAAGTGGATGTGCCCGCAGATGTGGCCATCGAACCCGCGCCCGCGCGCATCCGCGGCGACGCGGTCTTCGTAGGCGCGGATGTACGCCAGCGCCTTGCCGATATGCGATTTGATGATGATCGACAGCGGCAGGTAGGGCAGTTCCAGCCGTCGCCGCATCGCGTGCAGGCGGCGATTGCTCCAGCAGATGAGGCGATGCATCGCTTCGCCGAACTGCAGCATCCAGCGACGGCCGACATGCTCGGGATCGAATTCGTCGCCATGGCTCACCCGGTAGCGGCGGCCGTCGGCACCGACATGCACGGCGTCCAGCACGATCCGCACACCGCCGAAGTTCTGCCCATGGAGGCCACGCACGGGCGCATCGTGGTTGCCCGGGATGTAGATGACCTCGACCCCGCGCCGTGCCAGCGCGAATATCTCGGCGATCACGGCGCTGTGCTCGGCATGCCACCAGTGGCGTTTCGCCAGTGCCTCCATGTCGATGATGTCGCCGACCAGATAGAGCTTTTCGCAGCGCAGCTGGCGCAGGAAATCGAGCAGGTAGGCGGCCTTGCAGTCGGGCGTGCCCAGATGCACGTCGGAGATGAAGGCGCTGCGGCAAGGAAAGGTATTCATGGCGCAATCCCCGGTAGTGGTCCGGGGCGCCAGTGTGCGTTTGCTACGTCACCGCGGCATGGCGAACAGGTTGCAGCCTCGTTGCCGCCGAGCTAGCGGAGCGCCGCGCGAACGATCGGCTCGATCGCTTCCACCCACAACGCGTACTGCGCCGCCGAGGGGTGCAGGCCGTCTTCGGCGACGAGATCGGGATGCGCGCGCGAAATGCCGGTGATGTCGACGAAGCGGGCGCCGGCACGGTGGCTCTCGTCGCGGGCAATGACGTTGTAGGCGTCCAGTTCAGCCGCGATGCGTGAGCGGTCGCGACCTTGCTCGTGGGCGAAGCGGGTGACGCCCCAGTCGGGGATCGACACCACCACCACGCGTGCCGCATGGCCGCCGGCCAGCATGATCGCGCGAGCCAGCAGGTCGGCGAACTGGCCGCGGAAGTCGTCGGCCGCGCGGCCGCGGTACTGATTGTTGACACCGATCTGCAAGGTGACCAGGTCGTACGCCGGCACCAGTGACGCCGCGTCCATGCCTTGCGACAGCTCGTCGGTGGTCCAGCCGGTGACGGCGACGATGCGCGGATCGTCGATCGCCACGCCAGCCCGGCGCAGGCGCTGCACCAGCTCGGCTGGCCAGCGCTCGTGCGCGGCCACCGCTTCGCCGATGGTGTAGGAGTCGCCGAGAGCCAGATAGCGCAGCGGGGACGTGGTGGACTTCATGGGACGAATGCGCTCAGGCCACCGCGGCGGCACGGGCCTTCGGCTGTTCGTGGGCCATCCGTGCCAGCACCCTGTCGATCCGCACGAATACTTCGTGCAGCTGCACTGGCGGCGGCAGCAGCGTCAGCCGGAAATGGCGGCTGCGGGGCACGTTAAAACTGCTGCCGGGCACCACCAGGACCGATTCCTCCTCCAGCAGGCGCAGGGCGAACGCCTCGTCGTCGAAATCGGCGAAACGGTCGGCGCGTACCTGCGGGAAGGCGTACAGCGCGCCGTCCGGAGCGATCAATTCCAGGTGTTCACTGGCCGCGACACCTTCCAGCACGGCGCGGCGCGCCTCGTGCAGGCGGCCGCCGGGTGCGGTCAGTGCCCCGATCGTGGGCGCGCTCAGCAGCGCCGGTACCACGGCCCACTGTGCGGTCACGTTGGCGCACAGGCGCAACGCGGCAAGCAATTGCAGCGCATCGCGATACGCCGCGGTGCGCGTGGGATCGCCGGACAGGCTCATCCAGCCGACCCGGTAACCGCAGGCGCGATGCACCTTGGACAGGCCGCCGAAGCTGAGGCAGGGCACTTCGCCGGCCACTTCGGCCAGCGGCTGGAAAGTGGCGCCGTCGTAAAGGATCTCGTCGTAGATCTCGTCGGTGAGCAACAGCAGCCGGTGCCGCGCCGCGATCGCCACCAGCCGCTGCAGCAGCGCGCGCGGATACACCGCGCCGGTCGGGTTGTTCGGATTGATCAGCACCAGGGCGCGGGTGCGCGGAGTGACCAGTGCCTCGACCTCGTCCGGATCGGGCAGGTGGCCGTGGCTGGCAAGGCAGTGGTAATAGCGCGGCTGACCGCCGTTGAGAATGGTGGCGGCGCTCCACAGCGGGTAATCCGGGCTGGGCAGCAGCACCTCGTCGCCGGGTTGCAGCAGCGCGCGCAAGGACAGGTCGATCAGTTCGCTGACCCCGTTGCCGATGAAGATGCGTTCGGGCTCGACGCCACGGGCGCCACGGGCGCGCTGCTGCTCGGCGATCGTCTCGCGGGCGACTTCCAGGCCTTGTTCGTGGCCATAGGCTTCGCTGTCGTGCAGATGGCAGGCGATCGCCTCGCGCAGATGCGCCGGCGCCTCGAAGCCGTAGCGACCCGGGTTGCCGATGTTGAGCTTGATGATGTCGAGACCGGCGGCTTCCAACTCGCGCGCTCGCCGGGTCAGTGCACCGCGGATTTCATAGCGCACATCCGCCAGGTGCGCACTGGGTCTGATCGAAGCCACCACCGGTATCCTTTGAGGTCAACATACGGCGCCATCGCCGGTAGATGGATGCTAGCAGCGTGATGCAGTGCAGCGCGAGCACCATTCGAGGCGAATTTCGGCTCATCGGCGGGCAATGCCCGGGCAAGGGACGCCCTGGTCTATTCAACGCAGGCGGCATGATGTCCAGAAGGTTCGCAGGTGGTGGTGTGTGGCGCCGCCAAGGCTGGTTGCCTTGGCAAGCCGCGCGCTGCCGCCTGCGGGCCTTCTGGACATCACCCCGTCATTTGTTTTCAATCGGTTGGGCCGGTTCTGTCTGCCCCCATCTCCGCGGCGCACCTCCTCGACAGGCGGCCAGCCTGCCTTCGTCGACGCACCTTGATCTGCGGGCAGACAGAACCGGTGACGCCTGCGTTGAATAGATCAGGGCGTCCCAAGGCATAATCGCCAGACCATGCAGACAGACCTTCGCCATGAGTGATGCCGAAACGAAAGTGCGGCTGCGGCACATCGGTTGGCGTGGGGATGCCTTGCCCGCCGCCGGCCTGCGGCTGGCGCGGGTAGTCGCCCAGCATCGCGCCGGCTACGAGCTACATGACGGCGAAACCCTGTTCGGCGCGCAACCGGACGGACGCTTTCTCAAGCGCGGGATCGACCCGGCCGAACGGCCGGTGGTCGGCGATTTCGTGGAGGTGGAGAGCGGCACGCCGCCGCACATCGTTACCGTGACGCCCCGGCGCAGCGTGCTGTCGCGGGCGGCCGCCGGCGAGCGCTACGAGCGCCAGCTGATCGCCACCAATATCGATTATGTGTTGGTGCTGACCGGGCTGGATGGCGATTTCAACCCCGCCCGGATCGAGCGCTACCTGTCCCTGACCGAGGACTCCGGCGCCCAGCCGGTGGTGCTGCTGAGCAAGCTGGACACGCGCGATGACGCGGCCGAGCAGATCGCGGCACTGCGGGCGCGGCTGCCGGCGGACATTCCTATCCATCCGCTGAACGGCAAGGATCCATCCAGCGTGGCGTTGCTGGCGCAGTATCTGCAGCCGGGCGACAGCGCGGTGCTGGTCGGTTCGTCAGGAGCCGGCAAATCCACCTTGACCAATACCTTGCTCGGTACGGCGACGATGGCCACGGCCGAAGTGCGCAGCCACGACAGCCGCGGTCGCCACACCACCACCCACCGCGCCCTGCTGCAGTTGCCCAGTGGCGGCTGCCTGATCGACACCCCCGGCATGCGCGAACTGAAGCTCACCGGCGAGGAGAACCTCGACCTGTTCGCCGACATCGAAGCGCTGGCCGAGCAATGCCGCTTCGCCGATTGCGGCCATGGCAGCGAGCCGGGGTGCGCGATCCAGGTGGCGCTGGACAACGGTGAGCTGGCGCCGGGACGCTGGCGCAACTACCTCAAGCTGCACGACGAGCGCGAGGAGCAGGCGGCGACGCTGGAGGCGCGCTTGCGTCGGCAGCGCGGTGGCCGGCCGACCGAGCGGCCGCATGGGCATCGCGGGCAGCGGGAGCGGGAGTGAGGCCAGGGCGTCCCAGGCCTCACTGGCGCACCGCTGCCGCGCACGCCGCCCCTCAAAGCATCTAGTATCGCGGCATCGTTGTTGCGGAGCGCAGGCATGCGTCGGCTGTCCTCGTCATCCACGTATTTCTACAAGCGGATCTTTCCCATCCTGTGGTTCGGCTTTCTATTGGTTTTCCTCGCGATGGCGTTGTGGGGACCCCGACTCGACGGAACATCCGTGCAGTCCCGGCAGATCGTGCCGTTTCTGCTGATGCCGGTTTTCCTGGCCGGCGTGGGTTTCTTCATCTTCCGCAAGCTGATCCAGGACCTTGTCGACGAGGTCTGGCTCGACGGCGACTGGCTGGTCGTGAAGAACCGTGACGAGCAGCGACGCGTGGCGCTGAGCGACGTGATGAACATCAACGCCAGCACGATGACCAATCCGCGCCGCGTCACGCTGATGCTGCGGACGGACTCCCGCTACGGGCGCAATCTCACCTTTATCCCGGCCAGTCCGCGCGGTTTCCTGAACGCTTTCCAGCCCGACCCGATCGCGACCGAATTGATCGAACGCGTCGATGCCTTGCGCGGAGTGCGGCGATGAACGTGCCGGCCAGCGCCATCGCGCCCGAATTGCAGCGCTACGCGGCGCTGGACCAGCGTCTGCTGGCGGCGGTGCGCGGCATCCACATCCTGTCGACGGTGGCGTGGCCGGCGTCGCTGGAGGGCCGCATGATCGAGGCCTACAGCCAGGGCCGGTTCGCGTTGCCCGAGGTGACCTACACGCGGCCGGACCTGGCCGCGGCACGCGCGGAGCTGGCGGCGATCGAGGCGGCGGCCGGCGGCAGCGACCCGCACGATATCGATCCGCTAGGCGAGTACCTGCGCCGCACCGCCGAATCGTGGCGGATCGCCGCCGAGATGCTGGAGTCGGCCGGGACCGCCGGCGTCACCGCGCCGTCGATCGCGCTGTACGGCAAGCCGGGCGACCTGATCCCCGGCAGCCAGCGCAGCAACCTCGACGCGGCGCATTACTTCGTCGAACTGTCCGACGAGCTGGGCGCGGATCTGCTCGCCGACGACAGCAATGTGGACATGCCGGCCATCGAGCTGCGCGACGAGCTGGCGAAGACGCTGGACGTTTTTTTCGGGGCCGGTGTGATCAGGGTGGAAGTGGATGCCGAGCTGACCGCGAAGGCGGCGGCCGGCGCCACCCGCATCCGCCTGCGCGGCGACACCTGCTTCAGCGAATACGATCGCCATCAGCTGCTGGCGCACGAGGCGTTCGTGCACTCGCTGACCGCGCTGAACGGCCGCCAGCAGCCTTTGCTGGCCTCGCTGGCGCGCACCTCGCCGCGAGTCACCGCGACTCAGGAAGGGCTGGCCGTGTTCGCCGAACTGATGTCCGGCGCGATCGACATCGCCCGGCTAAAGCGCATCAGCCTGCGCATCCTGGCGATCGACATGGCGCTGAACGGTGCCGACTTCGTCGAGGTCTATCGCTACTTCAGCAGCTGCGGACAGAGCGCGGCGGACAGTTTCCACTCGGCGCAGCGGGTGTTCCGCGGCGTGCCGCTGAGCGGGGGCGCCGCGTTCGCCAAGGACAATGTGTACCTGTCCGGCCTGCTCACCGTGCACACGTTCTTCCGCTGGGCGTTCAAGCAGCAGCGGATGGATCTGCTGCGCCACCTGTTCGCGGGCAAGCTGACCCTGCACGACGTGATCGCGCTGCAACCGCATTTCGCCTCCGGCGCGATCCTGCCGCCGCGCTGGCTGCCGCCGTGGATGCAGCATGTGCACGGGCTGGCCGGCAAGCTGGCGTTCTCGGTCTTCATCAACGGCATCCACATGAACCGGGTGCAGGGCGACGAGCTGGTGTCCAGCGTCTAGGGACGCCTCGACCCAGCCGATGGAAAACCCACGACGGGGTGATGTGCGGAAAGTCCGCGCATTGCCGTCTGCGACCTTTCCGCACGTCCTGCCGCCCGGGTTGAACAGATCAGGGCGTTCCCGGCGCTGTTTGGGTGCCGGTCGGCGCCGCCCCGGTGCTAACATCGCTGGCAGTCGGTCGCCGTGTCGACTGCCACCCCCCTCCCTCGATAATCGCCGCCGATGTCCCTTCCCGAAGAACTGCGCCTCGCCGCCCTCGAATATCACCGCCTGCCGCGCCCCGGCAAGATCAAGGTCACCCCGACCACCTCGCTGCTGACCCAGCGCGACCTATCGCTGGCCTATTCGCCCGGCGTCGCCGCGGCCTGCGACGCGATCGTCGAAGACCCGACCACGGCGGCGGAGTACACCGCGCGCTCCAACCTGGTGGCGGTAATCACCAACGGCACCGCGGTGCTGGGCCTGGGCAACATCGGGCCGCTGGCCAGCAAGCCGGTGATGGAAGGCAAGGGCGTGCTGTTCCAGAAGTTCGCCGGCATCGACGTGTTCGACATCGAGATCGACGAGAACGACCCGGACAAACTGGTCGACATCATCGCCAGCCTCGAACCGACCTTCGGCGGCATCAACCTGGAAGACATCAAGGCGCCGGAGTGCTTCATCGTCGAGCGCAAGCTGCGCGAGCGGATGAAGATCCCGGTGTTCCACGACGACCAGCACGGCACCTCGATCATCGTCGGCGCGGCGCTGGTCAACGCACTGGTGGTGGTCGGCAAGCGCATCGAGGACATCCGCCTCGCCACCACCGGCGCGGGCGCGGCCGGCATCGCCTGCCTCGACATGCTGGTGGCGCTGGGCGTGAAGCCCGAACACATCCTGGCGTTCGATCGCCACGGCGTCATCCACACCGAACGCACCGACCTGGACCCGGACAAGCAGCGCTACGCGCGCGCCACCAAGGCGCGCTCGCTGGCCGAGATCGTCCAGGATGCGGATGTATTCCTTGGCCTGTCGGCCGGCGGCATCCTGACGCCGGAAATGGTGGCGACGATGGCGCCGCGGCCGATCATCTTCGCGCTGGCCAATCCGAACCCGGAGATCACTCCCGAGGAGGCCAAGGCAGTGCGGCCGGACTGCATCATGGCCACCGGCCGTTCGGATTATCCGAATCAGGTCAACAACGCGCTGTGCTTCCCGTACCTGTTCCGCGGCGCGCTGGACGTGGGCGCCACAGTCATCAACGAGCCGATGAAGATCGCCTGCGTGCACGCGATCGCGGCGCTGGCGCGGCGCGAGTCGTCCGATGTCAGCGCGCGCGCCTACGGCGGCAAGCCGCCTAGCTTCGGCCCGAACTACCTGATTCCGCAGCCGTTCGATCCGCGCTTGTTGCTGCAGCTGCCGCCGGCGGTGGCGCGGGCGGCGATGGATTCGGGCGTGGCCACGCGGCCGATGGCCGATTTCGCCGAGTACAGCGATCGCCTGACCAGCTTCGTGTTCCGCACCGGATTGTTGATGAAGCCGGTGTTCGAACGCGCCAAATCCGCGCCGTGCCGGCTGGTCTACGCCGAAGGCGAGGAAGAAACGGTGCTGCGCGCAGTGCAGGTGGTGGTCGACGAAGGTCTGGCCAAGCCCATCCTGATCGGTCGCCCCGAAGTGATCGAGAAGCGCATCAAGCGTGCCGGCCTGCGCATCCAGCCGGGCGTGGACGTCGAAATCTGCAACATCAATTCCGACCCGCGCTTCGACGATTACTGGCAGCACTATCACCGGCTGATGCAGCGCCGCGGTGTGACGCCGTCGATGGCCAAGGCGGTGATACGTTCGCGTCCCACCGCGATCGCCTCGCTGATGGTCGAGCGCGGCGAAGCCGACGCGATGATCTGCGGCCTGGTCGGCCAGTACCAGGGCAAGCTGCGCTATATCCGCGACATCATCGGCCTGGACGAGGGCGTGGTCGAGCCATCGGCTATGGCCGCGGTATCCACCGAAAAGGGCACGTTTTTCTACCTCGACACCCACGTGCAGGACGACCCGTGTCCCGAGCAGATCGCTGAGGCGACCTTGCAGGCCTCGATTCGGCTGAAACTGTTCGGCATTACGCCGAAGATCGCGTTGCTCTCCGGCGGCAACTTCGGTAGCCGCGACACCTGCGGCTCGAAGAAGATGCGCAAGGCGCTGGAGTTGATACGCGCCCGTGCGCCGCGGCTGGAAGTGGAAGGCGAGATGCAGGCCGACGTGGCGCTGACGCCCACGTTGCGCGAGAAGCTGTTCCCGAACTCGCGGCTGGAGGGCAAGGCGAACGTGTTCGTGTTCCCCAACCTCGACGCGGCCAACATCGCCTACAACATGACTCGCATGCTCAGTGACGGCGTGGTGATCGGGCCGATCCTGATGGGCGTGGCCAAGCCGGCGCATATCCTGATGCCGCAATCGACCGTGCGCCGCGTGGTCAACATGACCGCGGTCGCCTGCGTCGAGGCGCAGATCCGCGCGGCCAACCGCCAGCAGGGCTGAGTTTTCGAACCTGGCCTGTCGAGAAACCCCCGTTCGCCCCCGGACTTGATCAGGGGCGCGAACGGGTGATGGGAACGGCGGGGTGGCGCAAGTCCCATGCGTAGCCGCATGGACGGCTGAATTGGCGGGCGTCCGGCCCAGCGGCTAGACTTGTACGTTGATCCCGCCGCAATCCCCGGCGACGGGTATTTCCCCCTCAAGCTTGGCGCTGCAACGGCGCCGCGGAGAATTTTCATGGATCAGCTCGACGATATCCTCAATCAGGACATCGACCCCACCGAAACCCGGGAGTGGATGGACTCGCTCGACGCGGTGATCCATCACGATGGCACCGAACGCGCGCACTTCCTGCTGGAGCGCATGGTCGACGGCACGCGGCGCGCCGGCGGCTACCTGCCGTTCGACCCGACCACCGAATACGTCAATACCATCGCGCCGGCGAACGAGGCGAAGATGACGGGCGACGCCGCGATGGAATGGCGCATCCGCTCGCTGATCCGCTGGAACGCGATGGCGATGGTGGTGCGGGCGAACCGCAAGCCGGGCGAGCTGGGCGGCCACATCGCCAGCTTCGCCTCCAGCGCCACCTTGTACGACGTGGGCTTCAACCATTTCTGGCGCGCTCCCAGTGCCGATCATCCGGGTGACCTGGTGTTCCACCAGGGCCATTCCAGCCCCGGCATCTACGCGCGCTCGTTCCTCGAAGGCCGGCTGGCCGAGGACCAGCTCGACCTGTTCCGCATGGAAGTGGTCGGCAAGGGCCGCGCGCTGTCGTCGTACCCGCATCCGTGGCTGATGCCGGACTACTGGCAGGTGCCGACGGTGTCGATGGGGCTGGGCCCGATCCAGGCGATCTACCAGGCGCAGTTCTTCAAGTACCTCGAGCACCGCGGCCTGGTGCCCAAGAGCGACCGCAAGATCTGGTGCTTCATGGGCGACGGCGAGTGCGACGAGCCGGAGTCGCTGGGTGCGATCTCGCTGGCCGGCCGCGAAGGACTGGACAACCTGATCTTCGTGATCAACTGCAACCTGCAGCGGCTGGACGGTCCGGTGCGCGGCAACGGCAAGATCATCCAGGAACTGGAAGGCGAGTTCCGTGGCGCTGGCTGGAACGCGATCAAGCTGGTCTGGGGCAGCTACTGGGATCCGCTGCTCGCTCGCGATACCAAGGGCGTGCTGCGCAAGCTGATGATGGAAACCGTCGACGGCGAATACCAGGCCTGCAAGGCGTTCGGCGGCGCGTATACGCGCGAGCATTTCTTCGGCAAGTACCCGGAAACGCGCGAGATGGTCGCCAACCTCAGCGACGACGACATCTGGCGGCTGAACCGCGGCGGCCACGATCCGCACAAGGTCTACGCGGCGTATCACGCGGCGTCGAACACCAAGGGCATGCCGACCGTGATCCTGGCCAAGACGGTGAAGGGCTACGGCATGGGCGCGGCCGGCGAATCGCAGAACCCCACCCATCAGCAGAAGAAACTGGACGACGAGTCGGTGCGGCATTTCCGCGACCGCTTCCAGATCCCGATCAGCGACGACAAGCTGAAGGACGTGCCGTATTACCACCCGGGCAAGGACTCGCCGGAAGTGCAGTACATGCTGGAGCGGCGCAAGGCCCTGGGCGGCTCCCTGCCGCAGCGCCGGCGCAAGGCCGACGCGAAGCTGAAGACGCCGGAACTCGCTGCGTTCGAGCAGATCACCAAGGGCACCGGCGAGCGCGAGATCTCCACCACGATGGCGCTGGTGCGCGGCATCAACCTGCTGCTGCGCGACAAGCAGCTGGGCGAGCGCGTGGTGCCGATCGTCGCCGATGAGGCGCGCACGTTCGGCATGGAAGGCATGTTCCGCCAGATCGGCATCTATGCGCCGTTCGGCCAGAAGTACAAGCCGCAGGATTCCGACCAGCTGCTGTACTACCGCGAGGACCAGAAGGGCCAGGTATTGCAGCAAGGCATCAGCGAGGCCGGCGGCATGGCCTCGTGGATGGCCGCGGCGACCAGCTATTCGATCAGCAACCAGGCGATGCTGCCGTTCTTCATCTACTACTCGATGTTCGGTTTCCAGCGCATCGGCGACCTGTGCTGGGCCGCCGGCGACATGCGCTCGCGCGGCTTCCTGGTCGGAGGTACCGCCGGGCGCACCACCCTCAACGGCGAGGGCCTGCAGCACGAGGACGGCCATTCGCACCTGATGGCCGGCGCGATCCCGAACGTGAAGTCGTACGACCCGACCTTCTCGTACGAAGTAGCGGTGATCCTGCAGGACGGCGTACGCCGGATGATGCAGGAGCAGGAGGACATCTACTACTACATCACCGTGATGAACGAGAACTACAGCCATCCCGACCTGCCCAAGTCTGATAAGGGTGGGGGTACCGAGGAAGGCATCATCAAGGGCATGTACCTGTTCCGCGATTCGGGAGCCGGCAATGGGGAGTCGGGCAAGGCCAAGGGCAAGAGCAAGGCGCCGTGCGTGCAGTTGCTCGGCTCGGGCGCGATCCTGCGCGAGGTCATCGCGGCCGCCGATCTTTTGAAGAACGACTTCGGTGTCGAGTCCGACATCTGGTCGTGCCCCAGCTTCATCGAGCTGCGTCGCGACGGCTTCGACGCCGAGCGCTGGAACCGCCTGCACCCCGAGGCCGAGCAACGCGTGCCCTACGTCACCGGCCTGCTGGACGGTCGCCAGGGCCCGGCGATCGCCGCTACCGACTACGTGCGCGAGTACGCCGATCAGATTCGTGCGTTCATGCCCGATGGCATGCGTTACACCGTACTGGGCACCGATGGCTTCGGCCGGTCGGACACGCGTGCGCATCTACGCGACTTCTTCGAAGTCGACCGTTACTGGATCGCGCATGCCGCGCTGGCCGCGCTGGCGAAAGACGGCAAGGTCAACGCCAAGGACGTCAGCCGCGCGATCAAGGAATACAAGCTCGACCAGGACAAGCCGAATCCGCTGACAGTGTGATTCCGCTCGCCTCGCCGGCGCCATGCCGGCGGGGCGCGCTCAGCGCGACAGCACTTCCTGGATCGTCTCCAGGTCGTGGCCGCGGGTTTCGATGCCGCTGCGCGCAAGCATCCAGCCCGCCGCCGCCAGCGGCAGCGCGATCAGCACAGCCGACAGCATGAAGTGGTCGAACAGGCCGGCCACGCCGAGTCCGGCGCCGAGGATCCCGCCGAACTTCGAACAGGCGGCGATCAGCCCGGCGCCGCTGCTGCGCAAGTGCACTGGATAGATTTCCGCCGCGTAGGGAATCAGCGTGGCGATCACGCCGCTGATGCTCAGCAACAGCGCCACCGTGCCTAGCATGGTGAGCGTTGGCGAACGCAGATCGGCCAGGTCGATCACGAAGAAGAACAGCAGGGCGCCGGTCGCCATGCCGGCGAACAGCACCAGTGTGCGGATGCTGCTCCAGCGCTGGTAGAACCACACGACGATGCCGATGCCGGGCAATGCGAGGATCGCCGAGCGCGCCAGCAGCGCGCTGCTGGCGTGGGCGTCGATGCCCAGCTTGACCAGGTTCGCCGGCAGCCACAGCAGGAAGCCGAAGTTCACCAGGCCCCAGCCGACAGCGCACATCGCCAGGCCCCAGGTGATGTGCGCGTGCCGGCCGCGCAGCAGGCGGCGCAAGCCGATCCGCGCCGGCTCCTTCGTTGCCGGCGCGGCTTCGGGCCGGTCATGCATCACGGGCGGGTCAGCCGCCAGCGCGCCGCCGGAGAAACGCTGCAGCACGGCCCGCGCCTGATCCTCCAGCCCGGCCAGCGCGAGGAAGCGCGGCGACTCGGGAATGTAGCGGTTGAGGAACACGATCAGCCCGCCGGTCGGCAGGTTGAGCAGCCACAGTGCGCGCCAGCTGAAGGTAGGCTCGAACAGCGTCGCCGCACCCGAGGCCAGCAGGTAACCGGCCGAGGTGCCGACCCCGCCCAGGGCGACC
The DNA here is from genome assembly GCF_042657005.1 of Rhodanobacter terrae. NCBI lineage: Bacteria > Pseudomonadati > Pseudomonadota > Gammaproteobacteria > Lysobacterales > Rhodanobacteraceae > Rhodanobacter > Rhodanobacter terrae. The sequence goes on from NZ_JBHSNG010000025.1 coordinate 27,033, forward strand.
AGCAGCCAGCCGCGATGCGCGGTGGGGATCGTCTCGGCCATCAAGGTGAAGGTGATCGGCAGCATGCCGCCGGCGGCGGCGCCCATCATGAAACACATCACCAGGTTCCAGCCGAACGCCGGCATCGCGCCGCAGATCGACGTGCCCATGAACATCAGCGCGGACAGCAGGATCGTCGCGCGGCGGCCGAACAGGTCGCCGAGGCGGCCCCACACGACCGAGCCGACCGTGGTGCCGACCAGCGCCGACAGCGCCAGCCATCCCGCGGCCGAGCCGCTGATCCCGTATTCGGCCGACATGCCCGGCATGACGAAGCCGATCGTCGCCGGTTTCATCACGTCGACCGCCAGTGCGATGGTCAGCACGGCCACCAGTTTCCAATGTTCGCGATTGAGCGGTACGTGGTCGGTGATGTGGAACGGCAGCGGGCTGCGCCGGGCGTGCAGCGTGCGTCGCATCTGTTCCATGCGCGGCATCAGGCCGTAGCCGGCCAGCAGCACGCCGAGCGGCACCAGCGCCATGCCGACCAGCATCGCGTTGTCCATCGGCATGCCGGCGAGGTGGTAATGCATCGGCGCGGCCATCGCCAGCATCGGCAGGTGCGCCAGCACGCCCGCGACCACCGCAGCGCAGCCCAGCCAGAACGCCGCGGGGTGGTGGAAGGTGATGTCTCTTGAGCGCATGGGTGGTTGCAGCGGCATAAGACGGCCAGCTTAGCAGTGGCAAGCCCATGGCGGCGGCGGTGGACTGGCCGGCGAATCCATCCGACGCCGTCTTTCGGCCAGCGCGTCGTCATCGACACCAATGTGAGCGACGGTGCAGGCGCAACGACGGATGTCGCCGCGGCGCCTCATGCCAGGCGAACGTCGTAGCCCTCAGTGTGGATAGGCCCGCAGACGGTGCCTTGCGCGAAAAACGAAAGGGCCGGACGAGCGATCGTCCGGCCCTTTCGTATGAGATGGGCGTCTACTCGTCGTCGTCGCTGCGGAATGCGCGGCGCAGCAGCAGGAACGCACCGATGGTGCCGGCGATGATCGCCACCGTGGCCGCGGGATGACGGCTGACCTGACGACGCAGCCGGCGATAGTGGTAGTTCGCCTCGTCGGCAAGATCCTCGGCGGCCTGGGTCAACTGCTGGCCGTATTGCTTGCCGCGCTTGCCGAAACGCTCGTTGATGCGGCGACGTCCACGTTCGAGCAGATTCTGCGCGGTGTTGGCGGCGTCATCGGCGTAGTGGCGCGCACGTTCTCCCGCGCGGTCGGTGGTGTCGCGAATCTGGCGTTCGATATCACGATGGCGCATGACGTTCTCCTTGGCTCAGGTGTCACAGGCTGCCAGCGGCGTCGTGAGCGGTGCGTAAACAGCGGACCTTGCCGCGCCGATCCGTTCAGCCTGGCCGGCGATCGCCGCTTGTTGCAGGGCGCGCCGGTGCCGCTCGGCCTGGTACGCGTGTAGGAGCCCGCGAGCGTGCGATGCTCTTGCTCTGACGGTGATGCTGTTGCTCTGATGCTGGGTAGGGAAGATCAAAGCAATGGCATCGCCCGCTAGCGGGCCCCTACCCATTTCCTGGGGGCGATCATCGAATCAGTAGATCTCGCCCACGCAGCAGCGCAGGCTGCCGCCGGCTTTCTCGATCTCGCTCAGGTCCACCGTGTCCACAGCAAAACCGTAATCGCTCAGCGTCCCGACCTGTTCGTCAGTGAGCGAGGCGGCGGCGCGGGTGCTCATCCACACGCGTTCGCCGGACAAGGTGATCGCGTTGCCGGCAAACGCCTGCTTCTGGGCCGGGGTCAGCCAGACCGCGCGATCGCCGTAGGCTGCGGCGATCGCCTGCGGCACGGCCGGGTCGCGGAAGCCGTCGGCGGCGATGATCGCGGCGCGGCCGGCCAGCAAGGTCAGTACGACGTTGGTGTGGTATTCGGATTCGGCCAGTTCGAAACAGAAGGTCAGGCGCAGATCGAAGGCCTTGTGCATCGCCCGCGCGCCGGCCGGGTTGCAGCGCTCGCTGAGGCCGCAGTAGCCGACGCCGCGGGCGCGGTCGATGATCAGCGAGCCGGTCAGCTCGGCGACCAGGTCGTCGCAGCCGGACAGGTCGATCTCGTCGTAACCCAGCAGGTCGGCGAAGAAGCCGCGGATGTCGGACCGCTCGGCCTCGCGCTGGCGCACGGCATGACGCATGCGGCCGATGACCAGCCGGCCCGGCGCGGTGCCGAACACGTTGTTGGGAAACACGGCGTCGGGCGTGGCCGGATTGCCGGGGAACGTGATGACCGGACAGTCCGCGCGCAGCGCCCGCGCCAGCGCACTGTGCTGGGCCAGTGCCTTGAGCGGGTCGACGGCAAGGCTCATGTCCATGTAGCGGTTGTCGCGCGCCGATTCCGCCGCCAGGCTGAACTCGGCCGGGGCGACAAGGTACGCCGCCCGCGCAGTCGCCATCGCATCTCGCAGCGGAGTCAACGCGGCATAGGCTTCCAGGAATTCGGTAGCCGACATGGTGATCATGCAATGACTCCTAACGAGTATCTGCGGGTGCAGCGGCTTCCACGTGCAGCCGCTGGCGCTGGCGCAGGGTCGGGAACATTCCCATCCACAGGCCGACCACCGCCAGCGTACCGATGCCGCCGATCACCGTAGCACTCACCGCGCCCACCCACGCGGCGAGCATGCCCGACTCGAATTCGCCGAGCTGGTTGGAGGTGTTGATGAAGATCGCATTCACCGCGCTGACCCGGCCACGCATGTCGTCCGGCGTCTCCAGCTGCACCAGTGCGCCGCGGATCACCATGCTGACCATGTCGAACGCGCCCAGCGCGAACAGCGCCGCCAGCGACAGCCACAGCGTGGTCGACACGGCGAACACCAGCGTGGCCACCCCGAAGCCGGCGACCGCAGCAAACATGATCGTGCCGACCCGCTGCTGCAGACTGTGCCGTGCCAGCCACACCGACATCAGCAACGCACCCACCGCCGGTGCCGCGCGCAGCAGACCCAGTCCCCATGGGCCCGTGTGCAGGATGTCCCTGGCGAAGATCGGCAGCAACGCGGTGGCGCCGCCAAGCAGCACGGCGAACAGGTCCAGCGAGATCACGCCGAGCACGTCTTTGCGTGCGCGAATGAAATGCACGCCGGCAAACAGCGTCCTCAGCGTGGCCGGCTCGCGCTTCGGCGGGGCTTGTTCGTAGTGCAGGCGGCCCATCAACGCCACGGAGACCAGGTACAGCGCGCCGCATACCGAATAGACCACGCCCGGTCCGGCCACGTAGAGGAAACCGCCCAGCGCCGGGCCCATGATCATCGCCGCCTGTCCGGCCGACGCGCTCACCGCCATCGCGCGCGGAAGAATCGCCGCCGGCACCAGGGCCGGCAGCATCGACTGCAGCGCCGGAAACTCGAACGCCTTGGCGATGCCGATCACGCACACCAGCAGCAGGATGCCGACCTCGTGGATGCCGTGCGCCAGGCTCATGCCGGTCAGCAGCGCGATCGCGATCCATTCCACCACCTGGCCGAGCAACACGATGCGGCGCCGTTCGAACTGATCGGCGACATGTCCGGCCGGCAGCGCCAGCAGCAGCGACGGCACGAACTGCACCAGGCCGATCAGGCCCAGATCGAACGCGCGGCCGGTGACCGCGTAGATCTGCCAGCCTACCGCCACCGAAAGCATCTGGAAGCCGAACCCCGAAGCGATCCGGGCGAACCAGAACGCGACAAACGCGCGGTGCTGCAGCAGCGAATCTGCCGGCGGCGTGGTGACGGATGGCATCAGTTGTCCTTGCGTGGACGGCTATTATCGGGCTGTCGCCTTGTTCGGCATAGCGCAGGCGGCAGGTTGCGCCGTTCAGCCCGCAGCGCGGCAAATTGACAGGTTTTTTCCGTTTTGCCGATTAGCGTGGGGCTTCATCCATCGGCTACACGGGGCGAATCCCATGGGCAGGCAGGCGAACCATGTGTACACCGATACGGCCAGCATCCGCAGGCTGGAATCGATCATCGGCGAATTGCCCGCCAACGGCCATGTCGTGTTGCTGCTCAAGGACGGCAGCAGCTGCCAGGGCGTGGTCAGCGGCGCGGCCGAACGTGCAGATGTTTCGCGACGCCGACGAACACGAGGGCGTCAACGCCCTCGTGCAACTGCAGCGGCCCGATGTGCCCGAATGGAGCCGGCGGGTCAGGCTGGATCAGGTCGTGCGGGTCGAGCTTCTGGACTCGACCATGGCGGGCGAGAGCTGAATTCCTGTCGTCGAGTCCGGTGCATCACCCGCCGCGCAAACGGGTGAAGCCATCCGCGCTCCAGTCCTCGCTGCCGACGCCGTGGTGCACGAAGAACAGGCCGTCGGGGTCGTACCTGCGCTTCACGGCGGCGAGGCGCGGATAGTTGCTGCCCCAGAAGCCCCGCTGCCAGTCGCGCAGGAAGTAGTCGCTTTCCGAGACGTAGGAACCGGAGTCCGGTGCCACCGCGCGCAATGCATCCATCGTTTTGCCGACAGCCGCTGCCATGCGCCGCGCCATGGCCAGATCGGGTTTCGCGCCCGGCATGCCGGGAAAGGCGGGATCGTCGCCGCTGGCGCTGATGGCGAGGGCGAAGGCGTCCAGCACCTGCGGATGCGTGGCCGTGTCGCGAGCGCGGGCGATCGCATCGGCCGGTGCGCCGGCCAGCCCCTTGTTGAAGTGCAACGAGACGCCCTGGTGCTGCGCGGCCTCGAACAAGGCCTCCGCCAAGGACGCCTGCCGCTCCGGCTGCAGCAGCGAAGCCGGCAGCCAGGCCGACTGGTAGCCCTGAATGAACCAGCCCGCCTGTTCCCGGTCGCCGGCCCATACGAAGCGGTCGCGCGGCGCATCCGGCCGGTCGTCCGCCACGATCGCGTCCGACAGGTATTTGCGGAGGAATTCGGCGTCCCAGAGATGCCTGGCCGGTGCCGCCAGTGCCTGGAACGGTTTGGTGACGCGACAGTCCTTGCGGGCACGTACCCAGGCCAGGAAGGGGGCCCAGATCTGCTCGGCCTGCTGCTTGGTGAGGTCCTGGAACATCATGGAGACCTCGAAGGTGTCGCCACCGTAGAACTTCATCTGCTCGCCCCAGTGCGGGTTGAACAGGGCGCGCTGGTAGAAGCCTACCGCCTCGGCGATCAGGGCGCGGTAGGCCGCCTCCGAATCGGCCTTGACGGTGAGGTTGGCTCCGCCGAAGGAGTCGGGCAGCTCGAAGGTGCGCAGGGTCAGCCGCGTGACCACGCCGAGGCTGCCGCCACCGCCGCCCTTGAGGCCCCAGAACAGCTCCGGGTTCGTGCAGGCGTTGGCGATGCGCACCCGGCCGTCGGCGGTGACGACCTCCGCCTCGAGCAGGTTGGACGCCGCCGTACCCCAGCGCTTCGAGAGGCTGCCGAAGCCGCCGCTCTGCACCAGCCCGGCCACGCCCACCGTGGTGCAGCCGCCGCCCTGCACGTAGCGGCCGCCACGGGTGGTCACGGCATTGTAGGCGTCGATCCACATGGCGCCCGCCTGCACGCTCACCGCCGTTTGCGGCGCCACATGGCCGGCGCAGCCTTGCGGCACGAAGGCGTCGTACAGGCTCACCTGGTTCATGTGGCGGGTCCATACCAGCAATGAATCCGGCGCGTCCGAGGTGCCCTGATAGCTGTGGCCGCCACCTTTCACCACCAGGCGCAGATGGTGCTTGCGGGCGAAGTTGACGGCTGCGACCACGTCGGCCGCATGCTCGGCCGCCACGGCATAAGCGCTGGGTTGCGAGGTCCAGGCGTCGGCCCAGCCGCTGGTCTGGGTCAGCGCGGGGTTGTCGCCGACCGCAAACGGGTTGTGAAGTTGCTTGAGCACCTGTGCACAGGCGCTGTCCGGCTGCGCCGCGTCGCAAGGGGCGAACGGCGATTCCAGCTTCAGCAGCCGGCCGCCGACCTGACGTTTCAGCTGCTCCCATTCCACGGCCGCGGGCCAGCCCGGTTGGCCCGGGCGCAGCCGCGAGCGCACGGTCGTAGCGAGAGTGCCGGCGCCGTGCGCCAGGGCCGTGCCGCTGCGCATCAGCAAGGGCAGCAGGGGCAGTGTGACGGCAGCCTTCAGCAAGTCGCGCCTTTTCATCGTATCGCTCCGGACGGGATGGTCAGCGGTCAGCATGGGCCGCTGTCGCCGTCATTCCCAGTGCGGGGTGACGGATGGCGGGCAGTCAGGGACGAATCGACTTCGGTGCGGGACGGGACGCATGGGGATTTCGCGGCGGCCACGTAGAATCGCCGGCATGAACGAGCAGGCGGATGTCGGATACAGGGATTTTCAGCGTTGGCGTCCCTCGGTCGAGGTTGCCTTCTGGGTGGCGCTGTCCATCCTCAACACCGTGTTCAACGGTCTCGTTGCACAGATCGACCATGCCCGCACGGCGAGCTGGGAACCATGGGTGTGGGAATCGAGCAGCGCGCTGCTGGTCCTGCTGCTGATCCCCTTCGTTAAGGCGGTGGAGCGGCGCTGGCCGTTCCGCTTCGATACCTGGCGCCAAAGCCTGCCTTGGCAGCTGCTGGCCAGCGTGGCGTTCAGCCTGGTGCACGTGGCCGGCATGGTCGGGCTGCGCAAGCTGGCTTATGGGATGGTGGGCTTGCACTACCGTTTCGGCGCGTGGTGGCCGAACTTCGGCTACGAGTACTTGAAGGACATCCGCAGCTATTTTCTCATCGTCGCGCTGATCTGCCTGTCGCGGCTGTGGCTGCTGCGCCAGCAAGGCGAGGCGAAGCTGCTGGCCGAACCGGACGACGGCCCGCCGGTGGAGCCCGTGGAACGGCCCGCGCGCTTCCTGGTACGCAAGCTGGGCAAGGAGTTCCTGATCAACGCCAGCGAGATCGAATGGCTGCAGGCGTCCGGCAATTACGTGAACCTGCATGTGCGTGGCCGCGACTATCCGTTGCGCGCCACGATGGCCGGCATCGAGAGCCGGCTGGACCCGGCGCGTTTCGTGCGGGTGCATCGCGGCTACTTCATCAACCTCGACTATCTGGCCGAGATCGAGCCGGCGGAAACCGGCGATGCGCGCCTGCAGATGCGCGACGGCGTGAAAATTCCCTGCAGCCGGCGTTACCGCGCCGCCTTGCGCGAGCGCTTCGGCCAACCGGACTGAGTGCGGCCGGTTGCGTGGCAGCGGCAGATCGTTCCAAGCTAGCGGCCCGTTCCCATCGGTAGGTCGCCCATGAAGCCCGCCTTTTCCCGTTACGTCGTGATGGCTTTCTGCGTATCCGCGCTGCTTTCCGGGTGCTCGCAGAACAGCGGCGCGCCGGCGCCGGATGCCGCGCAGCAGCAAGCGCAGTCCCGGGCGGCCGATGCCACGCGCAACCTAGACACCTATCGCCAGCTGCTACGCATCCATAACGACGAGATGGCGGTGACGATGGGCCAGGACATCGTCAAGAGGTTCCCCAACAGCGATGCTGCGAAGGAAGTACAGCAAACGCTGCCGGAGATCGAGAAACGCTATGCCGAAGCCAGCGAAAAGTATCGCCTGACCAGCCTGTGGCTGTACCAGGTCTCGCCGATGGCCGGCGGCACTCAGTCCACCGCCACCATCGTCAACGGTGGCGTGCAGCTGGTACTGCGCCGGCACACCAGTTGGGGCCAGAGCGTGTTCCTGTACGGCAGCAAGCCCGGTTTCGTCTGTCGCGGCAACTGCGCCATCGCCGGCACGGCCGACGGCAAACCGGTGCGCATCATGGCGTTCGCGCCATCCACCGGCGAGCCCGCGCTGATGATCCGCGACGACAAGGCGTTCATCGCGATGTTGCAGAAGGCGAAGAAGATCACGCTGGACGTGACCCTTGCCGACGGCGACAAGAAGCAGACCCTGGTCTACGAGGTCGGCGGATTCGATCCGGCCAAATGGGTCGGCGTGGGCAAGCAGAAAAAGAAGTAGTTCCGGTACACCCGAAGGCGGTTCGCGCGTTGAATGAATACCCGCCGATGGAGGTTGGTGTCATGTCGATGATCCGTGTTCTGTGGGCGACGACGTTGGCGGCGCTGCTTGCCGCCTGCGCCAGCGCGCCTTATGCGCAACGCATCGGCGAGCGCCAGGCCGCGTACGCAGCCGCTGCCGGCGCGCCGGTGCGCCAGTTCCGTTTCTTCACCTTGTATTCGTGGGAGCCGCTGAGCGACAGCCAGTTGGCCGTCTATACCCGGCCCAACGAAGCTTGGCTGCTGGATGTCGGCGGCGGTTGCCAGGACCTGGCCTTCGTCAACAGCATCGGACTCACCTCGAATCTCAACCAGGTCATGGTGGGCTTCGACAAGGTACTCACCGGCCGGCGCAGTTTCCCCTGCACCATTACGCAGATCCGTCCGGTCGATGTGAAAAGCCTGAAGGCAGCGCAGCGGCAACAGCGGCTGATCAAGAGCGCGCCGCGCAGTACCGACAAGCAACCCACGGCGCAGTAACCGGGGCGTTCTGCTCCGGAGTGCTTCAGTGCAGGAACAGTTTCTCGGTGATCCGCGCCAGCGGCTTTTCCAGCGCGCTCTGCAGCCGCGCTGGCAGATCCAGCGGCTTGAGCAGCATCTTCACCGTCATGCCGGCCGGGATATGCCGGCGCAGCAGTCCCTGCGCGCGATCGCTGATGCGGCGGAACTCGATCTCGTTGCCCAGGTGCTGCGGATAGCACTGGTTGAACACGTGGCGCAACGCGATGTCGCTGTCCTCGCTCTTGATCTCGTTGACCCGGCGCAGGATCGCGCGGAACACCTTGTAGCGGCCGAAACCGTCGCGTTCCCGATATAGCCGGTAATACTGGTAGAAGTGCTTGTAGTGGCGCACTTCGTCGCTCTTGATGTGGTTGGTCAGCAGCTTCAGCACCGGCTCGTCGGTGATCTCGTTGAGTGCTCGATACAGGCTGGCCGTGCCGGTTTCCACCACGCAGCGGGCGGCCAGCTCCAGGCCGCGGCAGGGTTCAAGCTGTTCGGCCGTGCACACGGCGCCATACTCGTTCCAGAACGCCTGGAAGCCCTTGTCCCAGTCGAACTCCGGCCAGACCCTCCTGACGTAGGCAGCCAGCGCGCGGCCATGCTGCAGTTCCTCGTGTTCCCAGTGCTGGCTGAGCCAGGTCTGCAAGTCCTGGTCGCCGGCGAAATGATCGATCAGGTTCTGCGTGTACAGCTCCGAGCCGCTCTCGACGAACGACGAACTGCACAGCAGGAAAAACAGATCCTCGTCGTGGCGCACGCGCGCGAGCTCGATGCGGTCGAGATCGAGACTCTCCAGAGTCCAGGGCAGGGCGGTCGCATAGTTCAAGCGGATTTCCTGTGCGGCAGCGTGTTGGCGAGAGCCGAGTGCCGACGCTCGCATGACAAAGGGGTGACACAGGATACGGCCTGAGCAAGCCGTCGGATTAACGCCGCCCTACTTGCAGTTCAGTCTTGGTCGATATGCCGCGACGCTTTCAGCGCACCACCGTCACCGGCACGTGAGCTCGCGCCAGCACGTTTTCGGATACCGAACCAAGCAGCCAGCGCGCCAGCGCGCCGCGTTCGGTGTGGCCGATCACGATGTGATCCACCGCGTGCTGATCGACCTGGCTCAGGAGCACATCGCCGGGACTGCCGTGTATCAGTTCGACATCGACCAGCGCGGCGGCATCCGGCACGATCGCGGTCAGTTCGTCCAGCAGCTCTTGAGCGCGCCGGCTGCCGGAGTCGGCCATCATCAGCGCACAGGCGTCGGCACCGCCTTCGGTGATCTGCAACACCGACACCACGCGCACCCGGCCATGGCCGCAGCGGGCCAGGTCGATGGCGAACTGGAATGCGCGGCGGGCGGCATCGGAGCCGTCGTATCCGACCAGTGAATACTTGACCATGGTTCTCCTCTGCGGTCCGCATCAAGGCCATGCGAAGTCTATGCAGGGTGCGAGCGACGCGACAACCCTCGGCGTGGCCCGCACGATGTCGCCACTCCCGGCCGAATACAGTCTGCGCGGCAGTTTGTTAGCGAAGCATCAAATCGGAAATCTGAACGGACGTCATGCGTCTGCACACCATTGTCACGGTCCCATGCACACGATGCCATCACCACGCAGCGGCTGGCCGATCTTCCGATGGGTACTCCGGTCTGCGCAGGCGAACGAATCCGATCCCGCACGAACCCAAGGAGATGACAATGATCAAGCGTACTTTTGGAATGGCCGCCCTGGTACTGGCCTGCGCGGGTGCAATGACCGTGCTGCCGACCAGCAGCGCGCAGGCCGCCGAAGCCTCGGTGAAATGTGATCTTGCGTTCAACCTCTCCGGCTGGTCATTGATCTACAAGCACGCCGAAGGCCATGGCACGATCACCTGCGACAATGGCCAGCGCGCGAATGTGAAGATCACCGTGGTCGGCGGCGGCATTACCGCCGGCAAGTACCACATCGACAATGGCAAGGGCGAAATCAGCCATGTGCACAGTATCAATGAGGTATACGGCAACTATGCGCAGGCCGGTGCCGAAGCTGGCGTGGTCAAGAGCGGCACCGCGCAGGTGCTGACCAAGGGCACCACTTCGCTGGCCCTGACCGGCACGGGCGAAGGCGTCAATCTGGGCGTCTCGGTGGGCAAGTTCACCATCAGCAGACCCTGATATCTACTATGGGCATGACGAAGAAGGGCGCCATCGGCGCCCTTCTTCGTCGGGGCGCGTAAACTGCCGTGTCTGTGCATCGCCCCCACCCTGCCTCCCCGACCGGAGATTTCGTCATGCGCCGTCTTTCCCGTTTGCTCGTGTTGATCCTGCTGTGCGCTCTTGTCGCTCCGGCATTCGCCGCTACCCCGAAGGTGGGCGAGGTCGCCCCCGCTTTCCGTCTGCAGGACCAGAACGGCCACTGGCGCGCGCCGGCCGACTTTCGCGGCCATTGGCTGGTGATGTACTTCTACCCGAAGGATTTCACGCCAGGCTGCACCACCGAGGTGTGCACGTTCCGCGATGACATCGCGAAGCTGCGCAAGGCGGGTGCCGAAGTCGTCGGCGTGAGCCTCGACGACGTGAAATCCCACGCCGAATTCGCCGCGAAGTATCACGTGCCGTTCCCGCTGCTGGCCGATGCCGACCGCAAGGTGGCCGCCAGCTACGGTGTGCTCACTGAACACCTCGGCATGCATTACGCCAAGCGCACCACCTTCCTGATCGATCCGCGGGGCAGGATCGCCAAGGTCTACGTGGATGTCGACCCGGAGAAGAATTCCGCCCAGGTGATGAGCGACCTGGCCAAGCTGAAGGCGGCACCTTGATGCCTTTGACGGCGGGTACCGGTATGGCGTCGGCGCGGCGCTTCTCGGCGTGGCCGGTCGGCGTGTGGATACTGCTGCTGCTCGCCGCGACAGGCGCCGTGCAGTATCTGCAGCATGCTGAATACGGCTATCTGCTGGCCGCGTTGCTGATCGTCGTGGTGTGCGCCGGCTGCATCCTGCGCCAGGCATGGGCGCGGCCGATCTTGCAGGTGCTGGCCTTGCTGCTGGCGTTGTGGGCCGCGCTCAGCGGCGTGCTGATGCTGCAGCAGTGGGGCGATTTCGACATCGCCCGGCAGCATGCGCAGGCACAGCCGCAGCTGGGCGATGTCGCGTTGTGGATGATCGCGCGAGCGCAGCGGACCTGGCAGGTGGGGCTGGCCCTGAAGGCGATCGCGATCCCGCTGCTGCTGTGGCTGGCATGGCAACTGGGGCGGCCGGCGGTACGTGCGCAGTTCAAACGGTAGGGTTGATGGCATTGGCAATGGCGACCATAAGCGCTCCGTTTGCGAGTGTTTTAGTTACGCCGACTCGCCGCATTCAGCATGGGTTGGTCCGCGAGAAGGTATCGCTTGACGCATCGTTCACCGGAATTCAGTCGATGCGTGTGCTTCGTTTGCTTGTCGTCCTGCTGTCGTTGTCGGCCGTACTGTGTGTGCATGCCCAGGATCTGGCCGCCACCTGCCATGCCAGCAGCAGCTATGACGTGACCCTGAAGACGGAGAGCCTGCTGTTCGATCGGGCGGCGCCGGCGCCGTTTCACGTTGAACTTCAGCAAGGTGCGCTGCGCACCGACGGTGTCGCCGTGCACCTCAATGCCGAGGATCAGGATCGGCTGGTGCTGTTCGAACGCGAACTGCGCGCACTGGCACCACGGTTGCGCAAGGTGGCGGAGAACGGCTTGGACATGGCGGTGCAGGGGATGCGCGCCGAGGCCGATGGCATGGGTCTGAGCGCCGATACACGTGCCGAATTCAATCGCCGCCTGAGCGCACACGCCAGCGAGCTCAAGCGGCGCATCGAGGTCAGCCGCAGCACGCATGACTGGCAAGGCGATGCCGCCGATCAGGCCATGAACCAGATCGGCGCCGATCTCTTGCCTCTGCTGGCGGCAGATCTGGGTCAGCAGGCGATCAATGCGGCACTGGGCGGCGACATGGATACCGCGGCCACGCTGCGCGACCGAGCGGCGGATATCGCCACCGAACTGCAACCGCGCATGCAGCAGCGCATGCAGGCCTTGCGCCCGCAGATCGAGGTGTTGTGCCCGTCGATCCAGCGGCTCGCCGAGTTGCAGCAAGGCGTGCGCGGCAGCAACGGTCAGCCGTTGAACCTGCTGCAACTGGGGCAATGAGCGCCTTCACTACGCTGTGCGAGCCCCCCAAACGCGAACCGACTGTCGTCCGGTAGATCCACAAGGTTTAGCTGCGGCTAAGTGGGCAAGAGCGACGATGGGGCCGTGTTCCACTCGTGATGCGGCAAAAGCGGCCATGTCGACGTACATCGTGCCATCCACCTGCAATGCCTTGATCCGGCGCAGCATCGACCTGCGCCGGCTCTATCGGCGTGCCGCGATGGCCTGCGAGCCGGGCTTGCGCATGGTGTTGCATGAAAACATGCAGACGCTGGATGTGCTGATCGCCGACCTGCAGGCACAGCTGCGCGCCCACGACGGCAAGCCGAGTGAGCATGGGACCTGGCGCGGCGCCGTCCGCCGCCATATGGCCAGTTGGCTGACGCATGCCGCGCATAGTCGCGACAATGCCTGGATCCGCGCGCTGGCGCATCAGGAAAGTGCGTTGCTGCATGCGTTCGAGCAGGCCATTGCCGACGCGCCGGTCGAGTCCGCACTGGCCTTGCGCCGGCAGCTGCCGCGCTTGCGCGGCATCCACCTGGACATGCATAGCCTGGCCGGTACCGCGCACCACTAAGGGAGGCGAGGATGCCGGTTACAGCGCACGACATCCTGGATTTCTGGTTCGCCGACACGAGCGCCGCGCACTGGTTTGCCGCCGACGCGGCGTTCGATGCGCAGATACGCGAGCGCTTCGGCGGCGCGATGGATGCCGCGGCGGATGGACGGCTGGATGGCTGGGCGGCCAGCCCGCCGGGCTGGCTGGCGCTGTTGCTCCTGCTGGACCAGTTTCCGCGCAACCTGTACCGCGGTGATTCACGCGCATGGGCACAGGACGCCAGCGCACAGCGTGTCGCGTCGTCAGGCATCGCCCGTGGGGATGACCGACGACTGCTTGCGCTGCAGCGCGTATTCGCCTACCTGCCGCTGGAACATGCCGAAGACGAGGACTTGCAGCGGCGATCGGTGGCATTGTTCGAGGCACTCTGCGCGGAAGTTCCGCCGCCGCAGCGTGAACGCTTCGGGGAATTTCTAGACTATGCTCGGCGGCATCGCGACGTGATCGCGCGCTTCGGCCGCTTTCCACATCGCAACGCCGTGCTTGGCCGGACCAGTACACCGGAAGAGACGATTTATCTGGTCGGGCTGCGCGCCGGCTTTTGAATGACAGGGAGAACGACATGCGCCGTCTGTTTCTGGTTCCGCTGCTGGCGCTCAGCCTGAACGTCTTCGCCAGCGACACGCTGCGTGTCGGCCACCAGGTGCTGTCGGTCGGCGATACCGCCGCGCACGCCATCGACCTGCTGGGCACGCCGGCCTACAAGGAGCCGCTGCAGAACGAGTTCGGCGCGTATCGGGGCGAGCGCTGGCAATACAGCCGCGACATGGGCCATGTGGTCGTGGTGACGATCATCGCCGGCAAGGTCGCCGCGATCGAGGACCACATCGAGGAACATCACGACTGAGCCGATGCCGGCGCAGCGGAACGGATTTTCCGAATTCAACCAACCAGCCAGGGAGAGGGTCATGCGTCGGAGTCTCATCGTCGTCCTGTTCGCGTTCAGCGCCGCGGTCCAGGCGTCCAGCACCTTGCGCGTGGGCAACCAGGTGCTCACCGCCGGCGACAGCAGCGAGCGCGTCACCGAACTGCTGGGCAAGCCCTCGTCGAAATCGCACAGGCGCGTTCCACGCAGTCGCGGCAGCGGCCGCGGCGGCGTTCGGGTGGTGAGCAAAGATCGGGGCGGCGAACAATGGCGTTATCGCCGCGACGGTCATGTCACCGTGGTGACTATCGTCGACGGTCGGGTCAGCGACATCGAGGATGACCGGCTCTGAGAAGAGCCGTGTGACGGCATCGGGGCAGCCATGCGATAAATACGCATCACGCCGGAGACCGCCTTGAGCATCCACACGCCCGCCAGCCCCGCGAGCCCGCCAGCAGGGCGCAGTCTCCTGCGCAGCCGTGCGGCGGGCGCACATGTCAGGGTCACCAACATCGAACTGTTCTTCGATCTGGTGTTCGTCTATGCGGTGACCCAGTTGTCGCACACGCTGCTGCATGGGCTGAACCTCATCAACGCCTTGCAGGTGCTGCTGCTGTTCCTGGCGGTGTGGTGGGTGTGGGTGTTCACCAGCTGGGTCACCAACTGGCTCGATCCGGAACGTCCGCTGGTGCGGCTGTTGCTGCTGGTGCTGATGCTGGCCGGACTGCTGCTGTCGATCGCGCTGCCCGATGCCTTCGCGGGCCGCGGCCTGCTGTTCGCCGGCACCTATGTGTTCATGCAGGTGGGGCGCACCTTGTTCATGCTGTGGGCGCTGGGTGACGCCGCACCGGCGAACACGCGCAACTTCCAGCGCATCACGGTATGGCTGGTGAGCTCGGGTGTGTTGTGGCTGGCGGGCGGATGGCTGCACGGCCAGTGGCGCGCGTGGTGCTGGATCGTTGCCCTTGCACTGGAATACATCGGGCCGGCGCTGGCCTTTGCCGTGCCAGGCCTGGGCCGGTCCAGCACTTCCGACTGGGACATCGACGGCGGCCATCTGGCCGAGCGCTGCAGCCAGTTCGTGATCATCGCGCTGGGCGAGTCGGTGCTGGTGACCGGGTCGAGCTTCGCCGACACCTGGTCGCAGCCGCAGGCGCTGCTGGCGTTCGTCAGTGCGTTCGTGGGCAGCGTGGCGATGTGGTGGATCTATTTCGATCTGGGTGCCGAGCGCGGCAGCGTGGCGATCCGGCATGCGCCGGATCCGGGCCGCACCGCGCGGATCGCCTACACATATCTGCATCTGCTGATCGTGGCCGGCATCATCGTCGCCGCGGTGGCCGATGAGCTGACTCTTCGCGATTCCCTGCGACATGTCGATGCGGTCGGCAGCGCTGTGCTGATCGGGGGTCCGGCGCTCTATCTGGCGGGCAATGCCTGGTTCAAGAAAGCGGTGAACAGCACCAACCTGCCGCTGTCGCACCTTATCGGCATGGGTCTGCTGGCGGCACTCGCCGCTGCCGTTGCCTGGCAGCCGCCTAGCGTCCTCGCGCTGGGGTTGGCGACAACCCTGGTGCTGGTGCTGGTCGCGCTGTGGGAGACGGTCTCGCTGCGCCACCTGCGCCAGAAACTGCACGATTCATCGATCTTGTGACGGATGGCGGCCACCGCGTGGCCCATGCCGTCGCGGTCGGGCCGGATGCTCCTGCTCAGGCGGCGTGCCGTCGAGGCGATCGCCCACGCAGCATCGAGCTCGGCGGCGGAGCTTCCGATTTCTCCTGCTAGGCTGATCTCCGGTTTTTTCTGCGGGAGACCAGGCCATGCACGATATTTCCGCCGCGTCGGTGGCGGCAGCTCCGATGACACACGATGTTTCCGCCTACACCGATCAGGCGGTGCAGATGGGGCTGCGCCTGATTGGCGCACTGCTGGTATTGCTGGTCGGCATGTGGGTCGCGCGTCGACTGGCGAATTTCGCCCAGGGTGCCCTGGGTCGTGCCAGTTTCGATTCCACGCTCAGCGGGTTTTTGCGCAACCTGATCTACGGCGTGCTGGTCGCTCTGCTGGTGGTCACGGCGCTGGGCGTGCTGGGCGTGCCGTCGGCACCGATGGTCGCCGCGCTCGGCACCGCGGGGCTGGCGATCGGACTGGCGCTGCAGGGCTCGCTCAGCAACCTGGCCTGGGGCGTGCTGCTGGCGGTGTTCCGGCCATTTCGGGTCGGCGATTACGTCACCGCAGGTGGCGTCGAGGGCACGGTGGGAAGCCTCAACCTCATGCACACCTTGCTGATCCTGCCGGACAACCGCGAGGCGATCGTGCCGAATGGAAAGATCGGCAGCGACGCCATCGTCAACTTCAACCGGCGCGGCACGCGGCGCTTCGAACTGAAGTTAGGCATCGCCTACCGCGACGATGCGGACAAGGCGATCGCAACGGTCTCCCGGCTGATCGAGGCGGACGGCCGCGTCCTGAAGGATCCGGCGCCGACCGTGTCGATCGAAAGCCTGTCCGGCCAGACCGTGAACCTGGTGTTGCGCGGCTGGACCAGCAGTGGCGACAACGGCAGCGTGCAGGCCGACCTGTGGCGGGCGATCAAGCAGCAGATCGACGCGCGGCGGATCAGCGCGCCGGTGGGGCCGCAGGAGGTCACGCTGGTGCGGGCTGTGCCGTCACCGACAAAAGCGGACTGAATCTACTGCAGCGTCACCGCGCGGCGGTTGTCGCTGGAAACCTTGTCGATCAGCTCGTTGTACGGGTCGATGCCGGCTACCGCGGGCCGGCTGTCGACGGTTACGATGATCGTGCTGTCGCCGTCCGGCAGCATGCGTTTTTGCAGATACAGCGGCTTGCCTTCCGCGCCGGCATCCGGCGAGGCGGCGAACACGCCGATCTCGATCGGGATGTCCGGCCTCGCCGCGGTCTCCCTGCCGGTGCCGTCGACATAGACCTTGCCGGCGTGCACGTTCATGGTGACTTCGTACTTGCCGTTCGGCAACTTCTTCGCGGTGGCGCCGGTGATGCGGTTGTCGAACAAGGTGATCTTCCAGAAGAGGTCATCCAGCAACGGCTGCCACTTCGGCCCGACGGCCCCGGTCAGCGCGTCCATGAATTCCTTCGAGGTGGTGTACGGCGGCTGCTGGAAACCCTTGTCGATCAGGAACTGCTTCAGCATCGCGTCGAGCGTGGCCTCGCCGACGTAATCCTGCAGCGCATAGAACACCAGCGAGCCCTTCTTGTAGTGGATGTATTGCTGGTTCTCCACCTTGGCCAGCGGCTCCTCGGCCAGTTTCTCGGTGGCGCGCCCCGTCAGATAGCCGTCCAGTTCGTACTTCAGGAACTTGTGCATCTGGTCTGCGCCGTACTTGTGCTTCATCACCATCAGCGCGGAATACTGCGCCAGCGATTCGCTGAGCATGGTCGAGCCCTGCATGTTCGCGCCGATCACCCGGTGCGCCCACCATTGGTGCGCGACCTCGTGCGCGGTGACGTAGTAGACGTAGTCGATCTTCGTCTTGTCGCGCAGGTCGGCGATGAATCCGATCGACTCGGAGAACGGGATGGTGTTGGCGAACGACTGCGCGAAACTGGCGTAGTTCGGGAACTCCAGGATGCGCAACTGGTGGAACTGGTAAGGCGTGAAGTTCGCGTCGTAATAATCCAGCGCGTCCTTGGCGCCCTGGATCATCCGGTCCACGTTCCACGCATGCGCCGGGTTGTAGTACACCGCGATGTCCACGCCTTTCCACATCTCGTGCTTCACCGCATAGCGCGCCGAGAGGTAGGAGAAGAACGGCAGCATCGGCTGGTCCACCCCTGCTTTAGTCAGCCCGCCTCGAGTCATGGTGTAGTGGAAATAATGCCGGCCGTCGGCCATCCATTCCTTCTGCAGATAACCCGGCGCCACCGCGATCTGGTCGGCGGCGGTGGAGACGGTGGTGTCGAAGCTGATCCAGTCCGCGTCGTTGCTGATGTAGGTGTTCGCGCGGGCTTTCTCGTCGCCCAGCTTCGGCATACGCGGCACTTCGGCGGAGAGGCCGTATTTGCGGCGGTCATTGCGGTCGGTGAGCTGCTCCCGAGTCTGGTAGCCGAACTGCGGCATCACGGTATTGTTGAAGAAGGTGCCGTTACGGGCGAGGAAGCTGCCTTCCGGGCTGTTGGTGAAACCCCTCGGCGCGTATTCCAGCGTGAAATCGAAATCCATCGATGCGCCAGGCGCCAGCGGGGTCTTCAGCCGGTAGATGGTGTAGCCGAGATTCCTGTCGGCGCTGACGGTGTCGTGCGGCGCGAACGCCAGCGACTTCAGCTCGAAGCCGTCGGTGTAGTTCACGTGCAGTTCTCCGATCGGTGCGGCGGTCTTGTTGACCAGGGTGTAGTGGCCGCGGATATCCAGCTTGCGCCGGTATGGATGGATGTCCACGTCCGCCTTCACCGCGGTGATGCGCGGCTGCGGCAGGTCCTTGTACTTCGCGTACTTCTTCTCGTAATCGGCGTGCCGCTTCGTCTGCGCCGCGCTGCTCTGGTAGTGGTTGAGCACGTTGGTGTTGTAGTAGATCCAGATGCCGCTGGCGATGAAGGCCAGCAACGCCGCGGCCAGCGCGACCTTCGCCGGTGCGCGCAGGCGCGCCCGCGCCTCGCGCAGCCGGTCATGCCAGGCGTGGTCGGTGCCGCGCACCCAGAACAGTGCGGCCAGCACCAGCAGCGCCACCGCGCAGCTGGCCCAGTAGAAGTCGAACCAAAGCGCAGCCTGGAGGAAATGGCCGAAACCGCTCATGTCCGAATACGGCACGTCCGGCGCGCTGCCGTAGTTGTACAGATTGTGGTTCCAGTGCAGCAGGCCGAAGCCGATCGTGCCGAGCACCAGCCATACGATGGTCAGCAGGTAACCGAGGAACTTGTCGTTCGACATCACCTGCAGGAACAGCGCCAGCGCGGCGAGCAGCACGAACGGGACCGCATCCAGGGCCAGTGTCGCCAGATACAGTCCCGGCTCCAGATGGGTATAGCCGTGGCTCAACTGCCAGCCGATGCCGACTACGGCGCCAACCAGCAGAAACGTTGCGATCACCGCCAGCAGCGCGCCCAGCTTGGCGATCAACGGTACCCAGTCCGGCACCGGGAAGGCGTCGCTGACCTCTGCCGAGCACTGGCTGCGTTCGCGCCATACCAGCTCGCCGGCGTAGAACGCGATGATGATGTACAGCAGCCACTGGAAGCTGCCATGCACGCCTTCCAGCACCTGATGCGTTACCGGCCAGGTGGCGGTGCCATAGATCTGGCTGGACAGCGCCAGCGCGAAAAACAGGTTGAGCAGACCCAGCGCCAGCATGATCAGGAACGGCACGCCGCGCAGCACGCCGAGCGTGTCGAACGCAAACTGCGTGCGCAGTTGCGACAGGTGCGCCCGCAGGTCGGCGGCCAGTCGCACCCTGGGCGTGATCAGCGTGGCGGCATGGGCTTGCGGAAGCAGCATCGGCGGCTCCGCCCGCTGCCTGCGTCGCGGCAGCTGCAGACCTTCGCGATCGGGCCGGAACAGCGCCACGGTGGCCCCCAGCATGGCCACACTGACGGCGCCCCACAGCAGCCGGTTGAACAGCAGCACGCCGGACAGCGCCGGCAGCTCGTGATTGGCTTGATCCGCCGACCAGTAGCGCGTGACCAGGGCCAGGGTACGGCCGCCGAACGGATCGAGCATGGCGGCGATGAAATGGTTGTTGACGTCCCGGGTCAGCAGGCCGACGATGAAGTTCAGCACGATGTAGACGATCAGGCCGATGTAGGTGGCCAGCAACGAGCGGGTGACGGACGCGATCAGGAACAGCAGCGCGGCCATGAACAACATGTCCGGCATCACTATCACGCCGAAGGCCCAGGCATAACCATGCCAGCTGGCCGGGCCGAGCCGCTCCGGATCGATCCACGGCATCATGCCGCCGACCGCGATGCCCAGCGCGCAGGTCAGCATGATCGCCAGCGCCGCCAGGTAGCCGGCCACGAAGCGGCCGCCGAGATAGGCCCCACGGCTCATCGGCGTGGTGAAAAACAACTCCGAGGTACGCTGGTCGAAATCGCGCAGCGCCGCGCCGGCGACGAAGATCGTCACCAGAAAGACGCTGAGCACGGTGAGCACGCTGAGCAGCCGGACGATCACCATCGGGGCATTGCGCAACACGTTGCCGCTGGCGCCGCCGACGATCACCGCGTCGGTGCTGACCAGCGCAAACGCGATCGCGCCGAATATGGCGGCGACGATCCAGAACAGCGGCGCCTTCAGCTGCTGGCGCAATTCGAATCGGCAGATCTCGAAAAATGTGGGCTCGAAGAACATCGTTATTCCCGTCCGCGGTATCGGAAGAAGCTGGCGCGCGTCAGGCGGCCCTGGCCGTCGCCTGCGCACGCAGGCGGCCGAAGTAGACGTCTTCCAGATCGGGCGCGACGGGTTCGAAGCCTTCTCCCGGAAGGGAGTCGGCCAACACGTGCAACAAGGTGCGTCCACCGGCGAGGCGGGTGGACAAGATGTTCATGCGGGCGCGGTAGCCATCGAGTTCGGCCTTGTCGATCATGCGGCGCCATACGCGGCCATCCAGCGAACGGATTGCCTCGACCGGCTCGCCGGTGAGCAGCACCTGGCCCTGGCCGATGATCGCCATGCGCGAGCACAGGTCGGTGACGTCCTCGACGATATGCGTGGACAGGATCACCACCACGCGTTCGCCGATCTCCGCCAGCAGGTTGAGGAAGCGATGGCGCTCCTCCGGATCGAGGCCTGCGGTGGGCTCGTCGACGATCACCAGGCGCGGGTCGCCGATCAGCGCCTGGGCGATGCCGAAGCGCTGGCGCATGCCGCCGGAGTAGCTGCCGAGCTTGCGCTTGCGCACGTCCCACAGGTTCACCTGGCGCAGCAGCGACTCGACCAGTTCGCGCCGCTCGCTCTTCACCGTGGCGCCCTTGAGCACGGCGAAGTGTTCCAGCATGGCCTCCGCCGAGACCTTCGGATACACACCGAACTCCTGCGGCAGATAGCCGAGCAGGCGGCGGGTGGCCTGTTTGTCGGCCAGCAGGTCCAGGTCGTCGAGCTCGATCGTGCCCGTGTCCGGATCCTGCAGCGTGGCGATCGTGCGCATCAGCGAGGACTTGCCGGCGCCGTTCGGGCCGAGCAGGCCGAACATGCCATTGGGGATATCCAGCGACACGCCGCGCAATGCTCTTACGCCGTTGGCGTAGGTTTTCGACAGATCGCGAATCGTCAGCATGCTTGCTTCCTGTGCCGCGTGCGGCTGGTCTCGAGAATCAGGTTACGGCATGGATCGGGGCGGTGCGTGCGCTCAAGGTCATGCATACGCATGCGCATGGTTGGCGTCGAATCGGGAAAATCGCCAGGTCCGGGGATACGGATCGGGCCTGCCTTCGCTATGATTGAAGCCTTGTCCGCGACCGCCATCCCCGAGCGGTACGCCACCGCCATTTGCAGGAGTCATTCATGGCCGATCTCAAAGAAGCCCGCGTTCCCGACATCGGCCACGCTGACGTCCCCGTCATCGAAGTACTGGTCAAGGTCGGCGACCGGGTCGAGAAAGAACAGAGCTTGATCACGCTGGAGTCGGACAAGGCCACGATGGAAGTCCCCGCGCCGTTCGCCGGCACGGTGAAGGAATTGAAACTGAAGGTCGGCGACGAAGTCTCCGAGGGCGCCGTGATCGCCTTGATCGAGGCCGACGATGCCGCTGCCCCGTCGGCCCCCAAGGCCGAAGAAGCGCCGAAGCCGGCGCCTGCACCCGCAGCGCCGGCTGCACCGAAGGTCGAAGAAAAGCCCGCGCCGATCGCCGGCCAGGGCGTACAGCCGGGCAACGCACCGGAAGGCGACGTGCCGCCGTCGGCGCGACCGCCGCTCGACGCCAGCATCGTGATGCCCGGCGACGCACCGTATGCCAGCCCGGCGATTCGTGCCTTTGCGCGTGAGCTGGGCGTCGATATCCAGCAGGTGAAGGGCAGCGGCCGCGGTGGCCGCATCCAGCGCGAAGACGTCAGTGCCTACGTGAAGCACGCGCTCGCTTCCGGCGCGCGTCCGGTGGCCGGCGCTTCCGCCTCGATCGGCGGCTTGAGCCTGCTGCCGTGGCCGAAGGTCGATTTCGCCAAGTTCGGCGAAGTCGAGGAGAAGCCGCTGTCGCGCATCCAGAAGATCTCCGGCGCCAACCTCGCGCGCAACTGGGCAATGATCCCCCACGTCACCCAGCACGACGACGCGGACATCACCGAGCTGGAGGCCTTCCGCAAGAAGCTCGGCGAAGAGAACAAGGACCTGAAAGTCACCCCGCTGGTGTTCCAGATCAAGGCGGTGGTCGCTGCGCTGAAACAGTTCCCGCAGTTCAACGCCTCGCTGGACGAGTCGGGCGAGAAGCTGATCCTGAAAAAGTATTTCCACGTCGGCATCGCGGTGGACACACCCGACGGCCTGGTGGTGCCGGTGCTGCGCGACTGCGACAAGAAAGGCCTGCTCGATCTGGCGCGCGAACTGGGCGAGATCTCGAAAAAAGCGCGCGAAAAGAAACTCGGCCCGGCCGAGATGTCCGGCGGCTGTTTCTCGATCTCCTCGCTGGGCGGCATCGGCGGCACCGGCTTCACGCCGATCGTCAATGCGCCGGAAGTGGCGATCCTCGGCGTCTCCAAAGCCGCGCTGAAGCCGGTGTGGAACGGCAAGGAGTTCGCGCCCCGGCTGATCCTGCCGTTGTCGTTGTCGTACGACCATCGCGTGATCGACGGCGCGCTGGCCGCGCGTTTCGCCGCGTTTCTGGCGGCCCAGCTGGGCGACATCCGCCGCCTGCTGCTCTGACGGGTCGGTCGATGGCGTACGCCGCTTCCTGCCTCGGCTGCTCCCGCGTCCTGGTTGATCCGGCGCCGCAGGCGGTCGAGCGCGGCGTCCATGAACTGGGCGAGTGGTTGAACTGGGGCGTCAGGTTCGGCGGCGTCAATGTCACGCTCGGCTCGCTGCTGGGAGCGTTGCTGCTGCTGGCGTTGTTCCTGGTCGCCTCTGCGGTGCTCAAACGGTTGCTGCACCGTTACGCGCAGAGCCACGACAACATCAACCAGTCGTCCGCCTACACCGTCGAGCGGCTGGTTCACTACCTGCTGCTGACCGTCGGCGCGTTATGGGCCTTGAGCATCGCCGGCATACCGATGGCGAAGATGACGGTGTTCGCCGGCGCGCTGGGGGTAGGACTGGGTTTTGGCCTGCAGGCGATCTTCAACAACTTCGTCTCCGGCCTCATCCTGCTGTTCGAGCGCAGCCTCAAGGTCGGCGACTTTGTCGAGCTGGCCTCCGGCGTGCACGGCCATGTGCGCGACATCTACATCCGCGCCACCCGCATTTCGACCAACGACAACATCGACATCCTGGTGCCTAATTCGGAATTCGTGAATGGGCGGGTGGTGAACTGGACGCTGCGTGAGGTATCGCGGCGGCAGAAAATTCCGTTCGGCGTGGCCTACGGCACCGACAAGGAACTGGTGAAGAAGGCCGCGCTGGAGGCGGCCGCGGTGGTGCCGTTCACGCTGAGCCTGGACGGTCCGCGCGGGCCGCAGGTGTGGCTGACCGGCTTTGGTGATTCGTCGCTCAACTTTCAGCTGGTGGTGTGGCTCAACGCCGAAGCCACGCGCCGCCCCGGTACCGTCACCGCGGCCTACTACTGGGCGCTGCATACGGCACTGGAAAAATACGCCATCGAGATTCCGTTCCCGCAGCGCGACCTGCACGTGAAGAGCTGGGTCGGGCGCGGGCCGCGGAAGCCCGTGGAATCCTTCGGTGTCGGCGGGGCGGCAGGCGACGGCACGATAGACAACGACGCGGCGCGTGACGTCGCGCGCGATATTGCCGAGGAGTCGGTCAACCGGCGTGGCTCCTCATCCGACAAAGAACCGGGCGCGGCTCGCTGACGTCCGCAACAAGCAAAGGAAATACGACATGGCCAACACCATCGACATCAAGGTTCCGGATATCGGCGGGCACGACAACGTGCCGGTCATCGAAGTGCTGGTGAAAGTCGGCGACACGGTGGCGAAGGAACAAAGCCTGATCACGCTGGAGTCGGACAAGGCGACGATGGAGATTCCCTCCAGCGCCGCAGGGGTGATCAAGGAGTTCAAGCTCAAGGTCGGTGACGAGGTTTCCGAGGGTGCGGTGATCGCCGTGCTGGAAACCACGGGCGAAGCCAGTGCCGCAACCCCCTCTCCCTCCGGGGGAGAGGACCGGGGTGAGGGGACAACCTCGCCGAATAGTTCAAAGAAAGCAGATGGCTCTGGCAGTTCCCCCGCGAGCACCAGCCACTCGCCTCGATCCTCCCCTCAGGAGGGAGAGGAGGCGAAGGTGCCGCAAGCGGCGGCTTTATCAGGAAAAGCGGCAGACATCGAATGCAGACTGGTCGTGCTCGGGTCCGGCCCCGGTGGCTACACCGCCGCGTTCCGTGCCGCCGACCTCGGCGTGGATACTGTATTGGTCGAGCGCTACGCCACGCTCGGCGGTGTCTGCCTCAACGTGGGTTGTATCCCGTCCAAAGCGCTGCTGCATGCCGCTGCGGTGATCGACGAGGCCGCCGCGATGACGGCGCACGGCGTCACGTTCGGCAAGCCTGCGATCGACATCGACAAGCTGCGTGGTTTCAAGAACAAGGTGGTCGGCCAGCTCACCGGCGGTCTCGCCGGCATGGCGAAACAGCGCAAGGTGCGCACGGTCGAAGGCAGCGGCGCCTTCGTGTCGCCGAATGAAATGGAAGTCCGGACGAAGGATGGGGTGAAGCTGATCCGCTTCGAACACGCCATCATCGCCGCCGGCTCGCAGTCGGTGAAGCTGCCTTCGTTCCCGTGGGACGACGAGCGCATCGTCGACTCTACCGGCGCGCTGGAGCTGACGGGCATTCCGAAGAAATTGCTGGTCGTGGGCGGCGGCATCATCGGCCTGGAAATGGCCACGGTATATGCCGCGCTGGGCAGCGAAGTGACCGTGGTCGAGTTCATGGACCAGCTGATCCCCGGCGCCGATGCCGACCTCATCAAGCCGCTGGCGCAGCGCATCGGCAAGCGGCTCAAGGGCATTCATCTCAAGACCAAGGTAGTCGAGGCCAAGGCCACCAAGAAGGGCATCGAAGTCAGCTACGAAGGTGACAGCATTCCCGCCACCACGTTGTTCGACCGCGTGCTGGTTTCGGTGGGTCGCTCGCCGAACGGCGGCAAGATCGGTGCCGACAGGGCCGGCGTCGCGGTCACGGAGCGCGGTTTCATCAACGTCGACTCGCAGATGCGCACCAATGTGCCGCACATCTTCGCGATCGGCGACCTGGTCGGCCAGCCGATGCTGGCGCACAAGGCCACCCATGAGGCGAAGGTCGCCGCGGAAGTCGTCGCCGGCCACAAGAGCCACTTCGACGCGCGGGTGATTCCGTCGGTCGCCTATACCGATCCGGAAATCGCCTGGGTCGGCGTGACCGAGCGTGAAGCCAAGGAAAAGGGCTTGAAGATCGGCGTGGGCAAGTTCCCGTGGGCTGCCAGCGGCCGCGCGATCGGCATCGACCGCACCGAAGGCTTCACCAAGCTGCTGTTCGATGAAGCCACCCATCGGGTGGTCGGCGGCGGCATCGTGGGTGTGCATGCCGGCGACCTGATTTCCGAAATCGCGCTGGCGATCGAGATGGGCAGTGAGGCGGCCGATATCGGCCTCACCATCCATCCGCATCCGACCCTGAGCGAGTCGGTGGGCATGGCAGCGGAGGCGTACGAGGGCACGATCACCGACCTGTACATGCCGAAGAAGTAGGCGGAGGCGGGCGGACCATGCAAAAAGCCCGGACACTGTCCGGGCTTTTTGCTTCCCGCCAACCCTTATTCCGTGATGGCAGGGATGCCGTGTGATGAAGGAAGTGCGGCGATCAGGCCTTGCCGCCGCCCGCTTCCTCCGGCAGTACCTGCTTCAACTGCGACTCGACCTGCTGCAGATGCGACTGGGTTTCGGTCGACGTGATGATCATCTGGCGCAGCACGGACAGGAATTCGATCGGATCGACCTCGCGCCCCAGGTCGATCCGGGTGCGCAGCGTCGCCATCCGCGGCGCGTCGAGAAACAGCGTGCTGTCCTGGGTCATCCAGCTCGCCGCGTCGCGCTGCTTGCTGTAGGCGGCGGAATACTCGCTCAGCGCGGTGCGGTCCATCCAGGTGACTGACTGGTTGGCCACGGCGACGTCCCACGCCTGATTGCCGAAGATCGGCCAGTCGAGGCTGAGATTGAACGCGTTCTTGAGCGCCTGGATATGCTGGTTGATCGCGGCATCGGTCTTGCCGTCGCGCACATCCTTCGCGATCGCTTCGTCGAGTTGCTGCAGCGAGGCGAGTCGCTGCTGGTTCCGTCGATGCGCATTGTGCACATCGTCCAGATTCGCCCGCAGCTCCGCCGTGATCTGGCGGCTGGCCAGTTCGGCGGCGTGGCTATGGTGGGCGTGTTCGATCCACGCCTCCAGCCCCAGCGCGGTGAGGATGCTGAGCACGATCATCAGATAGTGCCTGGCGAAATCCTTGAGGCCGCGCATGGGCCGTTCCGGCACTTCGAAATGCATGGGTCGCTCCGCACAGTGGATTGGCGAACGCGAAGCTTACCCGATCCCGATTCGTGCGAGGCCGCGGTCCGATGGCGCCATTCGGCGCATGAACCGTCGCGATATGCCACGCAACCGGCTGCGGAAGGGTTGACCGGATCGTCACGTCAGTCCGGCTATTCCTGTGCCTTATCGAGACGGAGAAAGCCCATGAACAAGTCACGGATCCTGGTGGCCTGGCTAGTCCTGGCCTTGCCTGCGCTCATCGCGGCGCCCGCGCGGGCGCAGGAGCGTCACCATCGCGTGGTCTGCGAGAACGTGCAGGTCAAGCACAACGGCTCCAAAGATACTCATCGCATCATCGGCACCGGCATCGGCGCGGTCGCGGGCGGACTGCTGGGCCACCAGGTGGGTGGCGGCAAGGGCAAGACCCTGGCCACGGTGGGCGGCGCAGTGGCCGGCGGTTATGTCGGCAACCGCGTGCAGAAAAGCGCGCAGGATCGCAAGGCTTACTACACCACCGAACGCCGCTGCCACGACGTCTACGATTGACCGGCCAGGCCCGATGGTCGGGTCGGTCGCATGTTTCGATTCGTGGACCTGATTCGCCTCGAACCCCAGTCTCCGGGAGCGAGGTTTTCAACCGTTCACCCCGAGCGTAGGCCGTCAGGCCGGAGCCGAAGCGCGAACGGGGAAAGCCAACGGGGGGTTCGACGCTGAACAGGTCTGTGGAAGGCGCAGCCTGTTCGCCGTACGCTTCGTCATTCCTTCGTCGATCAATCCAGGCCCGCCCGATGACCTTGAAGATATGCCTTGCCGGCGCCACCGGCTGGGCCGGTTCCGAACTGGCCCGCGGCATCGCCGCCGCCGATGATCTGCAACTGACCGCCGCAGTGGCGCGACGGCATGCGGGGCAGCTGCTCGGTGCCGTGCTGGACGAGCCGAAGCTCGCCGTCGACCTTTCGGCCAGCGCCGCCCAGGCATTGGCGCATCCTTGCGACGTCTTCGTCGAATACACCCGGCCGGAAAGCGCGAAGGCCAATATCCTGGCCGCGCTGGAACACGGCGCGCACGTGGTGGTGGGCACGTCGGGCCTCACCGACGAGGACTATGCTCAGATCGACACTGTCGCGCGCGAACGCGGACGCGGCGTACTCGCCTGCGGCAACTTCGCGCTGACCGCGGTGCTGCTGATCAAGTTTGCCGAGATGGCGGCGAAGCTGATCCCGCAATGGGAGATCATCGACTACGCCTCCGCGGGCAAGCCGGATGCGCCCAGCGGCACGGTACGCGAACTGGCCGGGCGGCTGGGCAAGGTGCGCCAGCCGCGGTTGCAGGTGCCGCTGGAACAGACCGTCGGCATGTGCGAGACACGCGGCGGCACGCTGGCCGGAACTCAAGTGCACGCGGTGCGCCTGCCTGGCTTCGTGATCGGCGTAGAGACGATTTTCGGCATGCCGGATCAGACGCTGACCCTGCGCCACAACGCGGGCAGCAGCGCCAAACCTTACGTGGACGGCGCGCTGCTGGCGATCCGCAAGGTGTCCGGCCTGGTCGGCCTGCATCGCGGGCTGGATGCGGTGCTGGAGCTGTAATGCACCCATGTTGCGGGGCGGTAGGAGCGCACCCTGTGCGCGATGATCTTCGTCACGTCGCCGAAAAAAAACATCGCACAGGATGCGTTCCTACGGGTGATCTGTGTAATTTCGTTAGCACAGCTTGTGCGCGCGGGACGGCCGGTTCAGTTCGCCCGTCCCTCTGCATGCCGTTGCCATTGCCCCAGCAGCCAGGATGCCCCGAGGCAGCCGATCAGCGCCAGCAGCCAGCGGGTGGCCGATGCATGCGGGGCGGGCAGGATCGCGACGAACGACGGCAGCCATGCGTCGCCGTACATTGCCACCACCGCACCCGCGGCTACGACAAGGACGGTCGCCAACGCCAGCAGCAGCGTGAATTCGAACCGCGTGCCGGATGCCACGCTGCGGGCCGCCGGGCTGGCCGCGATCCGCCCAGCGAGCTGCTGCGCGAAATCCACAGGCAGCGCGTGCGGCTGCGGCTCGCGCAAGGCGCGAGCGAGCAGGCGGTAACGCCGCGTACGTGCATCGTCGTTGATGGAATCGAGCTGCAGGCGTTCGCGCCGCATCGCGCTTTCCTGCGCCAGCCATTCGCGTTCGTGGCTCGCGTCGTCGAAGGGAGGGGGAACGTCGTTGATGGGGCGAGGGTCGATGTGCCGATTCATGCCGCAACTCCTGTCCGCGTTTCGAGCACGCCGCGCAGGCGCAGTCGTGAGCGGAACAAGTGACTCTTGATGGTACCGCTGGCCAGCCCGGTGATCCGGGCAATCTCCGGAATCGGAGTTTCGTCGAGGTAATACAGTGTCAGCAAGGTGCGTTGCAACGGCGGCAGCGATTCGATCGCCGCATGCAGATGCTGCACCGTCTCCTCATCCGAGCAGGCTGCTTCCAGATCGAAGCCGTCGCCGATGTTCTCCACCAGCGCGTAGTCGTCGCCGTCATCGCCGCGCTCGACCAATGGGATGCGCTTGTGCTGCAGGTGGCGCAACGCGATGGTGTAGGCCACGCGCCCGATCCACGATTTCAGCGCGCTCTCGTAGCGGTATTGATGCAGGCACTGATGCACGCGCAGGAACGTGTCCTGGCACAGCTCGCGCGCGTCCTCGGGGTTGCGCACCATGCGCTGGATGATGTGCCAGCACAGTCCCTGATACTCGCGGATCAGGCGCTCGAACGCCCCCGGCCGATTGGCCAGCACGGCGTCGACCAGATCGCGGTCCGGGCTGCTGCGAATGTCATCCATGGCGCAAGGGATACGCGCATCGTGGCAACGGTTGCAAGTGGGTTGCTGCAACCGCCGTGGGATTGGCTGTATCTCTGGTCCCGACAGTCGGTCATCCCGCAACCACTCCCTAGGAGAGCTCCATGAATTTCGGCGACCTCATCCCGATCAGCCTGTTTATCTGCATCGCCTATTCCATCAAGGTCTGTGTCGACGCGATGGTGCGCCGGCATATGGTCAACGCCGGCGGCTCGGAAGAACTGGTCAACTCGGTCCTGCGCGACGAGCAACAGCGCCGGCGCCATTCCTCGTTGCGCTGGGGCATCGTGCTGTTGTCGGTAGGGCTCGGCTTCGGCCTGATCCAGTGGTTCGACTGGCGGGAAGTCACGCCCGGTCTGATCGCCGTGCTGGCGGGCGCGACCGGCCTGGGCAACCTGGCGTTCTTCGCGATTTCGCGCCGGATCGGCTAGTCGCGTTCGACGTGCCGTGCATCGGTCGGTTGAGCTCGCCATCCTCAGCAGATATTCCCCCGCAGCCTTGCCGGAAGGAAAGCTACTTTGCATCCCAAAATCCTGGTCGCCTTGCTTGCGTTATGCGTATGCTTCAATTCGATATCCGCAGTTGCCCAGACGTCTTCCTTTCAGTTCCTGGAAAAGCCGGGGCCGTATCCGGTAGGGCTGAAGGTCGTGAATCAGTATGATCACTCCCGCAGCTTCCCTTCGGCACCCGGAAGCTCGGGAACATCTTCCGCAGGCCATGGTGACCGCCCATTGCAGACGCTGATCTGGTACCCATCGTCAGGCAGTGCGGCTCGGCCTATGACAGTGGGCGATTACGCCCGGCTGGCGGCTATGGAAATCCGCTTCGACATTCCTGCGGCAGCCAGCAAATGGGCGGCATTGTTGATGGGATCGTCAAACGTGCCGCTGTGGGCCGTGCGTGATGCTCCGTTGGCAACGGGGCACTTTCCTGTGGTCATTTATGCGCCCAGCGACTCATCGGTTGCGTGGGAAAACGCGGATCTCTGCGAGTACCTCGCCAGTCACGGTTACGTGGTTCTGGCAAGTCCGTCCATGGGGGCATCGACGCGCGACATGACCGACGATCTTCCAGGCATCGACACCCAGGCTCGCGACATCTCCTTCCTGATCAGTTATGCCAAGACACTTCCGGACGCCGATCTGTCGAAGGTGGCGGTGGCTGCATGGAGCTGGGGCGGCATCTCGAGTCTGTTTGCCGCGGCACGAGACCCTCGCATCGATGCGTTGGTGGCGATGGACGGCAGCATGCGCTATTACCCCGGACTGGTGCAGAGGGCTGCGGATGTACGGCCTGATCGAATGACCCTGCCGCTGCTTTTCTTCACGCGGGGATATCTCAGTCTCGAGGACTGGGACGGTTTCAATGAAGACGGCAAACTGGGTCCAAACGTTCTCAACCAGTGGATCCATGGCGACCTTTTGGCCGTACACATGCTGGGCATGTCCCACCCCGAGTTCAGCTCCATGATCGAGCGCAAACACGATACAAAACGCTTTGCGAAGAACCAGACCGCGGATTACGACCGGGACGATGCCAATACGAGTTATGCCTGGGTTGTTCGCTATACCGTCAATTTCCTCGACGCTTACCTGAAACACGATGCTGCCGCGGCTGCCTTTCTCAAGAGAACCCCGGCCGAAAACGGCGTCCCCAGGCACTTCATGGCTGCAAGTTTTCGCCCTGCTCAAAAGAGTGGGTCTCCATCCGGCACCGGCACAGTGTCAGGCCCCTGACGGGGTGCGCATGGAAGGCATGCCAAGCAGAGGAATATAGGTGCTGCTTTCGACGACCGGTTGAGCCTGCCAGACCTGACCGGTCGCCTTGCCAGGCTTATTCCGGAACGATGTCGAACAGATCGGTCTGCGCGTGGTAACTGTCCTGCTCCACGAAACCAGCCAGGCCCACGCCGACCAGGCGGTAGCGGCTGTCGGCAGGACGCTCGACCCGATCGCGCAGCGCACAGGCGATATCGGCCAGCTCTTTGGCTGATTGCGGCCGTTGCAATGGCGTCAGGCTGCGCGTGAGCGTGTGGAAGTCGGAGGTCTTCAGCTTGAGCACGACGGTGCGCGCCACGCGCGCGTGTTCGCGCTGATGGCCGGCCCAGGCCTTTTCGGCGAGCCGGCGGATGTGCGGTTCGAGTTCGTCGAGCCGCAGATCGTGCTCGAACGTATCCTCGGCGGAAACCTGCAGGGTGGGACGCTCGGGCTGCACCGCGTGTTCGTCAATGCCGCGTGCCAGTTCATGCAGGCGCCGGCCCCAGCGCCCGAAACGCTGCTCCAGTTCCGCCAGCGCAAACCCGCGCAGTTCGCCGACGCTGGTGATGCCGAGCACGGCGAGCTTCGCCTCCATCACCTTGCCGACGCCCGGCAGACGGCCGACCGGCAGCGGCATGAGAAACGCATCCACCTGGTGTGGACGGATCACGCACAGGCCATCGGGCTTGTTCCAGTCCGAGGCGATCTTGGCGAGGAACTTGTTCGGCGCCACGCCGGCCGATGCAGTGAGCTGGGTCTCTTCGCGGATTGCCGCGCGGATTGCCTCGGCGGTGGCGGTCGCCGAGGGCAGGCCAGTCTTCGTCACGGTGACGTCGAGATAGGCTTCGTCCAGCGACAGCGGCTCGATCAGCTCGGTATGCCGCGCGAAGATCTCGCGGATCTGGCGCGACACCGCCTTGTAACGCACGAAATCCGGCGGCACGAAGATCATCTGCGGACATAGCCTTTCTGCGCGGATCGCCGGCATCGCCGAGCGCACACCGAACACGCGGGCCTCATAACTGGCCGCGCACACCACCGAGCGCGCGCCGCGCCATGCCACCGCCACCGGCTTGCCGCGCAGACTCGGGTCGTCGCGCTGTTCCACCGACGCGTAGAACGCATCCATGTCGACGTGGAGAATCTTGCGTGGCGGGGAAGGCAAGCGCGCTGCCGGATGAGTGGGGAACTCCCTCATTCTAGCGATTGACGGACGCACCGAGGCGCCGGACCTTCACGTCGGCTCATCGTCGCTGCACGTAATGTCCATTCACATGGATCGGGCCTGATCGGCTTGCGTTGACGACATGACGGGATGGCGATGAACACGTTGACACGCGACCTTCGTGCAGAGCAGGCGCCGGCATGGTCAGCCATGATCGAGGCGGGCCGGCGCGCGTTCGGGGCGTTGATCGGGCAGCCGGCGTTTCTGTGCCTTGCTGTCGAAGCGGCGCCGACGCGGAGGCAGCTGCAGATTTCTCTCGTGCACGACACCCACGACCGGGTGATCGCGCATGCATGATCCGCTCGCCACGACGTTGGGCGTGCGGCAGCCAGTGACCGTGCCGCGGGTGGGTACGATGGAGCGCCTCCCCAGATGGATAGGCCTGGTGCCGATGGTGCTGAATTGGTGCCGGCTGGGTCTGCGTCATCGCAGCCTGACGCTGCCCTCAGCCGCCAATCCGCAGATCACTGCCGGCGGCCTGGTGGGCGACACCAAGTCCGAATACCTCGCCGGCATGGGCGCGCATGCGCGTTCGAAGGTGGCGCCGTACGTGATGCTGCGGGCCGAAGGCGGCGACATGCTGGCGGCCGCGTTGTCGGCCATGGGCGAGGCCGGCCTGACGTTTCCGGTGGTGGCCAAGCCGGACCTCGGCTGGTGCGGTTACGGTGTGCGCCGGCTCGACGATACGCTGGACCTGGCCGATTACCTTGCGCGTTATCCGGCCGGCGAGTCGCTGATGCTGCAGCGCTACCTCGACGAGCAGGGCGAGGCGGGCATTTTCTACGTGCGCCATCCGGGCCAGCCGGCCGGCTGGCTGCTCGGGATACTGTTGCGCCACTACCCGCAGGTGAGCGGCGATGGCGCCAGCACGGTGGCACAGTTGATCGAGGCCGACGCGCGCCTGCATCGCGCGGTACGCAACCGGCGCGAGCACGAGTGCCGCCACGATCCCGACGAGGTGCCGGCCGCCGGCGATACGGTGCGGCTCTCGCTGATCGGCTCGACCCGCGTCGGCGGCCGTTACGAAGACGGTTCCGACTCCGCCACGGCGGAGCTGACGGCCGCGATCGAAGCGGTCGCGCGCGACATGCCGCAATTCCACGTTGGTCGCTTCGACGTGCGCTACAGCACGCTGCACGACCTGCGCTGCGGACGCTTCACCATCATGGAGGTGAACGGCGCCGGATCCGAGGCGGTGCATGCGTGGGATCCGAAGTATTCGTTGTGGCAGGCCTATCGCATGGTGTTCGCCAAGCAGCGCCTGCTGTTTGCGCTGGGTGCGGCCAATCGCGCGCGCGGGCATCGGCCGATCGGCATGCCGGCGCTGGCGCGGCATTACCTGCGCCAGCAGCGATTGATACGACGCTATCCGCCATCCAACTGAGCGCTCAATGCCGCCGGCGGATTTTGGGCAAGGCCTCGAACACGGCCAGCGCGGCGCAGGCCAGCACGAATGGCAGCAGGCTGTAGGTCAGCCGGTAGCACACGATCGCCACCAGCAGGTCTGCGCGCGCCTCGGCCGGAAACGCCGCCAGCATGATCGTCTCGAACACGCCCAGTCCGCCCGGCGAATGGCTGACGATGCCGGCCAGCACGGCGCCGACATAGACCGGCAGGAAGTCGATGAACGGCGGCGCCATGCTGGCCGGCAACAGCACATAGAGCGCCGTGATCGCGGCCAGCATCTCCACGCCGCCGATCAGCATCTGCGCCGCCGCGATACCCGCGCAGGGAAACGCCAGCGTCCAGTGCCACACGCGCAACGTGCGCGGACGCCGCGCGAGCCAGACCGGCAGCACGGCCAGCAGCACGACCAGCACGATGCCGGGCAGGCGGCCCCAGCCGTGCGTGATCGCCGGCTGCCAGCACAGCGCGCCGGCGATCACCACGGCGAAGCCCAGTCCCACGCCTAGCCCGGCCAGCCCCACGATGCGCGCGATGTCGCCGGCGCCCACGCCGGCCGTCGCATAGATGCGATAGCGCAACGCCGTGCCGGTGATCGCATGGAAGCCGAGCGTGTTCGCAATGCCCTGGGTGACGGCGCCGGCGAACGCGGCCAGCGCGGCGGACACGCGATCGGGCACCACGGTGCGCGCCGCCAGCACGTCGAACATCGCCAGCATCGCCAAGCTGACCGCCGTCGCCGCGACCGAGTACGCGATGCGGCGAGCCGGCAGCTGCGACCAGGCGGCAGTCACATCGCGCCAGGCGATGTGGCTCAGGTAGCGGTGCAGGATCCACGCCGCTGCGCCGAGCACGGCGAGGAATCCGCACCACGACAGGATCCGCAGCCAGCGCGACGAGGGGCTGGCGGTCGTGCCGAACGCCTGCGGGTCCGGCCCGTGCGGCATCTCAGAGCGCACCTGCCAGCGCGGATCGCCGGATGCCGGCGAGGCGCTCGGCCACATCCTGCGCCAGGCGTTCGGCTGCCGCGGGATGCGCGGCGAGATACAGGAACGGCTCGATCAGCTCCAGCTCCATGATCAGGAAGCGCCCGGCGCTGATCACGCCATCGACGCGCACATAGGCGTGCCCGCCATGACTGAGCGCGGCCACGGCGACGAGTGCGCGCTCGGCTGCCGCCAGCGTGGCAACATTCGGCTGGACGGGTTCCACGCTGCCGCCGAATTCGTCTTGTACGCGATAGTCGCCGGTGGCCGGGCGCTTGATCACGGCATGGCTGAACTCGCCGGCGAAATACAGCAGCGACCATTCGCCGTCGCTGACGATCTCCGGGACGAACGGCTGCACCAGATAGTCGTGCTCGCGCGGCAGCCGCGTCACCGCGGCGGCAAACGACGCGTCGCCGACGGTGCCGCGCAGCGTGTGCCACGCGCTGCCGCTGATGGTCGGCTTGATCACTACCTGCTGCCCCGGCATCGCTGCCAGCACATCGGGCAGCCCGGCTGCGTTGGTCAGCCGGGTTGGAATGATCGCAACACCGCGCTGGGCCAGTTCGAGCAGGTAGCGCTTGTCGCTGTTCCAGCGCAGCAGGGCGCGGTCGTTGATGGTGGGCACGCCCAGCCGGTCGAGCCGGTCCAGCCAGTCCAGGAACGCTGCATGGTGCTTGAAGTAATCCCAGATGGTGCGGATCAGCACCGCATCGAACCTCGACCAGTCGACCTGCGGGTCATTCCACACGCAGACGATGAGCTGGACGCCGAGGCGTTCCAGCGAGATCGCCAGGTGGGCGTCGTCCGGCTGGATCGAGGGGTAGTCCGCGGAAGTGGCGATGGCGAGCTGGCGGGTGGCAGCGGAGTTGAACATGGCGGCGTCTCCAGGTAAGTGGAAAGGGCGCCCTTGCGGCGGAATCGCCTACCAAGCGTGGCGGACTGATGTCCGCTGCAGCACCCCTCGGCAGCGATGACGCAGCGAGGTTGCTCGCGGCGCCATGAACCGGCAGCGCATGTCGCGCCGCCGGCGACAGTCTTCCGGTGCGGCCCGCGCTTGTCAATTTGCCGAAACAGCGTGCGGCGCGAGGATGTGCCTCACGGGACTGGCCGAAACGGTACGGACAATGGCAAGGTAGCCGGCATGCTGACCGAACCCGCCAATGCTTATGCCCGTCGCCTGAACACCTGGGACGCCGCGATGATCGTCATCGGCGGCGTGATCGGGGCGGGCATCTTCATCACGCCGGCCACGGTGGCGCAGAACACCTCGTCCGGCACTCAGGTGCTGATCCTGTGGGCGATCGGCGGCCTGCTGACCCTGGCCGGCGTGCTCTGTTACGCCGAGCTCGGCGCGCGGCGACCGCAGGCGGGTGGCATCTACGTGTACCTGCGCGAGGCGTTCGGCCTGCTGCCGGCATTCCTGTTCGGCTGGACCATGGCGTTGATCAATTATCCCGGCAGCGTGGCCGCGGTGGTGACGAAATTCGCCGTCTATTTCTGCCGGGCGCTGGGCCTGGACCGGCTCTATGAAATGCCGGTCGCGGTCGGCGCGATCGTGTTCATCGTCGGCATCAACCTGTTCGGCATCCGCGCCGGCGCCTGGATGCAGAACATCTTCACCGTGCTGAAGGTGATGGCGATCGCGTTGCTGGTGGTTGCCGGCATGGTGCTGGCGCATGGCCAGCTCGGGCTGGTACTGGTGCCGGATACCACGCAGCCGGTGTCGTCGTGGGCCTTTGCCGGCGCCTTGCTGCCGGTGCTGTTCGCGTATGGCGGTTTTCATTACCTCAACGATCTCGCCGGCGAAGTGCGCAACCCGCAGCGCACCCTGCCACGCGCGCTGGGCATGGGCATGATGGGCGTGGTGGTCTGCTATCTGCTGGTCAACTTCGCCTACCTGGCCGGGCTCGGCCATGCCGGTCTCGCGGTCAGCCCCGCGCCGGCGGCGGATCTGATGCAGAAGCTGTTCGGCGCGCACGGCGCCACCGTGATCGAGATCGGCATTGCCTGCTCCACCTTCGGCTACTGCAGCATCGCGATCGCCGGCGGTGCACGCGTGCTGCAGACGATGGGCGCGGACGGCGTGTTCTTTCGTGCCACCGGCCACGTCGATCCCCGCACACGCGCGCCGCAGATCGCGCTGGTAGTGCTCGGCTTGTGGGCGATCGTGCTGACCGTGTCGGGCAGCTTCAACCAGCTGCTCAACTACACCACCGTGGGCGAGTGGCTGGGCCACGTGTTCGGCATCGGCACGCTGTTCTGGTACCGCAAGCACTTCATCGACCAGCCGGCACCGTACCGCGTGCCGTTCTATCCGCTGCTGCCGCTGATCTTCGTGATCACCGTCTTCGGCGTGATCGTGGCCAGCGCGATCCACGCCCCGGGCGACGCGGGCATGAGCCTGCTGATCATCGCGCTGGGCGTGCCGGTGTACTACGGCTGGCAGTGGTGGTCGCACAAGCGCCCCTAACACCCCCGTAAGAGACTTCCCGTCAATACCGCCCGCTTGATGCTCTTGCCTTGAGCTTTCAGGCTTTCGCTGGCCATCATGTTGTCCTCTGTGTTGCGTCGTGCATGTCAGTGCGTGCGGCGTTGAACGTTG
>NZ_JBHSNG010000026.1:0-59829 GCF_042657005.1 Rhodanobacter terrae
GTAGCGTTCGTCCTGGCTCAGGTGCGTGTAGCTCAATGTGCAGTTCCACTTGGCGGTGAAGCTGCGCAGGCTACCGCACCTGCGCTACTTCCCGGGGCTGGAGTGATGCACTTCTAAATTGAATCCGTCCTCCCAGCAAGAAGCTCCACACTGCTTTTGACTGCGTAAATTTCATAGGTGACCTTCCTTTGCTCGATGGCGCTGCGATTAAGGCACTTGTCGATCAATGCGGCTTCTTGACCGTCAAGCCAGACTGCATGGCCAGATCGTCCATGCTAACTAGCGGCTCATCGAACAAACTGCTCCACCAATCGCCACCGGTGTGGCCACTTTGGCCAGACTGGAGCCATCCAGGTCGTCGTAGGCGCGGTAGGTGAATGTGTCGGTGCCCGACCAGTTGGCATCAGCCAGGTAAGTTCAGGTTCCGTCGTCGTTGCGGCACAGACGGCCGTGCTGCGGGCCATCCACCACATAAGCCTTCAGTGCATCGCCGTCGGCATCGGTGTCGTTGGCTAGCACGTCGATCTTCATCGGCGTGTCGTCGGCGGAGGTGAGCGCGTCGAATCAGGGGATCGATTGTCCTGTGGGCCGCTCTTCCAGTGGAGGGGTACTTTTCCCGAGGACTTGTCTAACTTTATTTAGTGCCATCTCATCCGTTGCAATGAGTTCACGTTGGAATGCATCCCACTCCTCTCCGGTGTATTCGTTGCTGTCGCCAACTGAAAAAGTTTCTCGTGTAACCGAACATGGTTTGCAACCATCGTGATTTGGCGAGTAAAACAAGAACGATATTTGCGCCTTCTTACGGGTTGGGTAGACATGGTTGGCCATGTTAAGTACGAGGTGTACAACTTGACTGCCATCGGTCATAGTTTTCTCAGTGTTGGTAGAGACATGAAATTTCTGTGCGACGTAGGCGCGCTTGTAGACTGATGCCAATTCCTTGAGAGTGATGTCTCGATATTCAGTGGCGGGTGTTAAGACTCTTGTTGAAATTTGCATGCTGTTTACCAAGGCTGGATGAAGTAAAAATAGAAGGCTCGCCGCGAACATGCATTCGACTGATTTCTTCATGGTCTTGCACTCCTGCCGGATTCAACGATAAGCCACATGTTGTGTTGTGGGCCGAATATTTATCCATCTTTTTCGTCGCTGCACTAAGTGGTCTCAATCGCGTGCATTCTAGATAGATACTCGTCAGCCTTGGCGAAAGCCAACGCCAGCCAAGGCTGACGGTGATCAATGCATCTTCTTGACGATCAACCCGGATTGCCTAACTAGATCATCCAGGCTGACCAGCGGTTCGTCGAACAGATTGCTCCACCAGTCGCCGCCAGTATGACCAGCGCCATGGTCACTGGTCTCCGCCTGGGCACTCCAGTCAAGTTCCGGCGAGGGCGCTTGCTGGTCATCCGTGTTCGGCCTGGACGAGTTGCCACTGCGGTTCACCACGATGTAGCCGTAACCTGTATTGCCCCTGTCAAAGACCTGCGGCCCCGACTGCACCACCACGGTCGCTTGGTAGCCGCAGCCATCGTTGTCATCATCGTCGTCGTCATGGTGGTGACCGACGTCGAGGGTAATAGTAGCCGTACTGCTGAGCTGGCCATCACTCACCGCATAGGTGAACCCATCGGTGCCCGTATAGCCGGCGGTTGGGCGATAGGTATAGCTGCCGTCGTCGTTGCGGCTGAGCGTGCCATGGGCCGGGTCGGTGAGTGACAGGGTCAGGGCATCGCCGTCGACATCGGCGACCAGATCGTCAAAGTCGATTCGCACATTGCCGTTTCGATCAACGTGCAAGGTTGCATCCCGCGCGGTCGGTGCATCGTTGACAGGGGTCACCGTGATCATGACTTTGGCCAGACTGGAGCCATCCAGGTCGTCGTAGGCGCGGTAGGTGAACGTGTCGGTGCCCGACCAGTTGGCATCGGCCAGGTAGGTCCAGCTGCCGTCGTCGTTGCGGCACAGGCGGCCGTGCTCCGGGCCATCCACCACATAAGCCTTCAATGCATCGCCGTCGGCATCGGTGTCGTTGGCCAGCACGTCAATCTTCACCGGGGTGTCCTCGGCCGTGGTGACCGCATCGTCCGTAGCAATCGGTGGGTGATTGGCGGTGACGGTGATCGTCACCGTGGCCAATGCCGAGTCGAGCTGGCCGTCGTTGGCACGGTAGGTGAAGCTGTCCGTGCCGACATAACCCCAGGCGGCGGTGTAGCTGAAGGTGCCGTCGCTATTGTGCGTGAGCCAACCGTGATCGGGGCCGTCAACCAGCACGCTGGTCAGGGAGGGGCTGTCGACGTCGGTGTCGTTGGCCAGCACGTCGATCACCACTGTCTTGAGCGTACGCACGGTGACGCTGTCGTCATGGGCAACCGGGGCGTCGTTGACCGGCAGCACCGTGATCGACAGCGTGGCCGTGGTGTGGGCGGTGCTGCCGTTGGCGCTTTCGGTGGCGGTGGCTTCGACGCCCAGGTCGATCTGGCCGAAGAAATTGGCCGGCGGCAGCAAGGTCAGTGTGGCCAGGTTCCAGTCGGTGATGTCGGCCTGCGTGGCGTCCGCCGTTGCCGTGAAGCGGTGCATGCCATCACTCAAGGTGGCGCCGACGGGCAGGGCGTTGATCGCCACGGCCAGGACCTCGGAGCCGTCGGTATCGGTCAGCGCCGCCTGCACCTGCGAGAGCGGAATGGCCGTGTCCTCCAGCCCGGTGTTGCTGGGCAGGGTTTCGCTGAGCGCGATATTGTCAATCATCGCGCCGCGGCCGTTGGCATCGCGCTGGGTCGCCAAGGTGACGATGCGGATGCTCTGCGCGCCACCGGTGCCTGTGAAGCTGTACTGCAGTGCCTGCCAGTTCAGCGCATCGGCCGGGCTGGTGTTGGCGTAGCTGGCCAGCAACACGCCGTCGACGTAGATGCCGATGGCGGTGTAATCCGCGTTGTAGCCCGGGCGGCCGGCGTAATCCAGGCTGAGCGTGTAGGTGGCACCGGCCACGGTGTTGACGCTGCGCTCGATACCCAGTGTCTGGTGGCCTTCTCCTTGCGCATCGTTGAGCTCGATCCAGTTCCGGCCGCCATCGGTAGCCGCATGCACCTCCTGCGGCGGACCCTTGGGACCGACCATGCGATCGCCGTCGGACCATACCTCGAAGCCGTTCCAGCCGCCTCGGCTCGGATCGGGCTGGGTGATGTCGGTCCAGCCTTCCAGCGTCGTGCTGTGCACCAAGGTGGAGGTAGGGCTGCGATTGTCGACACTTTCCCAGTCGGTACGGAACACCTCGTGCTGCTCACCCGGGACATCGGTCAACGCGAGCGTGGGCGCATCGGCCACCGGGGTGATGTCGACGAACAGGCTGGCCGCATCGCTGCTGAGCTCGCCGTCGAACGCCTGGTAGTCGAAGCGGGCGTAGTGCTGCTTCAGGTTGCCCGTGCCGGGGGTGGCAAAGCCGCTGAAGCCGGAGGCATTGGCGGCAGGCACGAAACGCAGCTTGCCCGCATCGATGTCGCCCTGTGAGAACTGCTGGCTGACCGTCGCGGCGCTCCATGTGCTGCCATCGAAGCTCTGCAACTGTCCATCTTCCGGCAGGGTGGCAAGGATGATCGACAGCGCCGTGCTGTCGATATCGCTGACCGGGAAATCCTTCCAGCCAAAGACGTATGCGGTGTCTTCTAGGCCGCTGACCTCAGCGGATGCGGCTACCGGCGGATCGTTGACTGGGGTGACGTTCAGCGTGAGCGTCCTGGCGGTCGGGTCGGTATCCACACCACCATGGGCCGTGCCGCCGTCGTCCTGCACCTGGAAGGTGAAGCGGGCGTAGTTGTCGCCGTTGGCGTTGGGTGCCGGGGCGAACTGCAGCAGCCCGGCGGCGACGTCGGCCACCGTAATGCGCTGGCCGACCACGACTGCCTGACCGTTCAGCGTGAGACTGCCTGCCTGCGGCAGATCACCCAGAATCAGTGCCGCAAAATCGTTGGCCGGCGTGTCGCTGGCATCACTGAAGCCGAAGTCGCGGGTGTTGAAGACGTACGGGGTGTCTTCCAGCGTGGTGACGGTTGCGCTGGTGCCGCTCGGTGCGTCGTTCACCGATGTGACATTCAAGGTCATCGTTTT
Source organism: Rhodanobacter terrae (assembly GCF_042657005.1). NCBI lineage: Bacteria > Pseudomonadati > Pseudomonadota > Gammaproteobacteria > Lysobacterales > Rhodanobacteraceae > Rhodanobacter > Rhodanobacter terrae. The sequence continues at coordinate 4,108 of NZ_JBHSNG010000026.1, forward strand.
CGCAACGACGTCGCGATCGACGCCACCATTGGCCGTGCCGCCGTCGTCCTGTACCTCGAAGGTGAAGCGGGCATAGCCGTCACCGTTCGCATTGGCGGCTGGGGTGAACTGCAGCAAGCCAGTCACGATATCGGCCACGGTAATGCGCTGGCCGCTCACGACTGCCTGACCGTTCAATGTGAGACTGCCTGCCTGCGGCAGGTCACCCAGAATCACCGCAGCGAAGGCGTTGGCCGGCACATCGCTGGCATCACTGAAGCCGAAGTCGCCAACGTTGAAGATATACGGCGTGTCCTCCAGCGTGGTGACGGTGGTGCTGGTGCCGGTCGGAGCATCGTTGACCGAGGTGACATCGAGCGTCAGCGTCCTGGCAGTTACGTCGGTATCGACACCGCCGTTGGCGGTGCCGCCATCGTCCTGCACGGCGAAAGTGAACTGGGAGTAGCCTGCACCGTTGGCGTTGGCGCCCGGAGCGAACTGCAGCAGGCCAGCGGTGATATCGGCCACCGTGATGCGCTGGCCGCTCGCCACAGCGTGGCCGTCGAGGGTCAGGTTGCCTGCCTGCGGCAAGTCACCCAGGATCACCGCAGCAAAGGCGTTGGCCGGCGTATCGCTAGCATCACTGAAACCGAAGTCGCCGACGTTGAAGACGTACGGCGTATCTTCCAGCGTTCTCACGGTAGTGCTGGTGCCGGTGGGCGCATCGTTGACCGAGGTGACATCCAGGGTCAGCGTCCTGGCGGTCGGATCGGTATCGACGCCACCGTTGGTGGTGCCACCGTCATCCTGTACTTGGAATGTGAACTGGGCGTAGTCCGCACCGTTGGCGTTGGCGGCTGGGGCGAACTGCAGCAGTCCGGCGGTGATGTCGGCCACCGTGATGCGCTGGCCGCTCGCGACCATCTGGCCATTGAGGGTCAGGCTACCCGCCTGCGGCAGATTACCCAGGACTACGGCCGCGAACTGATTGGCCGGCGTATCGATGGCATCCTTGAAGCCGAAGTCGCTGAGCTGGAAGACGTAGGGCGTGTCTTCCAGCGTGGTGACGGTGGTGCTGGTGCCGGTCGGGGCATCGTTCACTGAGGTGATGCCGATCTGCACCGTGGCCAGGTTGGAATCCAGCTCGCCGTCGTTGACCAGGTAGCTGAAGCTGTCGGTGCCGTTGAAATTCGCGTCCGGCGTATAGGTATAGGCGCCATCGGCGTTGGTTGTGACCTGTCCGTGAGCCGGGCCATCCACGATCCGTGGGGTCAGCGTGGGGCTGTCCACGTCGTAGGCGTGGGCCAGCAGGTCGATGACCAGCGGCGCGTCTTCGAGCGTGTTCTGCACCACGTCGCCGGCGACGGGCGGATCATTGACCGGGGTGATGGTGAGGCTGACGGTGGAGACGTTGGAATCGAGCTGCCCATCGCTGAGCTTGTAGGTAAAGCTGTCGGTGCCGTTGTAGTCCTTGTCGGGGGTGTAGCCGAAGGTGCCGTCGGCGTTGACTGTGACCTGGCCGTGGGCGGGGCCATTGACCACGACTGGCACGAAGCCCGGTTGATTGGCCGCTACATCGTTGGCCAGCGCGGCGATGGCGACTGGCGTGTCTTCAGCGCTGGAGACCACATCGTCGAAAGTTTCTGGCAGGCCTACATGCAGATCACGCACGGTGACCTGGCTGCCCGTCGCACCAAAACCGATCAGGTCGAACGACAGGTTGACCGCCGTGCCCGCGGCGATCCCGCGCAGATCGACGAGGTAGGTACGGCTGCCGTCGGCGTTGGCAAACGAAGTGACGCCCGACGACAGGAACGACGAGCCATCGCCCTGCAAGTTGAGGAAATCATCGGTGTTCGACAGCGCGATCGGCGCTTCCAGCGACTGGCCGGTGCTGGCGTCGAGCAGGGCGACTTCGAAGGCATCCTGGGGACCGTTGCCGGGGTTCTGCAAGTTGATGCCGGACACGGTGAAGCGCAGGAAGCGGTCATTGGCGCCGACGGTGAAGACCTGGTTGATACGAGTCTGGCTGTCGTTCGATTCACTGAGCAAGGCTGAACCATTGGCCACGGTTACATCGCCGGACGTTGTCCAGCCGGTCGTGCCGTTGAAGTCGCCGTTGGTGAGGGTCGGATTGGTCACCACGTCGTAATGCGGCGCAAGCGTACCCAGCGTGTTGTTCGATCCCGCCTCCGCCAACGTGCCGTCCCCGGCCTGCTTGCGACGGAGCATCAGCGCCATCAGCGACAAGTCGTAAGGCAGTCCCGGTAGCGGCGGGCCCGGATCGGGCGCCGGCAGGCCGGCCAGTTGGGCAATCGCCGCAAGGTCGGCCTCGGACAGCACGTGCCGCACGCCCGGTTGCAGAGTCGCGGCCATGAAGTCATGGCCATCCGGACTGTGGTCCAGCCCCAGCGCATGGCCGTACTCGTGAAGCAGCACGGTGTACAGATCCATCTTGCCGTAAGCGGGGCTGCCAACCTTGGCCACCCATTCGTTGGGATTAGATGTGGGCAGGAATTCGGTGTTGTCGGCTGGCGTCGAACCCACGAACCAGCCGTAACCGGCGGCGTTGGTGTCCAGGGTAATTGACACCGACCCTCCGAAAGATTCTTCCTCGCCCACCGCAAATCCAGGCAAATCCCCATAGACGACGTTTAAGCTGGGAGATGCGAATTGCAACGACCCTTGAGGCTGTGAGTAATTGCTAGCCTTTCCGCTAGGTGCGGTGGAAATCGTCCAAGTCTCCTTTCCAGTCGGGCAATAGTGCGTATTGGATTGGACATATTGCCCGCCGCCACCAATTGGGATCTTCTTAATTGGTATGACATTTAGAAAAAATATCAGCTTCGCGCTAACAGGGCTTCCATCGGGCAGTGTGTTCGTCGCCAGCACCACAACGCGATCCTTGCCGATATATCCGTTCGCCGGGTAGTAGACAAGATCACCAGGGTTATGCGCTGAGCGTTCCAGTTCACCGTGTTGCGGTTCCTCAAGAACTTGAATTTTCGTGTTGTAAATCCAGCCACCTCCCCAGGTTGTCTCCCTGAAGTCCCCCTGGAATTTCTGTGGGACAGCACCAATCAAATAGCCCGACACACTCATTGGGTAGCCGGGAAATTGTCCTCCTCTTGCGGAGGCGTCCGTTACAAAGCGACAAACACCCAGTATCGTAGTCTTGTCGACTGTACTGGTGGCATGGCTGACACTGGTTGCTGCGGTAGCTGGTGCAGTTTGGATATTTACAGGAGGCGTCGCGAACATTGTGTTCAACTCCTTATTATCGCTGTTGTTGTAGCCCGTGGACTGGGTGTCTGTACTTACGTCCGCGGTAGATGCAAGAAGGTCATGCTCAGTACCTCCACCAATTTCCTTCAATTGAGGTGTCTTTATATTGAAACCGATCTGTGTGTTGTAGCCCACCGCAGACCTTGTGCTCAACCCAAACAAACCCAAGGTGTCGCGAATATTGCCGTAAAAATTTCCGTTCTCCAGCAGTAGATGACTCTCAATATAGTAATTCGAGCGATCTGTGTGCTGACTCGGAAGATTTCTAGCCTCTGCGCTATTGATCTTGCTCCAGGCGCCATCGAACCCGAGGTTGTCGGATCGGTTGTTCCCGTCCCACGTATTCTTGCTGACGGATCCCGACACAGAGGAGAATCGCCAAAACCACGCGCCCGATTCGGCCGCCAGTGTCTTTCCTGTCACCGTTGATAGGTCCGATAGCAGTTCCGGGTGCGTCACCAAGTCGTACTTAACCGCGATCGCCGTGATCAGGTTCTGAGTCGGGGCGTTTCGACCATCCCCTGCCCAGGTGACGGTGAAATTCCCTGAACCATCTGCCACCACCGGATCCATGTACTGCGCTGGATGCGATCCATCCGCTGGAAACTCCAAGAACACAGACCATCCGGGATGCGTGGTCCCGGTGACGGTCAATTGATTTCCGTTTGCCGCCTTGGTGACGCTGACAAGCGTCGCCGCCTCCTGGGTACCGAGCCATTGGTTCAGGCTCGTATTGGGAGCTGAATGACCATTGCGCCACTCGTACCCGACGGTGGCGATTTCATAGTTGTTCCGCCCCGTAAGGTGTAGCAAGCCACGACCACGAAAATTCTTGTAATCATCTGTCCCCGACCTATTTCCAAGACGTCCGTCGTATGTCCGTCTCCAATAGGCATCGCCGCCTATCTCGGTTAGCTTGGTCAGTTGTGCAGTTTCCTGCATGATGTTGGCTAGGAACGTGGCGACACGATCAGGGGTATTGATATCCGCCCGTGCCATGACGTCATTCAACACGTCGACCCAATCGTTCGCTATTGTCGGTGACACGCCGATGGCGATCAGCAGATCCTCACTTACCCGCGCACCATCAAGAGACGAAGTACTGAGAAGACTTTGTATTTGCGCCGCGCGAAGCGATTTATTTAAAACATATCCTTGTTCGCTCCCCTCGAATTGTTTCACCCAGTTTTGAAGGAATGTCCCGTCCGCATTAGGCCCACCCATGATTATGTTGCTTGCGTCGATCAGGCCTGCAGTCGGTTCATTAGGATGCTGAGACGCTCCGTAGACGGTCATGAAGTCCTTCAGCACGTCACCTTCATTGTTAGCGCTCTGGCTTCCACCGCGAACAGGATCCTGCAATAGATCCGCGAATTGCGCAGCGATGTTCACGTCCCATGTCTCGTTCGTTTGCCCCTTGAGCGTGTTGTATTGTTCAGCATCGTACTTGAGCCTTGCCAGGGAGCCGAGGGCAGCATTCCCATCAGCAGTGGTTCCACCATATGCGTTTTGGGGGCCGAACGCGCCTGACTGCAGATCAATACTCGTCGGCGATACCATTCCATAAAGCCACTCATTGCCATCAATGGACTTCTGGTTTCCAGCCGAAACGTAATTGGTATTGATGCCAAGGTTCAGGCGATTGCCAAGGCTGTTGGTGCCCGCATACCACAGTGTGTCCTTGAACTTGCCAGCCGTCGTCTTGTTGTTCGCCTGGCTGGCCAGCATCATGTCGTAGACCCAACTGGTGCCCATAGTGGCGCCCTTGTACCGCGGATCCAGAACCCAGTCGTTGAGTTTCGAATCGCCGGCCTTTATGACCTTGCCGCTCGCGTCGATGGTGTCGGGTTGGATCGTCATCCAGTGCGGCGCGTTGTATGCATTGAGCCACTCAACATCGTTGGCAGTCAGATTGAAGTTCAGCTTGGGGAAGGTAATGGTCTTCTTCCCTACCTTGGTGCTCGAGCTGCCATCCGAATAGTCGGTTTCCCCTAGAACAATTTCGTTGAACTGCCGCAGGTCATCGATTTCACCCTGGCTGAGCTTGCCGTCGACCTTGATCTCGTTGGTTTCCTGGCCATGGATGGTGGACGGGCCAAAGCCAAGGTAGCGCAGCCGCTGCTCCACCTTCCAAACATCGAGTGTTTGGGCATCGGTCGGATTGGTAGGGCCGTCATTCCCCACGTTACTGATATTCGAAAGCTCGAATTTGCTATAGCCCGGATCATCCAGCGGGCGATCGCCGAAGAAGAGATTGGGCGAGGTGGCGTAGTCTTTGGCGATGACGGTGGCATTGCCTGTCTGAATTGCGTCGGGACGCAACGTACCCTTGTCCTTGTACGTGAAGGCGAGCCCCGTCAGCACCTTGTCGGTCAGGGTTTGGCCTGCTCGCAGCGCCTTTTCATCTTCGGCCGTGATGTTGGGTACGAAGTAGAGGATGCCGGAATGCGCGAAGCCGTCATCTGCCGTGAATAGCGACGGGTCGCCAGTGGTCTGGTCAAAGGCCATCGAGAGCGGCGCACTTGGATCCCCGGCCTTGGTCACGAGCTTCAAGCCGGCGTTCGCAGCCAGTTGTTCGACCTCCCCGGGCGGCAAGCTGAAGTCAGTCAACTCGTCCATACGAGTCTTGATGGCGTTGTGGTCTTGATCCGACAGTTTGAGCCAAGGCGTGTCGTAGACGGCCTGGGTAATCTTTCCTTCCTTGAGCAAGAGTGTTCTTGCGGCAAGTTCGCGCAGGTCGACGCCAATGACGTCGCCCATGTTGCCGACCGCCTGCACGCGGATCTGGTTGGGTTCCGTGGCCGTCCCCACCGGTGCCCCCAGATTATTGTCCTGGTGGCTGGGAGTCTTGATCTGTTGGAGCGCGTCATCCGGCAGCACGATGTGTTGCGACAGGCGCTCATCCTGGCGTTGGGGATTAATCGCCGCCTTGATCAGTTCAGCGACGTTCCAGGCGACGTTCTGGTTTGGCTGTGTATGCGATTGATCCGTCGTACTGAACATGCCCTGGAACTGGCCAAGCAGCACTTGGCCGTCCTGTGACAGGCTCAGGTCGACAATGCCGTAGCCATCCAACGGTACGGTTGCGCCCAGGTACTCCGGGTTGCTGCCGAAGGGATCCTTGACGATGCCGAGCTTGCCGCCCACGTTCACATGACGTGCGCTGGCGCTGCCGCCGAACGGGATAGGTGGCCCAAACGGCGGGTAAAGGAAGTCCGGTGCCTCGAACATCGCCTTCCAATACGGATCCTCGAAATTGTAGTTGTCGTCCGAGACGATGGCGTATTGAACGCCATCGACGGTGACCAGCACGGCGCTCTGGGCACGCTGGATATCCAGACGATCACCTGTGATGGCGCTTGCGGGTTGTGACAAGTCGATGGCGGCCATGGTCGCCTTCGTGATGTGGCCATCCTGTCCGCGGGTCAGCGTCAGCGTGGACAAGCCGCGGTTGTAGTCGGCGATATTGGAAACCAGGAAGTGGTTGGGATCGTCGGTCGCCGTGATGGTCTGTGGGGACTTGCCGCTAAGGCCGTCGTCGGGCAGCGCGACTGGCGTAGCCGGACTTTTAAGGACGCCGGTGGCGAAGTTAAGACTCTTCAGATCCAGCACCAGTACGTTGCCGCGCGGCGCGTTCGGCGTTGCGCTGAAGCCCTTGAATGCCACGGGTACGCCAATGACCAGCGCACTGCCGTCGGGCGCGGCGGCCATACCGGAGATGCCGTGCGGGGAGGCATCCAGACCAGCCACCTGGACCGCGATCAGCTTGTTGTAGGTGGGGTCACCGGGGTTGGTGTCCATCACCAGAAGCTGGTAATGGCCCGCGCCTGCGCCGTAGTCGCTGCCCTCGCCAATAAACAGATGATTGCCTGAAGTGGCCAAACTGGTGACGTCGGCGTCGGCTCCGCCTGGGATGACGATGTCGTCCAGTCGACGGAAGGTGACGAGGTCAATCACATAGACCTTGCCTCTGCCGCCGACGTAAGCACGACTCATATCGCTGGAGAAGGCGATCGGCTGGACCTTGGTGCCATACACATAGCTGTCCAGCGTCGACTCACTCAGTTGATCGACCAGGCTGGTGTTGGCAACGATTTCTCCTTCGCGCACAAAGTCAACACTGGTGCGATTGACTATTGCTGCTATCCCCGTCTTGGATTGGACGCTAACAGTGGCGCCGGCGTATTCCTTGGGGACGCTGTTGGAGCGCCCGCCCGAGCTGGTCCCCGTTTGCGTGGATATCTCGCGTACCAATCGCCAGCGCAGGTTGCCAATAGCAGTGTCAGCAAGGTCGGGAATGTTTTGGCCGGCGGTATCCTTGAGACTGGTGCCGAGGTCAACGCTGAAGCTCGTAGTGCCGGCCGGTACGGTCATCACGTCGGTGGGGGACCCGTTGATGATCACCTGCAAACTGACTTTGCCCGGGAATGCAGATGGGCTCATCCCTTCGGCTTGGAACGTCAGCTGGTGGCTGTTCACGTCGTAGCTCGCGCCGGTGAGATTAGGGACGGTAACCAGACCATCTGGCGTCACGATGGGGGGCAGGGCCGCGGTGACATCCACGTCGACGGTATCGCCGGGCTGCACTTGGGGCGTCGGGATGTTTGCGAAGCGCGGGATCCCGAAATGGTAGCCGCCCAGGGAGAGGCCCGAGGCCTGCGTCGCCAGGATGCTGGCCATCGCATCGCCAACGATCGCGCCACCTACACCGCCGCCAAGCGTGATGCCCAGGCCCGTGAACATGACCCAATCGCCCACGCCGATGTCCAGCGCCACATTGCCCGAGATCACCCCCGGCAGCGCACGGACTACCACATAGTCGCCGGATGCAGCCAGTCCACCAAACGGCGGGCTGGCCGTGCGCGCGATGCCATCGGCACCCACGTGCCCGTTGTCGACCAGCCACCACGTGGGCTGGTCGCTGCCGTCGGGCATCATCACCGTACCCTTGCGCAGGAACAGGACTTCATCACCCGGCTGCGCCGCGCCCGCCTGCGTCGGAATAGCGGCCTGCAGTGGATAGCCCGTCTCGTTGTCGCCGACGTCCAGATGGAATGCGCCGAGGGCCTCAAGTACACCGGGCGCCGGTGCCGTCATGCCGGTCACGGCAGCGAGATTTGCCAGGTCGATGCGGCGGATGACGACCGGGGTGTCATGGGCCAGCACCCCGGCGCCGACCATGACGGTTTCGCCGGTGGTATCGCTGACGACACCGCCTTGTGCCGCAGACACCTCGACTTTGGCTGGTGCCGCAGTGGCCGGGTCGTCATCGGTGACCTGAGCGGCATCCACGTGGAGGACGACGTCGCCCTGGGCGATGGTCTGCATGATGACGCTACCGTCGGTGTCCAGTTCGCTGCGCAGGTACACCACCGAAATCGTCACCAGGCCCTCGCCGTGCGCGGTGATCAGCCCCGTAGCGCTGACACTGGCGATGCTGTCGTCACTGGAGATATAGCGTGTGCCGCTGGTCGCATCGGGGTTCGGTTGGCTGATGTCGATCACCGCACCGCTATCAGGATCGGTGGCATGCACATCCAGCTGGCGGGTGCCGTCCACGGGCAATGACAAGGTGTTGGGATAGACGTCCGGCTGGACGATAGACAGCTCGAGAGCAGCCCCGTTCCCGTACCCAGCATCATTGGCCGGCGCGACGTTGATCGCTTGTACCGCTTGCACCAGGTGGCCGCTCTCATCGGTATGGCTGACCGTGATCAGTGCGGCCCCGGGGCCAGTGGAGGTGAGGATGTCGCGGGCATCGTCGATGCCGATTGGGGCGGTACTTACCGGCCCCATGCCTGAGAGATCGGCGAGGGCAACGTGCAGGTAGCCTGGGTCTGAGCTGACGTCGACGCCCGCCTGGTCTTCGAAATCCACCGTCGCCGTGACCGGCACGACCTGGCCGGGAGCAAGGTCGGGGAGCGGCTGGATGTGGATGGCGGTGAGCTTGGCGGCGCTGACGTTAACGGTAAGGGTAATTGGCGCACCGGCAGCATAACCATCATCGGCCTGCACCGTAATGGTGGCCGCGCCCGAGTAGCCCGCGTCCGGCGTGAACACCAGCGACTTGCCATCGCTGCCGAGCTTGGCGGTGCCATGCGTGGCGCCGACGATGCGCCAATAGGTGGCGTCGCCTTCGTTGTCCGTGGCGAGGCTGGCGAGCGAGACGCTGACACCGAGGTCGGTGTGGGTGAGTACGGTCGGGGCCGTGGTGCTGGCGACTGGCGGCAGGTTGGTCTTCCAGCCGTAGTTGGCGTAGAGGATCTGGCGGTCGGTGGCGTTGACCAGCCCATCGCCGTTGAGGTCGGCAGCGAGGTTCGAGGCAGCGGCATCCTGCTCGAACGCGGCGCTGTCGGCGCCGTCGACGACGCCGTCGTGGTTGAGGTCGCCGGCGATGCTGACGTTGACGGTCGCGGTGCCGGTGCCGGTGAGGCGCAGCAGCTTGAGGCCGGCCTCGGTCATGCGCACCAGGGTTGTGAGCACGCCGTCGTGCAAGGTGGTGCCGACGACGGTGCCGCCGGTGACGGTGAGCGCACTCTGCGCGTCGCTGAACCGGCTCTGGATCGCGATGATGACCGCGCCCTGGGCGCCTGGAACCTTGACGGTGGAGGCCAGTTCGCTGTCGCGCAGCGTGAAGGCGAGGGTCGTGGTCTGGCCGGCGACGAGGCTGTCGGACCAGCTGTTGGCTGTGCTCGCCCCGCCGATCCAGTTGACGGCGGCGCCCAGGTTGGCGGTGATGACGTCGCTGAACGGTTTTCCGGTGTCGTCGTAGCCGTACGGCGTGCCGTAGTCGCTGCTGTCGAGGGTGCGCACCAGCACAAGGCGGTTGGCGGCGTCGTACTGATAGGCGATCGCGGCGGTGCCGTTCGCCTGCGGGCCGACACTGCTGACGATGCGGCCGTGCGCATCGCGAACCCAGCTGATGCGCGCCGTGCTGTCGCCGCCGACCAGCGTGATGCCGGCGTCGGAGACCAGCCACTGCGTGCCGTCGGCATAGTGGACGGCGGTGACCTTGCCTTGCGCGTCGAGGTCGTAGCGGGTGCCATCGGGGTCGGTCAAAGTGTAGCGGGTCGGTACCCAGGGCAGGCCGGTGCTGGCGTCGTAGAGGTGGTTGCCCTGGCGTGTGAGTGCTTCGGTGGCATCGTCGCTGTCGCCGCTATGGGCGGTCAGCGTCCAGCCGGCATCGCTGGCAAAGGTCGGATGATCGACCGAGGGTGCGCCGGGTGCGCCCAGCGTCTCGGTGGTCGTGCCCAGGGTGAAACGCAGGAACTGCGTGGCGGCATCCGGCGTACCGAGGCTGGCCGGCATCTGCAGCCAGACGCGGGCGCCGACCGTCCACGGCGCGATCGCGCCGCTGGCCGTGTTGGTCCCCTGGTCGGTGGTCAAGTAGGTATCGAGACCGGCGATGCGCCAGTTGCCGAAGTCGGCGTTGGCGTTCGTATCGAGTGACCGTGTCAGGGCGAAGTCGTGACCGCCCAGCGTGTAGACCGCATCGGTGACTTGTGTTTGCGCGTAGGATTTCTGCGTGGTGTCGATGACGATCCGGGCATCGATCTCGCTGCTGCGGCCGGCGAGGTCGGTGGCGGTGAGGCGCACCTGATACACCCCGTTGGCGAAGGCGGTCGGATCGAGGCTGACGAGTGTGGTCGTTGCCTGATCGAGCGTTGCGGCATCGAAACTCTGCTGGGACAGCATCTGCGACGCGCCGCCACTGATCGGAGCGATGGCCAGGGTGTAGCCCATCAACTGCTGTTCGCCGATGGTGGCGACAAGCGAGGTCACGCTGTCGACTTCGACGGGTGATGTGGCGACGGTGGCGTTTTGCAGCGCACCGGCCCAGCCGAGTTGCGGCGCCTGGGTGTCGGCCGGGTCCTTGACGCGGATCGTACTGATCTTGCTCGCGCTGAAGCCGTCGCTGTCGGTGGCCGTCACGCGGATCTGGATCAGGCCTGGTGCCGTGGGCACCAGCTTGAGGCGTCCCACACTGTCGAGTGCGACCGTGTTCCAGGTGGCGCCGTCATCGGAACTGACTTCGACCGTGATGCCGGCCATTGCACTGAACGCGCTGGCGCGCACCGTGGCGGTGACGCTCTGTCCGGGCAGGGCGGGCGTGCTTGGCAGCAGATCGACCAGGATGTCCGGTGCGTTGCTTGCCGCGTCCGCGACCGAGCGCACGGTAAAGGTGCGCGTGGTGGTCTTGATGCCGTCGCTGACGATGGCGGTGATGGCGAAGTCGCCGACCTGGGCCGGTCCCGGCGTCCAGCTCAGCGACTGGGTCTGGGCGTTATAGACGGCGCCTTCCGGCAATCCGCTGAAGCTGACGCTCAAGGCTTGCGTCTGGGTCGTGCCATCGGGATCGTTGACCACGATGCCGTGGCTGTTGGCGTTACCGCCGAACTGGACCGGCAGGGTCAACGTGCTGCCCACCGTCACGGCATGCTGGCTGACTGCCAGGGTCGGCGCGCGGTCGACATCGAACACGCGCACGTTGACGGTTTGCGTCACGACTGCCTGGCCGTCGGTGCCGCGGAAGGTGAAGGTGAAATCGCGGCTGCCGTCGGTCGCGTTGTCGACCACGTTGTAGCCCGGGGTCCACTCGAAGTAACCGGTGTTGGCGTCGTAGCTCACCCCGGCCGGCGTGTTGGCGTCATAGACCAGGCTGGTCTGGACGGGGGTGCCATCGGGATCGACCGCCTGCATCGTGAAGCCGAGTGTGTTGCCCTCGTTCACCAGCTGCAGCGGCATCGGCAGGATCACCGGCGCCTGGTTGACGTTGGCGACATGCAGTTCGAACGTGCGTGTGAAGCTGGCGCTGCCGTCGCTGCCGGTCACAGTGAAGCGGTAGGTGCCGGGCGAGCTGCCGCCGACGTTGTCGGCCTGGGCGGCGAACAGGTTGGGCGTCCAGGCCAGGGTCGCCTGATTGCCGTTGCCGGCGGCGGGAACGCTGAGCGTCATGCCGGCGGGCAGGCCGCTGGTGGTCCAGCTGATGACATCGCTTTCGGCGTCGTTGGCGAACACGTCGAGCTTGAACGGCACGCCCTCGATGCCGTTCACGGTGATCGCATCGCTGCTGCCGCTGTCGGTGAGGGCCGTGCCATTGGCCTGCAGGCCGAGTACGACCGGGGCGGTGTCGCTGGCACGCACGACGACGCGGATCGTGCGCGTCACCACGTTCGGTACCGGGTCGGCAGGGTTGGTATAGCCTTGATTCTGCGGCGGCAGGCCGCTGTCGCTGACGGTCAGCACCAGGTCGTGATTGCCGATGTCGTCGGCGGTCGGTGTCCAGCTCAGCAGGGCCTGGCCGTAGGTGGCCAGCGGAGTCAGCGTGGCGTTGATCGGCAGGCCGTCGATGCTGTAGTGCAACGCATCCTGGTCGGCGTCGGTGACGTTGATCGGCAGGCTGAAGGCCTGGCCCACCACGGCCACCACCTGGGTAGGCACGGCGATGACCGGCGGTTCGCTGGTGCTACGCGCGGTAAGCACGAAGCTCTTGGACTGCGACAGGATCTGATTGACGTTGCCGTCGCCGTTGTCGTTCGCGGTGACGGTAATAGCGTAGTCGCCGCGATCGTTGTCGCCCGGCGCGAAGTGGATGACGCCCGTGACCAAGCCGTTGCCGCTGGACGGATCTTGGGTGTAGGTCGCAAAGCGGGGCAGGCCGGAGAACGTCAGGGTGATCGGGTTGCCGTCGATGTCGCTGACGCTGACGGGGATGTCGAGGGTCGCGCCCTTGTCGACCACGGCGTTGCTGATGTCGCCGATCTGCGGTGCGCGGTTGGTGTTGGCGACCACGATCGGGATGACGACCTGGCTGGTCGCCGGCGTGCCGGTGCCGTCGCCATCGTCGGTCGCGATGACGGTGACGTGGTAGGTGCCGGCCTGGGCGTAGCCCGGCGTCCAGTCGATCTGCAAGGTGTCGGGATCGAACACGGCGCCGGCCGGCAGGCCGAGCACCTGGTACGTGACCGTGGCGGGTGTGTCGCTGCCGTCGGGCGACACCGGAGTGGCTCCGGGCGCAAGACGGATCTTGGGTGCATACGTCGGATTATCCGGGTCGAAGGCGAACACGCTGATCGCCAGCGACTGGCCTTCGAGGAGGTTCCAGGCGTCGCCCAGGTTGGTGTCGAACTGGGGCGCGCCATTGGCATTCAGCACGCTGAGGTTCACTGTCCGGGTGACCGATGTCGTGACCGGATCGCTGCCGTCGGCCGGGGTATAGGTGGCCGTGAGTACGACCGGCACAGCGTAGTTGCCGTGCTGGTTGTAACCCGGCGTCCAGCTGAACCAGCCGGTGTCCGCATCGAGGCTGGCGCCACCCGGCAGCCACGCCGCCGCGTAGCTGAGCTTGATGCTGGTGCCGTCGGCCTGTTTGAGGCCGCCCGGCATGGAGCCGCCGAGTTGCAGGCCGAAGGCGTCGCCTTCGCGCAGGGTCTGCGTGGCGACCGGCAGCAAGACAGGCTGGGCGTAGCCCTGCGTGACGGTGATATTGAACTGCTCGGTGACCGTGGCCACGCCGTCGCTGGCGACGATGGTGACGCCGTTGTAGGTGCCGGCCTGATCGTAGCCGGGCATCCAGGTCAGCTTGCCGGTGCGGGCATCGAAGCTGGCGCCGGCCGGCAGGTTGCGCACGGTGAGCGTGATCGGATCGCCGTTGGCATCGGAGGCCGTCAGCGGCAACGACAGCGTCTGCCCTTCGGTCAGGGTCAGGTTGTCGATCGCGCCGATGACGGGAGCCACGTTGCCGTTGGCGACCGGGATGTGGAAGGTCTCGGTATCGCTGCCGCCGCGGCTGTCGTAGACGCGCACGACGATCGTGCTGTCGGCGGCGGCACGGGCGCCGGGGGTCCACGCCAGCGTGGCCGTGGCCTGATAGCTGCCATCTGCCGCGGTGGTGTAGCCCGGTGCAGTGGTGAGCACGAGGCCGGCCGGTGCCTGCAGCAGCTCCCAGAAGAACTGGGTACCGTCGCTGTCGGTCGCGGTAAGCGAGCCGGTCCAGGCGCTGCCGATCGTGGCGCCGGCAGCGAAGGTCGTCGGATCGCTGGCGCTGACGGTATCGGCGACCGGAGCGGTCGACGTGCCTGTGGCGTCGGCAGGATCGGCGGACGCGGTGATCGCCAGCGTCGGCGGCACATTCGCCTGCGGCATGGCATAGACACCATGGGCGAAGTCGAACTTGACGGCCGTTGCCATGCCGGCCTGGGTCAGCGCGGACGCCGGCAATACGGTGACGGTCTGGTTGGTCAGCGTGGCGCCGACGGCGAGCTTGCCGCCGAGCGTCTGCAACGCACTGGTGAGGTCGAGGACCCACAGGCCGGACTGGTCGCCGGTGCCCTGCGTCGCGCCCGGAATCAGGTTGCCGAAGTACTGGCCGGGATCGAGCAACAGCATCAGCGGGCCGTTCAGATCATCGGTGCCGATGTTGGTCAGGCTGACGTCGTAGCTGACCGCACCGGTATTGTGATCGAGCCGCGTGTCGGTGAAGGTGAGCTTGATCTGGCTGCTCATGTCGAGCAGGGCGGTGAAGGTGCTGATGTAATCCTGACCCAGGCGGATCTGAGTCGCGCTGCGCAGATTGGCGCCGACGTCCAGCTGCCACTGGCCCGGCGGCAGGCCGGTGACGTCGAGGTAGGCGGTGCGGGTGGTCGCGTCCCAGCGGATGCCGGCCGGATGGATCACGCGACCGCTGGTATCGCCCAGCGCGGTCAGGGTGAAGTTGGCCGGATCGAGCACGCTGGCGGGATCGGTGACGTCGCCGGTGCCGTCGGCACCGAGCCAGATGTCCTGATCGAACACCACTGCGATCTGGTTGAGCGGCAGCGGCATGAGCGCACCGTTCGGTACGCTGACGGCAAGCACCGTCGGCGCGTGCGCCGGCGCGATCTCGTCGACATGGTTAGTGCCGGCGACCAGGATGCGGCCATCGGCCGTGGTGAGGATGCGCTCGCCTTCGGTGCCGCCGGTGGCGAGCTGCAACACGCGTTTGGTGGCGAGTTCGATCATCCGCACGGTCGAGCCGTGCGTCGCATCGGCGATGCCATCGTCGTTGACGTGCTGGGGCAATCCGCCCGAAACGAACAACAGGCCATCGAGCGGTGTGCCGACTCGGCCGAAGGCGATACCGTCGATCGTGCCGCTCAAGGTGTACTCGAGTTCGGCGCGGCCGATGGTCGAACCGCTCATCGGGAAGCTGACGATGTTGGTGCTGCCGTTGGGGTCGGCGGCGGTGATGTGACTGCCGCTATAGACCGTTCCCCACAGGCGCCCATCCGGGCCGAAGGCCAGCGAGTCGACACGTTGGGCACTGAAGTGCTGCCAGGCGACGTTCGGGTCAGTTGCGGCGGGGTTGAAAATGTCGACGCCGGTGGCGGTGGAGACGTAGATGTCGCCGGTCGTTGGCTGGATGGCCAGGGCATGCGTGAGCGGCTGGCCATCGGGCCCGCGCATGTCGCGCAGGATCGCGCCCGAGGTCGGGTCGACCTGGAGCAGCTCGTCGCCAGTCATGACCCACAACTGGCCGAGCGCGTCGACGGCCATGTCGAGTATCGGCGCGTCGAGGGTGAACAGCGGCGTGACGCTGTGACCACCATTCTTGGTGTATTGGAAAACCTCGTTGCGATCGGTGCCGGCGCTGACCAGCACCGA
Organism: Rhodanobacter terrae; assembly: GCF_042657005.1. Classification (NCBI taxonomy): domain Bacteria; kingdom Pseudomonadati; phylum Pseudomonadota; class Gammaproteobacteria; order Lysobacterales; family Rhodanobacteraceae; genus Rhodanobacter; species Rhodanobacter terrae. The sequence continues at coordinate 20,014 of NZ_JBHSNG010000026.1, forward strand.
ACCATCGGCGAGGGTGACCATGGCAAGCGCGCCGATGTCGCCTTCGCTGCCGCTGAAGCCATCGGCGAAACTGCGCGTGGCAAACGGTGCGAGCACGCTTTGCAAGTCGCCCGCGCCGACCGTGGCCACCTGGCCCGGCAATGCCTGCGTCGCCTGGTTGAACAGCACGTTGGCCGGATAGCTGCGACCTTCGGCAGCTGCCGGAACCGTGGCGGTCTGGTCGACCGTTTCAGTGACGCCCAGGCCGTTCAACACAGCCTGGCGGGCACCGTCGTCGGGCAGCACAGCATTGGCGACCAGCGCCGCTTCGCGGTTGCCGGCCGCGTCGGTAGCGACGGCGAGGAACTGGTAAGTGTGACCGGCAGCGCCGGTAAAGACATCCTGCGTGGTGGCGGGATCGACCTGGCGCCGCCAGATCATGAAATCGCCGCCATCGGTCGCGACGTACACGGTGACGAAGCGGATGCCGCTGGCATCATCGACCGCGTTCCATTGCACCTGATAGGTGGGCGCACCTTGCGCGTCGGCGCCGAGCGCCGTCACGGCCACCGTGGTTTTCGGCGGTGTGGCATCGAGCGTCTGGTGGATGGTGCCGCTGTCGATCGGCGGAGTGTTGTCGAACAATATCCGGGCGCTGGTGGAGATCGTGGCGCCGGAAACTGCCGTGGCCGCGGTGGTGGCCGTATAGCTGACGAAACCGGTCAACGGGGCACTGGTACTTCCGTCGGTGGCCGGTGCCAGCAGGCCGCGCAACGCGCTCTGCATCACTTCGCCGGTGTTCGGATCGATCGCCTGCAGCAGCCAGGTCAAGGTATGCGAGGCGACGTCGATGCCGGCACTGACGCGCAGGATGAAACCCTTGCTGCCGGTGAAATCGAAGTCGCCCTGGAAATTGGCGCGGTCGGTCGGCACATGGATGTTGATGTCGCCGATCTTGAGATCGCCCAGACGTACTGAGCGCGGATCGAGGTTGGCGTCGAGCTGCGACACGATGCGGATCTGATCGACGCCCTGGCCGGTCGGATTGCTGAAGGAGACGGTGTAGGGCAGCGGGGTCGCGGCCGGCACATAGACGCTGCCGTCGGCCGCGTAGGCCGTGCCTTGTGGACCGCTGACGCTGATGGCGCCCTGGGTGGCGGCGTTGTTCTGCGCCGTCATCTGCAGGTACTGGGCGAGATTGAGCGCCTTGCCGGGCACGGGCTGGAAGTTGCTGTCCAGCACGCCGATGGAGCGCAGGTATTCCAGTTCCGCCTGGCCGCCCACGAAGACGCGGAAATTCTCGAACTGGGTGGCGCTGGCGGCGTTCTGATCGTAGTCGGCGGGGTTGGCCAGCGAGGGCACTGGGCTCAGGACGTAGTCGCCCTGGTCATCGGTGCGCACTTCGTAATGATCGATCGGCGAGGTCGCCGCACCGGGATCGCCTGCATAGGCGGCGGTATCGCCGTACCAGGTCTGCACCTGCTGGAAGAATCCGAGCAGGCTGGCCTGGGTGCGATAGCTGTCACCGCCCTTGCCGAGCAGGATACCGGCGGCAAGCGTCGCATTCAGGCTGATGACTTGCGGGTCGGCGGTGATCGCCGGTGCCTGGTCGGCCGGTTGCAGCAGGCCGGAGGCCGTGAGTGCGGCGAGCCAGCCTTGCGTCCACTGGCTGGCATCGGCGGCCAGCACCTTGAGCGTTACCGACGCCGTGCTGTCCGCGAGAATCGCGGCACGCAGTTTCAGGGCGTAGGTCGTCTGTTCCGCGACGAATTCGTCGCGGGTCAGCGCGGTTGCAGCGGCCGCGATGTTGAACTGGAACGATTCGGCTAATTGTTCCTGCTGGGTAAGACGCTGTTCGGGATCGAGGAATGTCGCCGCAAGGCCATCCTGGATCTTGTTCAGATCCTGCACGCCGCCGTCGAGCAGACCCTCCGCCTGCCAGTCCGGATGGAGTTCATACAGTGCCTGACGCAGGCCGACGAAGTCCTGGTTGATCCACGCGGTAAGTCCCGGGTAGGTCTGCAGGCGGAACGTCATGCCGACGAAACCGCCGTCGCCTACGTTGACGGCGTAGCCTGGCGCCAGATTGATGCCGTGGGTGTTTTCGGTGCCATCGAGCGAGGCCCACGGGATGTCCGGCCGCGTGGTGCCGTCGGTCGGCGTGGCGCCGTAGTCTTGCGTGGTGCCGGAAGGATCGACGATGTTGCCCAGCGGTTGACCGCCGACGTTGGAACCGAACAGCGCGTAGGGCAGGTTGAGGCCATCGAGCAGGTATTGGTTGTAGCCCAACTCCACCGCGCCGACATCGAAACGCACATACGGCGTATTGACGTTGGTCAGGCTTTGCAGCGACACGGTATAGGTGGCGCTGTCGCCCGGGTTCAGCGTATGTGGACCGCCGACGCCGATGGTGACGTCGTCCTGGATGCCTTGCTCGACCAGGTAGCGATCGGCCACAGTGACGCTCTGGCCGTTCGGGTTGCTGACCGTGACGTCGTACAGGCCCAGCGGGAAATCGCGGGTATCGAAGATCGCCCGGATATGCGTCGCGTCGATGACCTGCCAGCGCTCGGGCTCGGCCTCGAACACGCCCGGGCGCGACAGCTTGACCAGCGCGCCGGCCTGGAAGCTGGCGCCATAGATATCCAGCGTGACCCAGCGATGGGCATCGTCGCCGACGCCGCCGGTGTCGGGTGTGACCGTGGTGATCGCCAGCGGCATCAGGTCGGCGCGTAGCGTCACGGCCGTGCTGCTGCCATCGCGGGCGCGGACGAGTACGTAGTAATCGCCAGCCTGCGTGCTCGGAATCAGGACCTGCTGATCGGCCGCCGAGGCATCGGTGTAGGCGGCATCGTAGGCGAAACCGGTCGGGATATCGCCGTAGCGGATGTAGAGCTCGTTGTTGCCGCTGGTCGCGGCGGAATCGAGCAGCACGCGCAGGGTCTGGCCCGCGGCGACACTGACCTTGTACAGGCGCGTCTGGCCGGCCGACAAGGTGGTCGACAAGGTGCTGGCGATGGTGAGGGCAGGCACGCTGACGCTGAGCGTGCTGGCTGACGCGATGGTGTTGTTCGCTTCGCCCGGCGCAACGTCGAGGCCTGTGGCGGTGTAGGTGACATCGCCCTCGTAGACCTCGTTGTAGAGATCGGTGCGCACGATGATGCGCCAGCTGCCATCCTTCAATGCGGGCAGGGCTGCCGTGAGGCTGGCGGTATAGCTGCCGCCACCCGCCAGATCGCCGTTGTGCTGGACTTTGCCGAGCAGGATGTCGCCGATATCCCACTGATTGTCGCTCGACAGGTAGACCGCATCGGTCCATTGGCCATGGGCGGTGTTGGTCGAGTTGTTGCTGACGGTATAGCCGATCTGCACGCTGTCGCCGACATTCGCCGCCGCGGGTACGGTGACGTTGGACACCTGCAAATCAGCCGGCGGCGGTGTCTCGATCAACATCGGCTGCGCGGCCGCGGTCGCGTTGTTGTTGTCGTTGCCGAACTCGAGCACCTGACCTGAGGGGCCGTTGCCGAACGCCTGCGCGGGATCGGTGATGACGAAGACGTAATACGCGCCTTCGAGATTGCTCGGCGCGGTGACGGTGAAACTGCCGTCGTAGCTGCCGCCGGCATTCAGACCACCGCTGTGATCGAGGTAACCGAGGTAGTGATCCTGGGTAACATCGAGATTGCGGTCTTTGGACAGATAGACCAGGTCGTGCCACGTGCTCTGGTCGCTCGGCGTGGCGCCGCCAAGATTGCCGACCGTGTAGCCGACACTGAAGGTCTGGCCCGCGGTCACAGAAACCGGGGCAGTGACTTGCGTGACCTGCAGGTCGGGCGGTGTTGCCAGCGTGATCGGCAGCGCGATCGAGGCGACGTTGTTGCCTTCGTCCTGGAACTCCAGCACGGCGCCGGGACCCGAACCCGTGACGACATCGAGACCCGGACGGATGGTGCTGACGGTGCTGTAGTACGGATCCCTGGTGGTCGAGGTGTCCGTCTTCACGATGATGTGGAAATCGCCGCTGATCGATTGCGGCAGGCTGAACGTGGCCGATTCCGTGTAGGACTCGCCGGGCTGCAGGTACCGCGGGCTGCCGTCCGGGTTGGTCAGTACGACCGACTTGACCCGACCGGCATTGGTCCAGTAATCGCCAGGAATCAGCGGGTAATCGCTGGGATCGAGCGAGTTGTCGCGCGACAGATACACACCATCGCTCCAGGCGTTGGTGCGCGTGGCGCGGGTGCCCTGATTGGTGGCGGTCCAGGTGACCGTGACCACCTCGCCCGAGCTCGGGTTCGGATCGGAAATGCTGATGTTGCCGATCTGCAGGTCCGGCTCGCGATAGGTGATCGCGAGGCTGCCCTGACCGAGGTTGTTGTCGTTGCGGAGCGCTTCGTACGCGGAGGTCTGGTACCAGGAAGCACCCTCAGCGTTGGTATGTTTGCCGGTGAGAATTTCATCTTGCGGCTTGGTGCGCGACGGGCTCGGGGCCAGCGAATCCGACCGGTGCTCCACATCGCTGATCACGTAGATGTAGTACGTGCCATCGGTGCCGGGCGGCAGGGTGAAGTTCGCCGTGGTGGTGTAGCTGGCGCCTGCGGCCAGACCATTCGTGTTGTAGTGGGTCACGGCGCCGAGCAGGGTGGCGCGGCTGGGGATGAACGTCGGATCGGTGCTGATATAGACCGAGTCGATCCAGCCCTGGGTACCCGACCATACCGCTTCGCCCTGGTTGGTGACGGTCCAGGTGATCGGTGTCGGTTCGCCGGAGAAATTCTGCGGTTGGGTGACGACCGAGGTGACTTGCAGATCGGCCGGATGATCGGTGACGACCGAAGCGGCGGACAGGCTGTTGTTGCTCTCGCTGACTTCGTGGATGACGCCGGCATCGTTGTCGGATGGCGAACTCGGTACGTTGACGTCCGTCTTGACCACGATGTAGCGGCCCTTGACCGAGGGTGCCAGTGCGACGGTCTGCGCGACCGAGTAGCTCTGGCCGTAGCCGAGCGAGCGCTGCTGCGTATAGCTGCCGACCAGCCAGACGTCCGTGGCTTTGTCGAGGTCGGGGTTGTCGGTGACGTATACGGCATCGGTCCATTGGCCCGAAAACGCATCGCCCTGATTCTGCACGGTGTAGCCGAAGCTGTAGTTTCCGGCCGCGTCGGCCGTCAGCGGCGCATTCACCTGGGTGACCGCGAGATCGGGCGGGGTGATGCCGAGCACGCTGATCGGACGTGCCTTGTAGTTGTTGTTGTCGACCTGGTTCGGATCGTCGGGGTTGATGTTGCTGGCGAGCGTGTCTTCGAGAATCGCGTTGTAGGTGTCGCTCCAGACGGTGATGTAGTACTGGCCGCTCAAAACGTTGTCGGGCAACGTGACCTGGGTATTGCCGAGGTAGCTGTCGCCGACCGCGAGGTTGCCCTGATGGGTGATCGAACTAAGCAGGATGTCGCCCTTCGAAGGATCGGGCCGGGTCTTGTCCCTGGACAGCCAGACCGTATCGGTCCAGCTGTTCACGGCGGCGGTGAGACCTTGTGTGGTGGCACTGCCGAGATTGCTGACCTGGTACTGCACGTTGATGGTCGAGCCGTGCGAGGCCTGGTCGGGCGCGGCCACATTACCGGCGACGAGATCCGAGAATGGCACCGGATCGATGTAGAAATGCACGGCCTTCGCGTTGTTGTTGTCGTTCGGATATTCGTCGACCTGGTAGTTGCCGTCGGCGACCACGATCAGGTACGCATCGCCGCGGTACTGGATCGGGATGTCGACCATCGCGCTAGCGTTGGAATAGCTTTCCGTTGGCGCCAGCGCGCTGGCGTTGTCGTAGCGGCCGAGCAACACGTCGTCGCCGCTCAAGGTGCCGTCGAGCGAGAGGTAGACGTCATCCTGCCAATGCCCGCTGGCGGCTGCCGAGCCCTCGTTGATGATGTCGTACTGGATCGCCGCCGAGGTGCCGGCCGTGACATGCGCGGGTGCCGTGACATCGCCGACCTGCAGGTCGGGACGTGGATTGAGGCTGACCTCGGTGGCATCGCTCGACAACATGGCATCGTTTTGCGCGGCCACGCCGTATTCGTACAACGCGCCACTCGCATCGGTGACGATCTGGACACGGTACAGGCCCTGGATGCGCTGTGGCAGGCGCACTTCCTCGGTGCGGGTGTAGCTGATGCCGGGGGCCAGGCCATCGACGTAGCTGAAAGTGCCGAGCGCGATCGATGCACCGGTGCCCGACACCGGCACCAGGGTGACCGTGTCGGTCCACGAACCGCCTGCCGCCACCGATCCCTGGTTGATCACCGACCAGGTCACATCGAACAGACCACCTTCCTGCGCACTGGCGGGCACGCCGATCGACTGCACGATCAGGTCGGGCGAAGGCGAGAGGGTGACGGGCACGGCCGTGCTGTTGGTGTTGTTGCCGCCGTAGACGAACTCGAACGCGCTGCTGCCGCTGTTGGTACGCACGACGATGTAGTAGTTGCCTTGAATGCCGTTCGGCAGCGTGGCGGTGATGCCCGCGTTGTAGCTGTCGCCCACGGCGAGCGCGCCGATGTGCTGCTCCTGGCCCAGGTTGGCGATGACCTGCGTGCCGGCGGCGTCGCGGCTCAGCACGACGCTGTCGCCCCAGGAGCCGGTACTGGTGATGCCGATGCCGTTGTTGACGACGGTCCAGTTGATCGCGAGCGGCTGGCCGCTCGCCGCGTTGCCCTGCGTAGTGACCGATTGCACCTGCAGGTCGGCATACGGCTGCGGCATCACGTCGACAGTGTGATCCAGCATCACGCTGTCGTTCGCCGTTACGCCATCCTGGAATACCTGGCTGGTGGCATCGGTGACCACGAACAGCTTGTAGCGGCCGGTGGTACCCGGCGGCAGCATCACGCTGAGGTTGCCGTTGTAGCTGGCGCCGGCGGCCAGTGCGCCGTTGCGGGTCACCTCACCGAGTACACGGTCGTCGCCGTTGCCCAGCAGGCCGTCGGTGGACAGGATCACGCGGTCCACCCACTGCGAGGCCGTACCCGCGCCGGTACCGTCGTTGGTCACCGTCCAGCTCACGTCGAGCGTGGCCGGGTCGGCGATCAGCGTGGCCGGCGCCTGCACGGCGCCCACCGCAAGATCGGCATAGGGCGCCAGCTGCACGGTCAGCGCCTGCTGGGCGCTGTTGTTGGTCCACGCGTGATCGTCCAGCAAGCGCGTGGCATCGGTGACCACGACAATGTCGTACTCGCCGTTCGCATCCAGCGGCAGCTGGACGTCGGCGGAAGCGTCATAGCTGCCATGGGTCGCCAGCGGGCCGCTGCGCGCGACTTCGGCCACCTTCTGCAGCGCGCCGTTGTGCGAAAGGAAGACCTGGTCGACCCAGTTGCCGCTGGCCACGCCGCCCACGTTCGCGACGGTCCACTGCACGTGCGCCGTGCTGCCGGAGAGCAGCAAGGTGGGGCCACTGACCGAACTGACCGCGAGGTCGGGGCGGGCGATGGTAACCGTGCCAGTGGCGCTGGTCAGATTGTCGCCTTCGCCGTCGCGCTCGTAGACGGTGTTGTCGGCGTCGGTGCGAACGACCCAGGTGAACACGCCCTCGGGCATGCCGGCCGGCAACGCGAAGCTGACGGTGCGCGTGGCAGCGCCGCCCGCCGCCAGACCGTCGGTGTAGAACTGGTTGGCCACCTCGACCAGGTTGCCGTTGCCTTCGTCCAGGTAGATGCGATCGCGCCATACGCCGGTCGCGTCGGCGTTGCCGGTGTTGTGCGCGACATAGCTCAGGCTGACGCTGTCGCCCGGTCGCGCGGCGGTCGGGCCGTTGACGTCGGCGACAGTCAGGTTGGGCACCGGCGCCAGACCGATGTGCAGCGGTACGCTGCTGGCCAGCAGGTTGTTCGACGTGCGGCCGTTCTCGACCACCTGATTGTTGAGGTTAGTGGTCACCAGGATGTAGTAATCGCCGGTGAGATCGCGCGGCAGAGTGAGCGTGGCACTAGCCACATAGCTGTCGCCCACCGCCAGGATGCCTGCGCGAGTGACCGAGCCGGCCAGCACGATGTCATCGGCTGATGGCATGCCGGTAAGCGACAGCTCCACGCGGTCGTTCCACAGCGCCAGGTCGGTGGGGGCGTTGCCGGTGTTGTTCACCGTCCAGCTGACGCGCACGTTCTCGCCGCTCAGCGCAGTCGCGGGCGCGGAGACGGCGGTGACGCCGAGATCGGCATAAGGCGCCGCCACCGTGATGGTATTGGCGGCACTGGTGCTGTCGGCGCGGGTGTCGGGCTCCAGCACCTCGTCGCCGGAGTCACTGCGGATGAAGATGTAGTACTGGCCGTCCCCGACCACCGGCAGGTTGGCCACGGCGGTCTGGGTGTAGCTCTGTCCCACCGCCAGTGCGCCGCTGTGGCGGACCGTACCGATCACGACGTCACTCGCATTGCCCAGCTGCGGATACCTGCTGAATACGATCTGGTCGTCCCAGCCATCGCTGGTCGACGCCTGGCCACGATTGGTGACGGTCCAGCTGACGCTTACCGGTTGGCCGCCGATGCCGTTGGCGGGTGCGCTGACGCTGCCCACCTTCAGGTCCGCATAGGGCACCGCAGTCGCGACCACGGCGGTCGCGGCGGAATTGTTGTACTCCGCATTGTTGGTGAGATTGGTCTCGTACAACACGCCGATGCCGGCGGCGTTCTGGTCCGCCGTTACCGTGATACCAATGTTGCCGGTACCAAGCAGGCCATCGGGCAGGCGGAAGGTGAAGCTGCGCAGGCGATGCTCGCCCGGTCCGATCGGCCCGTTCACCACGCCATCGGTCAGGGCAGCCGGGTCATAGGGGATGCTGGTGTCGAGCAGGGTCGTGCCCGAGTCGGCGCGGCTTATCTTGATACGGTCGTTGAAGCCCGCGCCGGTAGCGCTGGTGCCGGTGTTCCAGTCCTCCCAGCTGATGGTTACCAGACCGCCGGCCTGGACGCTGGTATTCGTCACTTGCAGATTCATGATCTGCAGGTCCGGGCCCACTGCCTGATCGATCTCTGCGGTGTTGTTGCTCTCGCCGGTACCTTGGCCGTTTGCCTCGGCGATCTCGTTGAGGCTGTCGACTGTCAGGCGCAGGGCAAAATTGCCGGCAGCGTCCACACCGGTGGGCCATACAAAGTTGAGCGTGCGCTGGCGACTGGTGCCGGCCGCAAGCGCTCCTTGGTCGAGCAGGTCGCGCAGGCTGACCGTAGCCACCACATTGCCGGTGGAAAGATTGCGTATCTCGAGCGTTTCGCTCCATGGCTGCGCCACGCTGACGTTGCCGAGGTTGCTGGTGGTCCAACTGGCGGTCACCGTCTGCCCCGGCTGGAAGGCGCTAGCCGGTTGCAGGCTGAAGTTCTGCACGGTCAGGTCGGCATAGGGCGCCAACGTAACGTCGACGTTGACGCTTGCCGTGTTGTTGCTCTCGCCGGTGCCGCTGGTGTTGCTCTCCTGGATGACGTTGTCGGAGTCGGTGAACACGGTGATGCTGAGTGTGCCGGCGGCGTCCGAACCGTCCGGCAGGCGCAACTGCACGTGGCGAGTACGGGCATCGCCGACCGCGATCGGGCCATTGGCAGCATCGCCGGCGTCGTAGGGTAGGGTCACGTCGGCCAGCAGTGCACCGGTTGCCGTGTTGCGCACGAGGATGCGGTCGTTCCAGTTGCCGTTGGTCGGCAACACGCCGCGGTTCTCGACTACCCATTGCACATCGATGGTCTGCCCGGTCTCCAATGCGCCGGCCGGCGTGATGGCGACGCTGTTGACGGTCAGGTCGGGCGCAGGCGTGACGACCAGCGTATCCAGCACGGTCGGTGGGTTATCCGGCAGCTTCACCACATTGAAGGCGACGTTGGCCGAGGTGCCGCTGGAAGTATTGGAGTTGGACAGCACCAGCGTGTAACGGCCGCCGACCAGTAGCGTGCCCAGGTCGACGCCGGAGCCGTTGAACTGATAGCCGTAGGTGCCGTTGGCGTACTGGTAAGTCTCTGAACCCATCTGCTGCCAGCCGAGCACGACGCGACCCAGCGGATCGATCAGCGACCAGTTGGGTACCACATAACCGGCAGTGACTGCTCCAGGCAGGGCATCGAGGTAGTAGCTCTCGCCGGCCTGCGCGTCGAAGCTGAAGAGCTGCATGCCGGTGGTGTTGTCGATGGCGGTGTTGACTGGTGTTCCCGGTGTGACCGCCGTCGCGGTACTTGGATCGAGCACGCGGAAGCTGTAAGGGGCGGTCGACGATGAGCCGCCCTGGAGGGTAAGGATGTAATCGCCCGCCGGGAGCAGTCCGGCATAGTCGTTGCTGGAGTACCACCAGTAGTACGACTGGTTCATCTGCTGGTTGAAGACGGTGCCGTTCGGACCCTCCAGGGTCCAGCTCGCATAGCCGGACTGACCGAGGTTGTCGAAGGCAAGAAAACGCGGACTGTCCAGGTGCAGGCTATAGCGGACAGGCACTTCGCTCGCCGGCAGCGAGCCACTAATGACCGTATTGAACGGCAGCGCAGCAGGAGCGGTATCGACCGAGAAGTGATAGTCGGCGGGGTTGGTAATCTGGCCGTTGCCGTCGAGCAACAGGTAATAGTCGCCCGCATCCAAAGGCATTGAGGCGCTGGCGTAGTCGACGTTACCGCTCGCGACCTGCTTGCCGTACGACGAGATCAGTCGCCACGTGTACCCGCCGTTGCTGTATCGATAGTAATCCGGGTTGAACGCGAAGTTGCCCGCCTGCGCCAGGCTCAGCTTGTAGACGGTGTCGCCGTTTGCTGGCGTATAGGTGCCGCTGATCAATGTGTCCGCGGAGAGTGCTTGCGCAGTGTCCAGGTCGGTGAGCATGAAGTTGATCGCGGTGCTGTACGTGCGGCCATACATGTCGCTCAGTTTGAGCGTGTAGATGCCCGCCTTTGGCAGAACGATCGCCTGTCCCGAGACGGACGGACTGCTGGCATAGATCAGCACGCCCTGGGCGTCGTAGACCTGGGCATTGACGTACAGTGAGCCGCCCAGCGTACTGAGCCAAAGCGTCGACGCCTGCGAAGCGCTGAAGCTGTAACTGACGCTGCCGTTCTGCAGGGTGCCGGCGACCGCCTGGCCAATCGTGATCGACGGCAGCGTGTGCGACACCGCTACGGTGAAGTTGAACGGCTGCGTTGTCGTCGAGCCGCTGCCTTGCGTATCGCGGACGAGGTAGTAGGTGCCTGTGCGCGGCAGCGGGATCGTCGAGCCGGCATTCTGCAGCTGCTGGACGAGCTGGCCGAATTCGTCATACAGCGACCAGGAGAACGCGCTGTCCGTGCTGCTCAGTGTCACCGTGTCGCCGGCGCTCGCGTCGAAGAGGTACGCGTCGGCTTCGCCGGGCATGGCATTGCCGGTGACAGCGGTGTCTTGGGCAAGCGGCGCCGCGGCACCGAGATCCACCAGGCGCAACTGTGCTTGGTAGCCGTACCACCAGTAATTCGAGTACAACAGCTGCAATTGGTAATTGCCGGCAGCGAGCTCGACGGTGAGGTTTTGCCGCGAACCGTCCAGAGTCCCGGACATCACCTGCTGTCCGTTGTGCGTGATGACCCAGGGGATGCCGTAGTAGCTATAGACCTGACCGAGGTCCAGCAGCAGTCGCGTTGCCGTGGACAAGGAGAAGTTGTAGCTGTTCGGCGACGTCGTGCTGACCCATTGGCCGAGACTCAGCTGGACCGTATTGAGGGCGAACTGATAGGCCAGTGGCGTTGGGTCGCTGCTGGCCGTCGTATTCCATACCAGCAGGTAGCGACCGCTCGCCGAGAGGTTGATATCGCTGGCAACCGTGAGGTCGCCGCTGGTCAGGCTCTGCCCATTGGGTCCGAACAACGTCCAATTGCCGCTCAATCCTCCCATGCTCAGCGGGGCGAAGTGCAGGTTCTCGCCGGCGACACCGTCGAAGGCATACATCCGCGTGCTGCCGGGCACCATGCTGTCGCTGGTGGTGCTGTCCTTCTGCAACGTCGTGGCGGAAGCTGCGTCAGCCAGTAGCAGGGACAGGTGTCCGTTGGTTGCGTCGGTTGGCCGAATGGTTAGCTCATAAGTGCCCGCCTGCAGGTCGAACACCTGCGATCCGAGTGTGCTGGATGACCAGTTGCCGGAACCCTGATATTGATCCAGCCGGGTCAGCTGCCAATTGAAGGTGGTGCCGCTGGCGCCAAGCGCGTCGAGCAGCAGGCGGGTGGGGCCGCTCAGGGTCAGGCTGTAGGTGCGCGAGGAAGCCGCGCCCGACGTGTCGATCTGCAGCGTGCTGCCGAGGGTTGCGGGAATATCGCCGGCGGATGGTGTGGTATTGAGGCTGAAACCGTAGGACACCGTAGCGGTGGCATTTGGCACGCGATTCCACACCAGGTAGTAGGTTCCGTCGGCTGGCAACGGCGACAGCGCATCGGTGCCGTTGGCGTTGTCGCCGTAGACAGAGTTGCCGTAGGCGTCGTAGAGGGTCCACTGCGCGTCGGCAGGTGTGCCGTCCTGCGGTACATAGTAAAGACGTTGCCCGGCTTGGCCCTGGATGCTGTAGGACACGATCTGGTTCGGGTCGAGTTGCACCGTGCTGATCGCATCCAGCGGCAGCGCTGGCGCATCACCCAGAGATGAAGCCAGCAAGCTGTAGGTGATGGCGTTGCTGGTGCCGGCGGTGGTGCTGCCCGACGAGGCAAGGAATTCGCCACCGCCACCGTTTGTATTGGAGTTCACCTCGACCAGGTAGCTGCCTTTGTGCAGCCGGATGACGGCATTGCCGCCATCGCCGAGGCTCAACAGCGTTCGGCCATCGTCGATCAGTTGCAGGTTCACGGGCGCTCCGCTGGAGGGGAGGGCCAGCGAGACCAGTTGGTCACTGTCGAGTTGAATGACATGGACATCCGCGCCGCCATCCTGCGGGATGGTGCCGCTGAACAGTTGGCCCAGCGTAAGCGGCGCGGCTGGCTCGATGCGCAGCGAGGTCGTGGTGCCGTTACCGGTATCCTGCACCACTGCGTACCAGACGCCATCGGCATCGGCGTGGATTTTCTGCACGACGCCGCCGTCGTAGCCGGTGTTGTAGGTGAGCACCGGCGAGAGATCGGCGCCGTAGATCGCGTACTGCATCCACGACGTGCCGCTGAGGTAGTAGTCCTGCCCGGCGGTGACGGGGAAAGCGTAGATGCCCTGGGTGGCTGGGAGATCCAGCGTACCCGCGGCGGGAACGCTGGCCTGGGCCTGGGTGGAAAGCGTGAAGTCGGCGTTGATGAGCGTCGAATAGCTGGACGTCAGCACCAGCGTGTAGTCACCGGCTGCCAGCAGCTGGGTGTTGATCAAGCTTCCCCAACTGGCGAAGTCGCCCGATCGCAACGACCCGCTGGCGCTGCGAAGCTCCCACGCGATATAGCCCTGGTCGGTGGTCCCGTTAAACGTAACGAGTGTCTTGCCGGACAGGCTGAAATTGTAGATTTTGCTACCGGGTGCGCTGAACGTCTGCTTGGTGTCCTGGCCAAGCGTCAGCGGAACGGCGGCGACGGGCGGCAGGTCGGTATGCGCGGTCAGGGTGGCGTTGAGGTTGACGGTCAACGGACCGTTGGCATTTGACAGCAGCAGAACATAGTTGCCGCTCTGGCTCAGTGTCACCATCTGGTTGAGCGGTTGGTTGCTGTAGGTGTAACCGCCGGCGACGTAGTTGTTGTTGGCATCCAGCACCCGCCAATACACGTCCATGTTGGAGCTGGACGTACCACTGGTAATGGTGCTCGAAATATTCAACGTATCGCCCGCGGTGGCGGCGATATGCAGCGCCTGGGCATCGCGATTCGACGTCATCGCCACCGAAACCGGTGTGCCCGCGGCGAACGGAGCGGCAGAGTCGAGATCGATCAGCTTGAAGCCGGCGCTGGTCAGGCTGGTGTTGTACGGGCTGCCATCGAAGCGCAAGGTGTAGCTGCCGGCCGGCAGCTTGATCAGGTTGGTACTGGAGTACGCCAGGTCGACGTCGTTGTCGAGCCAGTCCTGTCCCTGCGCATCGACGATGCTGTAGATCGCATGGGTATAAGCGTCGCCCGTCGGCACCAATACGAAGCGGCCGGCAGCGCTCAGGGTGAAGGTGTAATCCGCTCGGTAGCCTGCGGCGGGATCAAGCGTGAGCGTCTGATTGCTGCCGAGCGTCACTGCCGAGGTGGGCACCGCCACCGGCGTGGCCGATGCGGTGTAGGCAACGGCGTTGCTGGTATCGCCGGTGCGATACACCACCAGGGCATAACTGCCCTTGGGCAGCAGCTTGGTCGTCGCGTTGCCCGTGTTGGCGCCGGCGACTTCATTGCCGGAGGCATCGTAGGCAATCCAGCGGACGCCGGTGCCATCGGTGGTGACACCGCCCACACTGAGCGGCGTTACGCCATCGCTGTCGAACGCATAGACGGCGGCCGCCTGCCCAGCGGCGAACTGAGTCTGGATGGGTGCAGCGGACAGCGCTTGTGCCGAGTTGTAGTCGACCAACGCATAGCTGTAGGCCTGGCCACTGGCCGAGCCGATGAAGCGGATGTCGTAGCTGCCAGCCCCCAGTTGGTAGATGCCGCGCCATGATGCGTTTGAGTCGTAGGACTGTCCGTTCTGCGAAACGTCGACGCTCACGCCGCCGTCGCTACCGGTGTCGAGCAGCAGCAGCGAGCTGTTGGTCGGGACCGTCAGGCGATAAGTGGTGTGCAGATCGGCGCTGGTCAGCGTGCCGCTCAACGTCTGGCCGAGTGTGCATGTCGGCGGCGTGAACGGCGTTGCCGAAACGTTGTAGCTGACGTCACCCGGCGATGCGCTGTTCGGCACCCCCTTCAGCACCAGCGTGTAGGTACCGGCGGCGAGTACGTCGGTATCGAAATCCGCGGCGGTCGAGACCTGCGTCACGAGCTGTCCATTGCCGTCAAACAAGCTCCAGTCGAGCGACGAGGGATCGGTCGCCCCGAATGTCAGATGCAGCGCGGTGGGTTGCGACAGGTCCAGTTGATAAGCCGTGGCGGTGTTGCCGGAGGTCAGCGTGCCGGCAGTGATTCCTGCAGGCAGCACGGGCGCGTCGGAAAGATCCAGCCATTGCAGAGCGTAATGCGCTGCGGCGCCGTTGCCGCGTATCCACAACTGATACTGGCCGGCGCCGAGCTGCTGGGTGTAAGGCTGTCCGTTCTCACGGCTGGTCTGGCCGCCCAGATCGTTCCACGACGGCAGGCTTCCCACCGGCGTGATGGCCCAGCTGAGGCCCGTATCGGAACCGGTATCGTGCAACTGCAGCAGCGTGCTGATCGGCAGGTTGAGCTGGTAGACGCTGATGTTGGTAGCGGCGTCAAGCGCGCCGCTGATCACAGTGCCCGCAATCGCCACCGGCAGCGGCTGCGCCTGCACGGACAGGCTGAACCCGGTACTGGCCGAGAGCGAGCCGCTGCGTGTGATCAGCAAGGTGTAATGGCCGGCGACCAATGGTTGCGTATTGGCGGGCGCACCGTCGGTGCCGGAGGCTACCTGCGCGCCCTGGTCGTCGTACAGCGACCAGGCGAGCGCACTGCCATCGCTATCGCTCAGCGCGACTTGCAGAGCCGAGGGATTGGTCAGGTTGTATGCACACGCGCTTGCCTGTTGCGCGGCGGCGATGCTGCCATCGACAGCCTGTGCGCCCAGCAAAGCGGCTTGAGCGGTTTCTATCGTCTGCAGCGCGTAGCTGGCCGCGTCGGTGGTTGCCTCGATGGTGAGGTCATAGTCGCCGGCGGTGACCTGGTAGTCGTACGCGGCCGGATTCTGGTCCTGCCATGGCGCGCTGTCGGATGCCCCGGCCGGGCCAAAACGCCAGTGGATGCCGCTGGAACCCAGGTCGCGCAGCATTTGGCTCAGCCGCAGTGACTGGCGATAGTCGACGGCGATGCGGTAAGTGGCACGATCGCCGACATGGGCCAGTGAACCGCTGAGCGTGGCGCCGAGTGCCAGAGACACCTGCGGCGGCACCACGACTTGCGTAGCGGTAAGCGTGTAAGTCGCCGGTGTGGTGCCGTCGATCACCAGGTAACGTTGCGTGCCGAGTCCGACACCACTGGCGATCGTGGTCATCGCCAGCGCACCGCTACCAGAAGCCAGCCGTTGTCCTGACGGATTGAACACCTGGATGCTGGCACCAGCCGCGGCGGCCGTCGCGACCTGCACGGACAGTGCCGCCTGGTCGATCGTGGTGGTAATGCGATAGACCGCGGCGTGGCCGTCAGTGAGACTGACGCTGGTATCTTGGTCAATGGTCAGATCGGGTGCGCTCGCCAGATCGAGCAGGCGCAACCCATAGGCACCGAGCTTGTCCGCGCTGTCGGCCTGCACTTCCAGAGTGTAGGCATCCGGCGCAAGTGTGATGGGCACCGTGGTGCCCAGGCTGCCGGAAAACACGACACTGCCGTTGCTGCCGCGAATCAGCCAATGCTCGCCCGCGCCGGCCAGGCTATTGAGCAGTGCGGTGGTCGGTACGGTGACGCTGAAGTGGTACAGATCGGGCACGCCGACGATGGTGATGCTGCCTTGCACGTCGTTGCCGATCGTCAACGAAGCCTGCGACGGTGTCACGCGAAACGCGTCGTAACCGATGTCGGCTTCCGCGGTGTTGGCGAGGTCGCCTTCCACGACGACCTGATAGCGACCGGTACGCGGCAACAGCAACGAATAACCGTCCGTGCCGGTCAGGTCGACCGGCGCCAACAGCAGTGCGCCGGTGGTATCGATCACCCGGATCCAGGCGTGACCGCCGGCCAGGGTATTGACCTGCAATCGGAGATAGTCGCCGGCGCTGGCATCGAGCGAATAGATGGTCGGTGCATTGCCTGGGCTCAGCTGAATCACCTGGCTGTTACCGGTCGGCAGCGCAGGCGCCGCAGCCAGATCGGACAGGTTGAACGCGAACGCACCGGTGGCCTGTCCCTGTGGAATCACCATCAGGCGATAGGTGCCGATGGCGTTGAGTATCAACGCGCCGCCGGCGGAGCCGCCCGTGCTGTCACCCAGGGCCGTGGGATTGACCACATCTCCGGTGGGGCCGATCAACTGCCAGGTGATGTCCGTGCGAGCACTGAGGCTGTCGAACAAGACGCGCGCGGGTGCGGCAAGATCGAAGTCGTACTCGCAGCGCTGGCCGATCGCATCGATGCTGCCGTTAACAGTTGTGCCCAGTACGAGCGGTTGGGCGACGGTAAGGATGTGCCGCAGCGTGAAGTCCACCGACACGTCGGTGCCGTTCGACCACGGGTTTTCCCAGCTCAGGAAATACCGGCCGGCTGCCAGGTGAAACAGATTGCTGTTGCCGTTGCTGGCATAGCCGCTCTGCAGGTCCTGCCCCTGCGCAGTCCGGATTCGCCAAAGCAGGTTGTCAGTGGAGGGTGGCAGATCGACCCGATAGTCGCCGTCGGTAGCGACATCGACGGCGTAGATCGACGTCTGGCCGGTACCGCTGACCGTTACCTGGGCGTCTTGGTCCAGCGGCAGGCTGGTTGCCGACCCCAGATCGAGCAGCTTGAAATCGAACGCACCGGTGGAGAGATCGTTGTAGCCCACGGTCAGCACATAGGTGCCGGCGGGCAAGGACATCAGGTTGCCGCTGGTGTCGGCAAAACCGCGCAAGGAAGCTTCCGATCCGCGCGGCCCCACCAGGCTCCAATGCAGGTTGTTGGTGGTGGTCTGCGTGTTCATCAGCACCGACGTCGGTGCATTCAGCGTAAAGCTGTACTGGATGCTCTGGCCAGGCTGGCTGATGGTTCCGGCGTTGTCGGCGCCGAGGGTCAGCGCGGTGCCGACGGTGTCGCGGCGTCCGACAGTGAAATCGAGCGGCAGCGTATTGGCGTTGGTGAAGTTGTAGTAAGTGTTTGGATAAAACGCGAGCAGGTATTCGCCACCGAGTGCGGCGGTGAAGTCGGGAATGTTGTAGCCGTTGGCAAGCGCGCCACTGGTGACAACGCTTCCGTTCGGGTCAAACAGCCGCCAGTAGACTTCATAGTTGTAGGGACTGCTGTCGGTCCTAAAGAAGTAGTGCTCGCCGGCTGACGCGTTGAAGCGATATAGCGTGGTCTGATCTCCCGGTGTCGTTGTCTGCACCGGCGTGTCGATGGTGAGGTCGTGAGCCGCATCGCGATCGAGCAGGCGGAAATTGAATTTTGCCGGGATGTCCGTGGTGTTGCGTAAGGTGAGCGTGTACTGGCCGGCGGCAAGCGGGGAGACATTGCCGTTGTCACTGGTAAACGAGTTCCAGTTGGCCGCACCACCCGATGACCGACGTATGGTCCACTGCGCATTGCCGGCTGAACCGGATGCAGAGGTGAGCGCATCCATGAACAAGGTGCTTGGATGATCGAGCGTGAAGGTGTATTGCGCCAGGCTCTGGCGGCCGGTCAGCGTGCCGCTGATGGCGTCGTCGAGCGTGATCGGTGCCGTGGAGACATCCTGCAGGCTAAGCGTGAAACGGTCGCTGGCGGTCGCGTAGGGATCCCACTGGTAACCCATATCGATCAGGGTGTAGATGCCATCGGCCGGAATCGCGAAAACGGTTCCCGGAGTGTCGTCGGACACCGGCGCCAGGATCTGGCCGTAGGGGCCGATCAACTGCCAACTCGGGGAATAGCCTCCACTGGTGCTGTCGACGTTCAGCACAAGCCTGGTGCCAGCCTTGGCCTGCACCTGATAGCCCACGCTGGCATTGTCTGGGGTGCGGGTAACCGTCGTGGACTGGCCGAGCAGCAGCGCCGGCAGGGTAGAGAGATCCGTTAGGCGGAATGCATACGCGCCGTTGTTTGAATAGCTCCACGAATACATCGCGCCCTGCAGCGTCAGCGCGTAATCGCCAGCAGGAAGGGCCAGGGCCTGATCATTGTTGCTAAACGCGCGTTGATTCACTTCGATCCCGCGCGGCCCAGTCAACGTCCACACCACGTTGTCGTTGGTCTGGCTATCGAACAGCAACCGCGCATCGCTGGCCAAGGTGAAGCGATAGGTCTGGGTGGCATTCCAGCTTGCCAGCGTCCCTGCGGTCACGCTACCGAGGGTCAGCGCATCACCGGTCGGGAGCGGCGCGGGCGCGGTATTGCCGAGATTGTCCAGCTCGGCCTGGAAGTTCACCGGTGCGGTGTTCGCAGCCGCCCCTTCGATCAGCAAGGTGTACGTACCCGTCGTAGCAAGGCTGATGCTTGCGCTATCCGGGGCCAGGTCGGCAGGGCCGGCCACCGTGCGGCCATACATATCGACCAGCGACCAGCTGGCGCTGCCTCCAGTGACACCGAGGCTATGCAACTTCACGCTGTCGCCGGCAGCGGCGGTAAAGCGATAAGCGGCGCTACCCGTGCCGGGCGTCAAGGTGCCGTTGAAAGCGGTTCCCGGTACCAGCGCGGATGCACTGGCGAGGTCCAGCAAGGCAAATCCATAGGCGCCCATGGCGTCGCCGACGCCACGCACGGTGAGACTGTAGTCGCCTGCCGGCAACGCCATCACGTTGAAACCGCCTGCGCCGGCGCTGTCGTACAACCGGCGATTGAGCACTTCTTGTCCGCGCGGGCCGATGAGTGACCATTGCATGTCCTGGCGTGTGCTCAACGAATCAAAGACAAGCTGTGTCGCTGCAGCCAGATGAAACGTATAGACGGCCGACTGCCCAGCCAGATCGATCGAGCCGGAGGTCGCTGCGCCAACACTGAGCGTGGCAGGTACATCGGGCACCAGATTGAGTTGGAACCCGTAGTTCACCGTGGCAGTCGTGGCATTCGAGCTGTCGCCATCCATCACCAGCCAGTAGTCGCCGGTGACAGCTACGGTGAAGGGATCGATGTTTTGGCCCAGCGTCGCGCTGGTGACCTTCACACCGTAAGGATCGAGCAGGCTCCAATGCATGGAGCCGCCGGTGGGTGATTGCCCATCGAGGTACAGCTTTTGCCCTTGCGTAAGCGAGACCTTGTATATCTGCGAACCATTGGCTTGGTCGAGACTGCTCGAGGTCGGCGCATTGGTGGACAAGGTCTGCGCGGAAGCGGCGCTGAGCAGGCGGAAAGGGAAGTTGCCGGTGGCGCCGCCGTCGAGATCGACGGCAAGCGTGTAGCTGCCTGCGACCAGATCCATCCGGTTAGTGCTGTCGTTGCTGCTGTTGTGCCGCTGCACCACTTGACCCAAGGGTCCGGTGAGCGACCAATTGAAGTTCGAACTGGTCAGGCGATCGAAGATCACCGAGGTCGTTGCATCGAGCGTGAAGTTGAAGTTCGTCGTTTGGCCGGACTGTGTCACCGCAGCCGTGGTGGTCTGATCCAGCGAAAGCGCCGTCTGCGTGTCGACGACAGGATTCAGCGTGAACGAATAGCTGAGCGGCACGGTATTGCTTTGCGCGCCCTCCACCAACAGCAGATATTGGCCGTTGCATGGCACCGTGAAGGTGTCCAAGTCCGACGCAAGATTGTTGACGTTGCCGACTTGCCGGCCATAGGGGTCAATGAGGGTCCAGTTCGCAGAACCATAGCCTGTGCTGTCCTGGACGCCGCCGGCACTGAAATAGAATTTCTGCCCAGCGCTGGCGTCGAAGCTATACACGCTGGTTTCA
Source organism: Rhodanobacter terrae (assembly GCF_042657005.1). NCBI lineage: Bacteria > Pseudomonadati > Pseudomonadota > Gammaproteobacteria > Lysobacterales > Rhodanobacteraceae > Rhodanobacter > Rhodanobacter terrae. The sequence continues at coordinate 40,565 of NZ_JBHSNG010000026.1, forward strand.
TTGCCCTGCACCAAGGTGTCGGAGACTTTGGTGCCTGGTATCAGGCTGGCTGCCGCGCTGGCATCGACGATACGCATGGCGTAACTGCCCACGGCATCACTGGACCCGTCTACGGTCAGCGTGTACGTGCCGGAAGTCAGGTCGAACGTCGACGAGTTGTAACTTCCATCATTCGAGAATTGGCGCGCGGCGACCTGGCCCGCTGGACCCGACAGTGTCCAGCTAATGTCGCTGCGGTTGGTCAGGCTGTCGAAGACCACGCGCTTGGCATCTTGCACCGTGAACTGATAATGGTTTTGCTGCCCAGGCAGATCCAGTGACCCGGTAATCGAGATCGCCGCAGGATTGACGTCGCCCGAGAGAAGTACCCTGGGCTCCAGCGCCTCGAACCGTATTGCCGGAGTAGCCGCCGGTGCGGCGCTGCTCTCGACGTGTTCCGAGGCCCGATTGCCCACGATGTCCTTGCCGTTCGACTGTTCCATGTTTTTCCCCTGAGCGAACCAACGGCGATCTGGCGCCATGGGTTCAATGTGTGTGAGTTTTTTGCGGTTTTTGTTCGACAATCCGGCCAGTGGCTGGGACGTGGGGCTAAGCCGCCGCCGGCGCCAATATTGGTTTCATGTCTACAAGGATGCTTTGCATTTCACGCCGGACGGCGTGTCTAGCTTGGGATTCGGCAAATCCAGAAAAACTACAAAGGTGCCGCTGGCGGCGTCGATGATGCGATCGATGCTCGATATTTTGGCGGTGTAATGCTTTGCCGGCTGGATCTCGGGCGTCACCGTCATGGTCTTGGCCAAGGATGGTTGCCCGAAGTCTTGCAAGGGCATGACCACCCGCACCCGTAAAGGGTTGAGTTGGGCGAGCTTCAACACGGCATGCTTCGTTGCACCGGGTTCAAATATCTCGCCTGGCCACATCATCTGATCGACGACCACACCCTCGAAGGGGCTGCGTAGGGTCCGCAGACTGAGTTGACTTGCTTGCTGGATGTATTCCAGCCGCGCGACCTCGCGGTTTTCCTTGGCTACCACCAACTCGGCCTGGGCTTGCTTCAGCTCGGCTTCGGCATCATCGCTGTCCTGGGCCGACATCAGCTTTTCCGCAGCCATATCGTGACGACGCGCGAATTTTCGCTGGGAGAACTCGATCTTGCTACGCGCGAGTTGTGCAGGGCCGGCGAGTTGCGATTTGAAGCGCGCGAGGTCAGTCGCGGCCTGTTCGGTACGTGAGTCGAGCGATGCCAGCACCTGATCGCGGGCAATGCGATCGCCGCGCTTGACCAGCACCCGCTCAAGCACGCCCGCCGCTGGAAAGCCAACTTCGACGGTTTGGGCGGGTTCTATCAGACAGTCAAAGGTCGCGGTGGCCTTTGCGATGGAAGGGTTGAGGAGGAGTACCCACCCCATCCCCAATGCCAAGCCTTGAGCTGCATTCCTTCGCGCACGCGCATACCCCAGAAGGGTTCTGGGCTCCAAAGTCATTCCGTTGTCCCCTGATTCTTGAATCCTAACGCGCTGGCATCGAGCCGAACGTCCCCCAGATGACGCTTAAATTATCGGGAGAATCTGTGACAGACAAGGGTAAATTTGTCGAAAGTTTTTACGGCCGCGATATCTACTTACAGCTGCTGCTGATTTTCGCTACCGATAAGGCCTATCGCTGCTGTCTTCGTTTGGATCGAGGCCAGACGATGCATCATCGGTGGCTGTCCAGTGATCCGGTGGCACCGAAATTTCATTGTGATGACCCGGTAGTATGTTTGGTGACGAGTGGCGCTGGAGCAGGTAAACGCCTTCGAGCTGGGGGTACTTATGGGGGGCATATTCTTTTGGATAGCTTGCGCAGCCTTGATTCTATGCGAAATTCGGCTCCCCTCTTGAATTACAAAGCATTGTGAATAGACTTTGAGCTGTACAGCCGGCATGGACTGACGCCCGCTGACGCATTGGAAAGCGAACGACGAATATAGCCAGGATTCACAGGGAAGATTTCAGGGGAATCACAATGAAAAGCTTGTTCTCCATGGTGTGCCTGCTGGCCGCCGTTGGTCCGATGGCGCACGCCAGTACCGTGCATACAGACAAATTGCCACAACCCAAAAACATGGCTTGCCTGCAGGTAAAGCCGGCCCTCTCTTATACGATCGCGCGCGGGTGGCTGCATATTCCGTGGGAGATCGAGCTTGGTCAGGGGAGCTACGTCTCCGAGCGCGAAGACGCCAACGGGGTCTATTACAGGGCACCTGCGGGAGCGATCACCGAGCGACGCACCGACGTCAAGCCGGATTCGAGGGCGGCGCGCGCCACCAGCTTTGAGGGCGGCATCTACGTTCCAGACAACGCTTCGGTCGCACCCACGATCTACGAATACTATGGAAGCGCCTCCTTGGTGGCCCAATCCGCTCCCGGCGATGCCGACTGCTCGAAGCTGGCTTACGCCGTCGATCCGTACACGCGCAAGGTCAGCGTCACGGGGACAGGGCTGGCGATGGGGTTTGGCGCGGGAATGGGCGCAATGACCGGCCGCTTCATCAATCCCCGTGTGCATATGAGCTATGGACAAGCCGCCGGCGCAGGACTCGTCGGCGGCCTTGTCGGCGGCCTCATCGTCGCGGCGATCGAAAAGGGCAAGGTCGGCGAGATCCTGTCGGGACCGGCGCTGGACAGTCAGACCAGCGAAAAAATCAGGATACTCGCCGCGAACAAGGTGATGTTGCGAAAACTCGGCAGCGCCAACGGGACAAGTGTGGCGACCGCCACGCCTGCGCCACCGGCGGTGACATCCGGCGAGACATCCGTTGCCCCTGCGTCACCCGTGCTAACGGCATCGTCTCCGTACGTCGCAACACAAAGTGGCGCGGATGCGAATGTTCAAACAACTGCCGCGCCTCAAGCCATAACTAACACGGTGACTGACGCTGCGCTGACCTCGAAGGCACAGAGCATTGCAGACCAGTTGAGATGCGGAGCAGTGAAGTTCGATGGCGGAGACGGTTTTGTTGCATCTTGCGGCTCGTATGGCGTGTATATCGAATGCGACGCCGGACAGTGTCGACCTCTTCATACCGTCAAGCTTTGAGTCGCGAATGCCGATATCCCCGCTGAGGAACGGGGATGCTGCTGCGCTTGTAGATCTTTGGCCAGTGCGACGTCCGACCGGCCGAACCGCGGCGCGAGCAGCGTCAGAGGCTCAGACTAAACAAGGTCGTAGAGTTGTTGACGCCGGAAATGCTGTTCCATAAGGCATGCGCATGAGGGCAAGACCGACAAGGCTAATGAGCAGACATGGCAAGTAGTTGAAGTTTCCCCGAGCGTGCGCTTCGCTATTTACGTCCTGCCATTCAATGATGCGGATGCATCGGACACAGACAACCCCATAAATGCGGGGTCCTTTGTTTCTTCGAGGGCCGGAGATACCTCATGGCATCCAGCGTTGTCCCGGGCTTTTTGGGTATGGCCTGTCCGTTCATACCCAGGCTGGTCACTTCGGTCGCGATTCGCCGAGCAAGGCATTGTGTGACGCGGGATTCCAGGGCGAGAACACCACGTCTGGCTTCCGATCTTCCGTGCGGCGTACCCCTGGTCACCAGCGGCTGGACATCGATGTAGATGTTCTCGAGTCCCAGCTTGCCCATGCGCCTGAGGATGAGGTCGAGGCAGCGCATGTCCGCGTGAAGCGCCGTGGGATCGAGCCCTGATGGCGAAATCCGTCGAAAATGGATCGGCCCGTTGTGATTGGTAATGAGGCAGCCGTATATTAGTGGACTGGTACTCGAGTGGCACCACTCCGGGGGGAGTCCCATGAACGAAGTGCGCAGACAGCGCTACATGCGCGCCAAGCCGATTGCCCTGGCTGCGATGGAGCTGGAGTCGGCGGCGCGGGAGGGCTATGTCGAGGCTGTCTGCGCCGGTGACCGAAGCCTGCACGATGAGGTCTGCTGGATGCTGCAGGCGGCCGACAGCACCAGCGATTCCCCGCTTCATCTGCTGCTTGCCGGAGACATGGGCGACCAGCCTGGTTCCCTTGTGGAGGGCGCCGGCAACAGCCGCTACCGTATCATTCGCCAGCTTGGCGAGGGCGGCATGGGCGTGGTTTACCAGGCCGAGCGGCTGATCAACGAGGGCACAGCCGACGAGATCCGCCAGCTGGTCGCGCTCAAGTTCATCAATACCGGCAGCCTGCTCACTCCCGGCGTGCTCAAGCGCTTCGCCGAGGAACGGCGCATCCTCGGTTCGCTCAGTCATCCGGGTATCGCCAGCCTCATCGATGGCGGCAGCACCCGCGATGGCCGCCCGTTCCTGGCACTGGAGTACGTCGAAGGCGAGCGCATCGACCAGTGGTGCGATCGCCATGACCTGTCCTTGCGCAAGCGCGTGGTGCTGTTCCTCAAGGTATGCGCTGCGATGCGCCATGCTCACGAACGCATGGTGATCCACCGGGACATCAAGCCCGCGAACATCCTGGTCACTGCCAGTGGCGAGCCCAAGCTGCTCGATTTCGGCATTGCCAGGCTGCACGATCAGGTCGGCGGGGTAGCGGCGGGCGCGCATACCGTGACCATGCAGCGCGCCCTGACCCTGGCCTATGCCAGCCCGGAACAGGTGCGCGGCGAGCCGCTGGGCGCGGGTGCCGACGTATGGTCGCTGGGTGTCGTGCTGTATCAACTGGTATGCGGCGAACGGCCGTTTGGCGAGGGCGACGCGGATTCGCCGCTGGATCTGTCCAACGCCATCGTCACCGGCCGCCTGTTGCCGCCCAGTCGGCGGCATCGGCGGGATCGTGCAGCCTCGCCGGCTTTGCGCCGGGATGTGCCGGCCGATATCGATGCCATAGTCATGAAGGCGCTGCGGCGAGATCCGGCTGATCGTTACGCCAACGTCGCCGAGTTCAGCGCGGATCTGGAGCGCTTCCTGGATCTGCGGCCGGTGCGCGCGCGTCGCGGACACCACTGGTACCGTGTCGCACTTTTTCTGCGCCGGCACCGGCGGGGGCTCGGCATGACTGCGCTGCTCGCGCTGGTGCTGGTCGGATTCGTGGCCGAGCGTGAAAGCCAGCTGCGCAAGCTGGAGCTGGCACGGGACAAGACCCGCGCCATCGCCGGCTTCCTGCAGGACTTGTTCGAGAATGCCGACCCCACCCACGCGGGCGGCAGCCAGGTCACCGTCCGCGACGTGCTGGATCGCGGCGCCGCCCAGCTCGTGAAACGGAGCGATATCTCGCCGCCGGTCCGGGTAAGCCTGTTGCTTTCGATGGCACGCTCCTACAACCAGCTCAGCCTGGGACAGCCCGCCGTAACCCTGCTCAAGGATGCGCAGCGCCTGCAAAGTACCTACCACGCCACGGTGCTGGAGCGCGGTGAGGTGATGGCGGCGCTGGGGCGCGGCTATTCCACCCTGATGGACCTGTCCTCGGCGATCGTGGCCGACGACCAGGCCATTGCGCTGCTTTCGCAGGCGCCGGGCGATCACACGCGGGCGATCCTGCGGGTGCGCATCAACCAGCTCTACAACCATCTCGGCGTACTGGACGTGCCACTGGATGACATCGACCGGCAGATTCGCGGTCTTCTCGGGCAAATGGAGTCCTCCTCCCGGGGCAATCCGGAACTGCATGTGCAGGCGCTCGCCGTGCTGGCCATGACGGAGGGGGCGGAGGGACGGGACGAAGCGGCCATCGTCAGCGCAAGGCGTGCGACCACGGAGGCGGACAAGCTTTACGTTCGCGACGACCCTACCCAAATCTACTATCGTTTCGTGCTGGCGCTGGTGTCGATGCGGCTGCATCCTGACGATGCTCTGGAGGGATTCCGTCAGGCGATCGCCGATTACGACAAATCCGTCAGCACACCCGGCCTCAGTCTCGCGGCACTGCTCGGCTACTTTGGCGGCGCGCTGGCGCAGATGGGACACACCACCGATGCGGTCAGCGCGCTGGAGCGCTCCACCCGGATAGCGGCTCATTATGCCGATGCCTCCCCGGACTTCTATCTCGGCACGCTGAAAGCTCTTGCGCGACAGTATCTGGAGCTGGGGCGCGACGCCGATGCCGTTGCATTGCTGCTGCCTCATCTGGACGAGCTGCGCAAGCGCGCTGCCAGCCGGTCGGTCTGGGCCACCACCAATCTGGCCGGTGCACTCGATACACTCGGCACGGTCGCCCTGGATAACAGTCGGGTTGCACAGGCGGAACAGTATTTCCGCCAGGCGCGTGACAGACTCGATGGCCGTGGCCAGCAAGTGTCGCCGGAGAGCTATGCGGCCAGTCTCGTCGGACTGGGCGAGGCGGCACTGGCGCGTGGCCAGATCAACCAGGCGTCGATCTGGCTGGCGGCCGTGCAGGGCTTCAATGAGCGCAGTCATGCAACAGCGCAGAGCCTCGGCGCGCTGGACGCGGCATGGTTGCAGGCGCGGGTCGCCGTTGCACAAGGCAATTTCAGTCAGGCGACGGGACTGGCTGCCACGGCTGAGGCCATCGCGGCCATGCGCGGGGGTGTCTGCAGCCGCCGGGCGCAGGCGCTGCGTAAACTGGAGTCGATTGCGCGCAGTCACATCTCGTCGACCACGTCACAGCCTGCAGTGGCGTGTCCGGTCAATGTGAGCGTGGCGGCGAACTGAGGTAATGGGAGTGCTGCATGAACGTGCTTGACAAACCGTCCGAGGTGACGCGTCTGCTGCACTCCGCCCAGGCGGGTGACCCGGATGCGATGGCCGAGGCACTGCGCCAGATGTATGCCGCGCTCTATCGACTTGCAGCGGCGCAACTGCGCCAGAACAGCAGCGAGCGCACGCTCAGCGCCACCGCTCTTGTCAATGAGGCCTATCTGAAGGTGTTCGGCGGCAACAGTGCGCCTGCATGGGAGAGTCGGGGCCATCTGCTGGGTGTGGCGGCGCGCGCCATGCGCGAGGTGCTGATCGACGCGGCTCGCCGGCGCCAGGCAGCCAAGCGGCCGCAGCGCTGCGATCGCATGGAACTGTCGGAGATCTCCGGCTCGCTGACGCCTGACGTGGACTATGTCGCCCTGCTCGAATGCCTGGAAGCGCTGGAGCAGATCGATCCGCGTCAGGCGGGCATCGTGTCGATGCGTTTCTTCGTCGGCCTCAATGCCGACCAGATCGGCACGGCCCTGGGCATTTCGCCAGCTACCGTGCAACGCGAGTGGCGAGTGGCGCGCGCCTGGCTGCAGCGCGAGCTGCAGTCCTGAAGGTGAGTCACGCCTCGATTCGAGGCTTGCGCCGTGAGGGCATGACGATCCGCGTCGTCTGATACCGCTCTGATACCGCTACCCGCCTCGATGGTTAGCTGCCGAATCGGGCGGCCGTGCCCTTGTGCCGCATGGATGCTCAATTTCTCATGAATATGAATGTAAGCTGAATCTTTTGACGGCGAGGCTGACCGGATCGTGCGCCGCGCCGCGCACTAACTCATGTAGAGAAGCTTGCCATCCGATCGTCCGGGTTCCGTGCCCGGCGTCGGTGCCATGCATGAAGCGGTCGCTCGCTGCGACCTGATCCATTCCAGCAGTCGAGGGGATTTCATCATTTGACCAACACGGCATCTGCGGCGGGTATCCGCAGCTGGTGAAGATGCGTGTTCACGACGTTCCCGATCCGCCCTCACAACCGGTCGACCCTTTTCAAGGAGACACAGGCATGGCCAAGCAAAGCAGTCAGAAATTCATCGCGAGAAACCGGGCGCCACGCGTTCAGATCGAGTACGACGTCGAGGTCTACGGTGCCCAGAAGACCGTGCAGGTTCCGTTCGTGATGGGCGTGATGTCCGACCTCTCCGGTGCCAACAACGCCGAGTTGCCTGGCGTCGAGGATCGCAAGGCGATGGAAATCGATGTCGACAACTTCGATCAGCGCCTGCAGTCGATGAAGCCGCGTGTCTCGTTCGCGGTGCCGAACACGCTGACGGGCGAAGGCAACCTCAACGTCGACATCACGTTCGAAAGCATGGACGATTTCTCGCCTGCAGCGGTGGCGCGCAAGGTGAGTTCGGTCGCCAAGCTGCTCGAGGCGCGCACCCAGCTGGCCAACCTCGGTACCTACATGGACGGCAAGGCCGGCGCCGAGAAGCTCATCGCGCAGGCGATCAACGATCCGGCGCTACTGCAATCACTGGTGTCGGCGCCCAAGCCCGGCGACAGCAAGGACGGGGAGTAAGCACACATGGCAACCGAAAAACTGGTCGAACAGAGTGGCGCCACCGAAACCCTCGATGCCGGCGATTTCGCCGCCCTGCTGAGCAAGGAGTTCAAGCCCAAGAGCGATCGCGCGAAGGAGGAAGTCGAATCCGCCGTGCGCACGCTCGCCGAGCAGGTGCTCAACAAGTCCGACATCGTCTCCGAGGACGTCACCCAGACCATCAACGCGTATGTGGCGGAGCTCGACCGCAAGATCAGCGAACAACTCAATCAGGTGATGCACCACGAAGATTTCCAGAAGCTGGAAAGCGCGTGGCGCGGCCTGCATCACCTGGTGAACAACACCGAGACGGATCAGCAGCTGAAGATCCGCGTGATGAACATCTCCAAGAAGGAGCTGGGCAAGACGTTGAAGCGCTACAAGGGCACGGCCTGGGATCAGAGCCCGATCTTCAAGAAGATGTACGAAGAGGAATACGGCCAGCTCGGCGGCGAGCCCTACGGCTGCCTGGTCGGGGACTACTACTTCGACCACAGCCCGCCGGACGTGGAAATGCTCGCCGGCATCGCCCAGGTGGCCGCCGCCGCGCATGCGCCGTTCATCGCGGCCGCCAACTCATCGCTGATGGGCATGGAAAGCTGGAACGAGCTGTCCAACCCGCGCGACCTGGCCAAGATATTCTCGACGCCCGACTACGCCGCATGGCGCTCGCTGCGCGAGTCCGATGACGCCAAGTACCTCGCGCTGGCGATGCCGCGCACGCTGGCCCGCCTGCCGTACGGTTCGGCCACCGATCCGGTGGAGGAGTTCAACTTCGAGGAGGATACCTCCGGCGCCGACTCGTCCAAGTACACCTGGCAGAACGCGGCCTACTCGATGGCGGTGAACATCAATCGCTCGTTCAAGGCCTACGGCTGGTGCTCGCGCATTCGCGGCATCGAGTCGGGCGGCGCGGTGGAAGGCCTGCCCACGCACACCTTCCCCAGCGACGATGGCGGCGTCGACATGAAGTGCCCTACCGAGATCGCCATCACCGACCGCCGCTCGGCGGAGCTGGACAAGATGGGCCTGATCCCGCTGGTGCACCGCAAGAACTCCGACATGGCTGCGTTCATCAGCGCACAGTCGCTGGCCAAGCCGGAGGAGTATGACAACCCCGACGCCACCGCCAACGCCGCGCTGAGCTGCCGCCTGCCGTATCTGTTCGCGGCCAGCCGCTTCGCGCACTATCTGAAGTGCATCGTGCGCGACAAGATCGGCTCATTCAGCAGCCGCGACCAGATGCAGAGCTGGCTCACCAACTGGGTGATGAAGTACGTCGACGGCGATCCGGCCAACTCCAGCGAGGAGACCAAGGCGCGCAAGCCGCTGTCGGCCGCCGAGGTGGTGGTGGAAGAAGTGGAGGGCGCACCGGGCTATTACACCTCCAAGTTCTATCTCAGGCCGCACTATCAGCTTGAGGGACTCACGGTGTCGCTGCGTCTGGTCTCGCGGCTGCCGTCGGCAGCGAAGGCCTGAGTCCGAAGCGGATCCGGAACGTTGCGGATCGTCCGCGACCGCCTGGATCCGTCGCGATGGGATGGTGGAGGCAGGGATGCGATACGGAAGGCTCGCATTCCGGGTAAAGCGTCGGGCGTCAGCGACCGGCGATGTCCCGATGAAGTCATGCAGTACCAGCAGATCGACCGGCGCGGGTCGTCCCCGGACGCCGGCAACAATCATCAGGTGAGTTAAGGAGAGGTTCCATGGCATTCGACATGCATATCAAGTTCGGCTCGGGCAAGGTCAAGATCGAGGGTTCCTCGAAGCACAAGAAGCACACCGGCGAGGTGCCGATTCTCGCGTGGTCGTGGGGCGCCAGCAACAGTGGCGACCTGCATGGCGGTTCCGGCGCGAGCGGCGGCAAGGCTCACGTGCAGGACATTTCGATCACCAAGTACGTCGACAGCTGCTCCAACGCGCTGCTGGACGCGGTCTGCACGGGTGGCCGCATCGACACCGCCTGGCTGTACGTAACCAACGCGACCGGCGAGCAGACGGACTTCCTCACGCTGGAGCTGAGCGAAGGCATCCTGGTCACCTCGTACTCCACCGGGGGCAGCGGTGGCGAGGATCGCCTCACCGAGAACGTCACCTTGCACTTCGGCAAGTTCAAGTATTCGTTCCAGCCGCAGGACGACAAGGGTGCGGCGCAGGGTGGCGCGAAGGAATTCAGCTACGACATCCAGGCCGTCGCCAAAGCCTGAGCAAGCCGATCCAGGCACGCGTCATTCCGGTTCGCGCCGGAGTGACGACGTGTTTCCGTCCTGCCCAAGGGCATGGCGCCTGACCTCGCTGTTTCCGTCATCAAAGGCCTGCGCGTGGATATCACTCCCGAAAACCTGCTCAAGGAAGGTCGCCTGGACGAGGCGATGCAGGGTCTGACGGCACAGATTCGTTCCCATCCGGCGGATGCGAAACGCCGGGTATTCGTGTTCCAGCTGCTCTCCCTGCTCGGGCAGTGGGAGCGGGCGCAGAACCAGCTGAAAGTGGCCGGTGAACTCGACCCCTTGAATGCGCTGATGGTGGGCGCGTACGCAGTTGCCCTGGCCGGCGAGCGCGAGCGTATCGACGTGCTGGACGGCCAGCGCGCACCGCTGGTGATCGGCGAGCCCGCGCAGTGGATGGCCCTGCTTCTGCAGGCGCTCAAGCTCAACAGCGAGGGTCGGCACAACGCCGCCGCCGCGCTGCGCGCACAGGCGTTCGATCAGGCCGAGCCGGTAAGCGGCAGCATCGATGGCGTACCGTTCGAGTGGATCGCCGATGCCGATCCTCGCTTTGGTCCGTGTCTGGAAATCATCACCAAGGGCGGCTACGCCTGGGTACCGTTCTCGCGCATCCGCGAACTGACTTTCGAGGCTCCGACCGACCTGCGCGACAAGGTCTGGGCTCCCGTGCAGATCACCTGGTCCAACGGTGGCCAGGCCATCGGATTCGTGCCGTGCCGTTACCCTGGTGCGGAGCGCTCCGATGACAGCGAGATCGTGCTGGCGCGCAAGACCGGCTGGACCGATCTGGGCGACGACTTCTACGTCGGTTCGGGTCAGCGGATGCTGGCTACCGACGCGGGCGAGTATCCCTTGCTGGACGTCCGCGCCATCACCTTCGACGTCGGCTGAGCGGGCAGGGCGCCTCATGGCTGAGCTCACCACCCAGGAACGGCTGCAGCCCTCGCTGCTCGACCGCCTCACCGACGACGAACCGGGCAAGCGCGACGAGAGCCGCGAGAAGCGGGTGATCTCGGCCAGCCGACTGCGTGAATGCGTCACACGCGACATGTCCTGGCTGCTCAACTGCGTGAACCTCGGCAACGACAAGGAACTCGCCGACTACCCGGAAGTAGCGCGCTCGGTGCTCAACTTCGGCATCCCCGACCTCACCGGCATGGCGCTCTCGGGCATGGATGCCAGCGTGCTGCAGCGGCAGATCCGCGACGCCATCGTGGCGTTCGAGCCGCGCCTCACGGCGAGCACGCTGCGCGTGACCGTCAACGCGAATACCGGGCGCATGGATCACCAGTCGCTGATGTTCAACATCGAATCGGAAATGTGGGCACAACCGATTCCGCTGAATCTCTATCTGAAGACCGAAGTGGATCTGGAAACAGGCGCCTTCCACGTGACCGAAGGGTTTGGTTGATCGCCATGGATCCGCGCCTGCTCCGTTACTACAACCGCGAATTGCAGCACGTCCGCGAAATGGGCGGCGAGTTTGCGCGCGAGTACCCGAAGATCGCCGGACGCCTCGGCCTCGAGGGCTTCGAGTGCGCCGATCCGTATGTGGAGCGGCTGCTGGAAGGTTTCGCCTTCCTCGCCGCGCGCGTGCAGCTCAAGCTCGACGCGCAGTACCCGGTATTCACCCAGCACCTGCTGGAGATGGTCTACCCCCATTACCTCGCCCCGGTGCCCTCGATGGCCGTGGTGCAGCTGCAACCCGATCCGAAGGAGGCCGCGCTCGTCACCGGACACACGGTCGCGCGGCACGCCGCATTGCGCAGCCAGACCGGCCACGATGATCGCACGGCGTGCGAGTACCGCACCGCGCACGATGTCACGCTGTGGCCGCTGGAGCTGACCGAGGCGAAGTACTTCGAGACGCCCGCCGCCCTGGCCGCCGCCGGCGTGCCGTTGCCGACGGGCAAGACTGTACGCGCCGGACTGCGGCTCAAGTTCAGGGTCACCGCCGGCGCGCCGGCCAACGCGCTGGCCATGGATCAGTTGCCGATCTTCATCGCGGGCGCCGACGAGTTGCCCAAACGCCTGTACGAGCAGTTGCTTGGCAACGCGGTGGCGTATGTGGTGCGTGCGCCCTGTGCCGCGGACGGCATGGTCAGCGAAACCTATGATGCAAGCGCGATCCACGCCAAGGGCTTCGACGACGGCGAGGCGCTGATTCCCTACACGGCGCGTTCGTTCAGCGGCTATCGCCTGCTGCAGGAATACTTCGCCTGCCCCGAACGTTTCCTGTTCGCCGTGTTCACCGGCCTGCGCCCGGTGCTGGCGCGCTCGCAAGGCAGCGAGTTCGAGATCGACGTACTGTTCGATCGCAGCGTGGCGCGCCTGCACAACGCGGTGGATGCAGGCAATTTCCGGCTTTTCTGCACGCCGGCGATCAACCTGTTTCCGCGCCGCGCCGATCGCATCCACCTGCAGCAGGGCAAGACCGAATACCACGTGCTTGCCGACCGCACGCGCCCGATGGATTTCGAGATCCATTCGATCAGCCAGGTCGATGGCTTCGGCGACCGGCAGGAACCCGAGTTGCGCTTCCAGCCGTTCTACGGTTGCGACGAGCGTACCTGGCACAGCGGCGCGGCAGCGTTCTACACGGTGCGGCGCGAGCCCCGTCTGCTGTCGTCGCGGCAGAAGCTGCACGGCGCGCGCTCCAGCTACATCGGCAACGAGATGTTCATCGCCCTGGTCGATGCAAGCGATGCGCCGTATTCCACCTCGCTGCGCCAGATCGGCATGCAGCTGTTGTGCACCAACCGCGACCTGCCGTTGACCATGCCGGTGGGGAAATCGCACACCGACTTCACCATGGATGCCGGCGCGCCGGTGCAGGCGATCCGCTGTGTGGCCGGTCCGACCAAGCCACGCGCACCCACGGCGACGGGCGAGACCGCCTGGCGCCTGCTCAGCCACCTGCAGCTCAACTACGCCTCGCTGCTGGGCGACGGCAACGAGCAGGGGGCGTCGGCGTTGCGCGAGATGCTTACGCTGTATTGCGACGAGTTCGACTCCGGCGCGCGACGACAGGTCGAGGGCGTGAAGTCGGTTCATTCCGCGCCGATCGTGCGACGCATTCCGCTGCCTGGACCGATCAGTTTCGGTCGTGGGCTGGAGATCACGCTCACCTGTGATGACGGTGCATTTGAAGGTACCGGCGCCTTCCTGCTGGGCTCGGTGATGCAGCACTTCTTCGCGCGCTACGTCTCGGTGAATTCGTTCACCGAAACCGTGCTGCGCACTCTGGAACGCAACGAGGTGGCCCGATGGCCCGCGCGACCCGGCAAGCGCCAGACCCTGTAGCGCTCGAGTCGGCGCTGCACGAGCACCCGGAGAGCTTCGAATTTTTCGATGCGATCCGGCGCATCGAGTGCGCCTATCCCGATCGTCCGCGCATGGGCGAATCGACCAAACCCGTCGAAGATCCGGTGCGTCTGTGCCAGACGCCTTCGCTGGCGTTCGCGCCGCGCATGGTCGACCGCTTCGAGAAGTCGCATGAGGGCCGGCCGCCGCGCATGCACGGCCTGTTCTTCGGCTTGTTCGGGCCCAATGCCGCGTTGCCGCTGCACCTGACCGAATACGCGCTCGATCGACGGATCAACGCGCGCGACGACACGTTCACGGCGTTCGCCGACATCTTCCATCACCGCATGATGGGCCTGTTCTATCGGGCCTGGGCCGACGCACAGCCCACCGTGCAATACGATCGGCCGGAGCAGGACCGCTTCGGTCTCTACGTCGGTGCACTGGTGGGCCTGGCCACGCCGCATCTGGGCGATCGCGACGCCATGCCGGATCGCTTCAAGCGCTTTTTCGCGGGCCGTCTGCTGCAGCAGGCCCGCAATGCGGAAGGGCTGGCGACGCTGCTGCAGGATTTCTTCCGCGTCACGGTGCGCGTGATCGAATTCGTCGGGGAGTGGATGCGCCTGCCCGAACCGTCGTATCTGCGGCTGGGTGCCTCGAGCGAAGTGGCGAGCCTCGGCCTCACCGCGGTCACGGGCCAATACGTGTGGGGCACGCAGCAGCGCTTTCGCCTGCGGCTCGGACCGCTCACGGGCGCCGAGTTCAACCATTTCCTGCCCGGCGGCGAGGCATTGCAACAACTGGCCGCGGCGGTGAAAGGCTACGTGGGCGAAGAGAAGTCCTGGGACGTGCAACTGGTGCTCAAGCGCCAAGAAGTGCCGGCCCTGCAACTGGGTCGGACCGGCCGCATGGGCCTCACCAGCTGGCTGGGCCGACTGCAGCAGTCGACCGACGCCGATCACGTCGTACTCAAGCCGGTGCATTGAGCGCATGCGCAACGTACCGTGCCGCCGCCAACCGAACATCACCGTGCGCACGGCGTGCGCGCGATCAACCAGCTAACTGTTCGAGGATTCAAGCATCATGGCCGATATCAGTCGCATCGCCCTGTTTGGCAAGCTCAACAAGCTTGCGTACCGCGGCATCGAAAGCGCCACCGTGTTCTGCAAGCTGCGGGGAAACCCGTACGTCGAGCTGGTGCACTGGGTTCACCAGATCTTGCAGCTGCAGGACTCGGATCTGCATCGCATCATCAAGCAGTTCAACCTCAACCCGTCCAACCTGGTGCGCGACGTGACCGACGCGCTTGACCGCCTGCCGCGTGGTTCCACCAGCATCTCGGACATCTCCGGCAACGTGGAGGAAGCCGTCGAGCGCGGCTGGGTGTTCGCCACGCTGATGTTCGGCGAGGCGCAGGTGCGCACCGGTTACCTCATCGTGGGCGTAGTGCAGACCCGCAGCCTGCGCAACGCGCTCACCGGGATCTCGAAGGAGTTCGAGAAGATCAAGCCCGAGACTCTCACCGAAAAATTCCGCGAGGTGGTCGAAGGCTCGCCCGAAGACAACCAGAGCGCGTCGGACGGTTTCAGGATGGGCGGCGCGGCGCCGGGCGAAGCCAGCGGCGCGATGGGGCCCGCGCAGATGGGCAAGCAGGAAGCGCTCAAGCAGTTCACCGTCGACCTCACCGAGCAGGCGCGCAGCGGAAAAATGGATCCGATCGTGGGCCGCGACGACGAGATCCGCCAGCTGGTGGACATCCTCATGCGCCGCCGCCAGAACAACCCGATGCTGGTGGGCGAGGCGGGGGTGGGCAAGACCGCGGTGATCGAAGGCTTCGCCATGCGCATCGCGATCGGCGACGTGCCACCGCCACTGAAGGACGTGCAGTTGCGCGTGCTCGACGTGGGCCTGCTGCAGGCCGGTGCCAGCATGAAGGGCGAGTTCGAGAATCGCCTGAAGCAGGTGATCGAGGAAGTTCAGTCCTCGACCAAGCCGATCATCCTGTTCATTGACGAGGCGCATACCCTGGTCGGTGCCGGCGGCGCCGCCGGTACCGGCGATGCGGCCAACCTGCTCAAGCCTGCCTTGGCGCGCGGCAACCTGCGCACCATCGGCGCCACCACCTGGGCCGAATACAAGAAGCACATCGAGAAGGACCCGGCACTGACCCGCCGTTTCCAGACCGTGCAGATCGACGAGCCCAGCGAGGAGAAGGCGATCCTGATGATGCGCGGCGTCGCCAGCGTGATGGAGAAGCACCACAAGGTGCAGATTCTCGACGAGGCGCTGGAGGCTGCGGTCAAGCTGTCGCATCGCTACATCCCCGCGAGGCAGCTGCCGGACAAGTCCGTCAGCCTGCTCGACACCGCCTGCGCGCGCGTGGCGATCAGCCAGCACGCGGTACCGGCGGAAGTGGATGACACTCGCAAACGTATCCAGGCGCTGGAGACTGAGCTGGGCATCATCAGTCGAGAAAAGAACGTCGGTGTTGATGTGGCCATTCGCGAAGCCGCCGCCGCCGAAAAGCTGGCGACACAAAAGGCGCGCCTGGAAACGCTGGAGGCGAACTGGACTACCGAGAAGGATCTGGTCGAGAAGATTCTCGCGATCCGCGCCCAACTGCGTGGCACGGCGGCGCCGGTGGAAGGTACCGGCAGCAGGCTGGAGGAGTCAGCGAACAAGGAGGCCGCCGCGGAAGGTGTTGCAGCGCTCGATGGCAGCGCACGCACCTCGGCGCTGGAGGAATTGAAAGGCTTGCAGACTAAATTGGCCGATCTGCAGGGGGAGCACCCGTTGATCCTGGCCTCGGTGGACCAGCAGGCCGTTGGCTCGGTGGTGTCGGACTGGACCGGCATTCCGGTCGGCCGCATGGTCAAGAGCGAAGTCGAGACCGTGATGAACCTGGCCAAGCTGATGGGTGCGCGGGTCATCGGCCAGGACCATGCGATGGAGATGATCGCCAAGCGTATCCAGACCTCGCGCGCCGGCCTGGTCGATCCGAACAAGCCGATCGGCGTCTTCATGCTCGCCGGCACTTCCGGCGTAGGCAAGACCGAAACCGCACTGGCGCTGGCTGAAGCGCTCTACGGTGGCGAGCAGAACATCATCACCATCAACATGAGCGAGTTCCAGGAGGCGCACACTGTCTCCACGCTCAAGGGCGCGCCCCCCGGTTACGTCGGCTACGGCGAAGGCGGCGTGCTGACCGAGGCCGTGCGCCGCAAACCGTATTCGGTGGTGCTGCTGGACGAGGTCGAGAAGGCGCATCCGGACGTGCACGAGATCTTCTTCCAGGTGTTCGACAAGGGCGTGATGGAAGACGGTGAAGGTCGTTCGATCGACTTCAAGAACACCCTGATTCTGCTGACCACCAATGCCGGCACCGAGATGATCGCTGGCCTGTGCAAGGACCCGGAACTGATGCCCGATCACGAGGGCATGGCCAAGGCCCTGCGCGAGCCGTTGCTGAAGATTTTCCCGCCGGCACTGCTGGGTCGGCTGGTCACCATTCCGTACTACCCGCTCAGTCCCGAGATGCTGGGCAAGATCGTCAAGCTGCAGATCAACCGCATCAAGAAGCGCGTCGAAGCCCGCTACAAGATCCCGTTCGAGTACAGCGAAGATGTGGTGAAGCTGGTGGTCGAACGTTGCACCGAGACGGAGTCCGGTGGGCGCATGATCGATGCGATCCTGACCAACTCGATGTTGCCGGACATTTCGCGCGCCTTCCTCACCAAGATGATGGAGGGTGAGCAGATTGCGCGGGTGCAGGTGGGGGTGACGGGTGGGGAGTTTTCGTATGGGTTTGGGTGAGGTAAGCGGGTCGAGGGGTGAGCCTAACCCTTTTTGTCTGACCCCATTTCCAGGTGGAAATGGACGGTTTTCTGGAGACTTGAGATGGCACAGGCGTATCTGGCACTTCACGCAACAAGCCGGTTTCTCATCGTCAAGAAAAGGTTCTCGAACCAATGGTGGGATGGAGCAATCGCGGGGGCGGCGGTTGTGAATCAGGCTGGTCAATACGCGTTTCCTGGAGGCAGGATGAACCCGGGCGAAACCGCGATTGAAGCTGCACTTCGAGAATTTTATGAAGAAAGTGGATTCGCAATATCGAACGCGAAGACAAGTGACATTGGCGTAGTAATACAGAACGCAAATTACTCGTTGGTCCAGTGCGACATTTCAGATCAGTACCTTGGGCAGATTGAGGTGGCAGTACGGGCCAATATTCAGCCAAGCGGCGTGAATCCAGCGAGACCGAGCGGAGCGCAAGTAAAGGATTGGGAGTTCGGGGAATGCATGGTGGTTACCGCCCCTCAGCTTGCCATATATCTTGGCGCACCACGGTCTATACCGACTGCACACAATGCTGCCGTATCAGCGAGGCCCGCCCATACCCAGAGTGTCGATTGGTACGGAGTAATGGCGAACGAGCTTCTCGACTTTTGATTTCAAGTTCAAAAAGCGAGCCGGGTTCATTAGTCTCACCCTTTTACGTGCGAGTCGAACTTACTTTGATAAACGAGCCTGGCCCCTTATTTTAGCCTTCGCAATTCCGATTGCCGTATGTTAGGGGAGCGTCATGACGTACAGTCTGGAGGAGTTTGTCGATAGAAATATTGATAAGCGCGTGGTCATTATGGGCGAGTGGCATCAGTACATCGGAGATGCAGCGGTCGTAGCGTCTTTGGTCAATGCCTTCATCGCGAAGGGAAAGCGCCTTGAGTTCTTCATGGAGCATTTTCCGGGGAGCGGTGCGATGAGGATCGCGCTTAACAATGCCATCGCCGGGAATAGCTGGCATTCCGTCAAGATTTTCTTGGATACCGCTATTGATACACAGGGTAAAGGTATGCGCTCACCGATGAATGCGTGGGAGCACGCGGATGGCAGGACAAAGCTTGAAATGATATTGCGGCTTGCCCAGCTAAAAGGTTTGTCCGTATTCGGCCATGACCTTCCTTATGATGATCAAGTGACGTATCTGACGGACAAGAAATACGGTGCGAGCTTTGAGGAACGTGAAAAAAAACAAATGAAAGCTCGCGACATACGCATGCATCTACAGTATCTTTCTAAACTCAATAACGACAATAACGTTGATACCATATTTGCCTTCGTTGGCGAGCAGCATGCGTATCCGCAACTGTTCTTGACGAAGCAGTACCATCCATGTGTTGCGTTGATTCCGCACAAGTCTTCTTCAGTAACTGCAGGGAGGCCTATTGTCTCCACACTTGTGTCGTTCGCGGAAGTAAGGCCAGACTTCTACCAATTTTGTTAAATGGCATGATTCAATAAGAAGTGATCAGAGTGCATCTTAGATGATTACCGCGCGTCACTTGGCGATGATCGTTTTATTGGACCTGATTAGCGTCGAACCTCAGTTGCAAGTCGCATGATGTGCGACGGCAGCGAGGGATGCTGAAGCCATGTTCTCGACGGGAGTGTGAGTCATGGCGATGAATAGGGTGCAGTTTCAGAAAGGTCTGTCGATGGTCCACTTCCACGCGCAGTACGGCACCGAAGCGAAGTGCCACCGGGC
>NZ_JBHSNG010000027.1:0-58057 GCF_042657005.1 Rhodanobacter terrae
GCCTGCAGACTCGTGCCGACTCCCAAATCCATCGCCTTCCTGCCCATGCTTACGCTCCAGATTGTCCGGATGCGTAGTGCAGCGGTTACGAACTGCTTGGGGAAGGTGTGGTGGGCGGACGCTTACGATATTCCGACGTGACGGCCTTCGCCGAGTCACTGGCCGGGGACGCAGCATGACCCGCCCCAAACGCAGCACCGCCCCGACGCGCGAACGTCGAGGCGGCAAGGTCTTGCGCACTGTCTGGCGTCGATTGTATCGCTTGAGCGAGCGCCTGGACGCCTGCGCCGAATGCGCGGCTATCGTGTTCTTTGTGGCCTTGTGCATGATGATCGTGCTGGGGGTGTGCCGATGAACGCATCCCTGCTGCTGTCCCGGCTGGACGGTGTGCGCCGTAGTGGCGACGGCTGGCGCGCGAACTGCCCGAACGGGCACGCGAAGGCGCGCGGTTCGCTGTCGATTATGGAGGCGCACGATGGGCGCATCCTGCTGGCGTGCTTCGCCTGCCACGACACCCCGGCCATTCTCGGCACGCTGGGCCTTGAACTCGCCGACCTGTTCCCCGAACGGATCAAGGACACCAGTCCCGAAGGCCGGCGCGGGGTGCGGGAAGCGTTCAAGCGTACGAGTTGGGCGGCGGCATTGCCCGTGCTGGCGCGAGAGGCATTCGTGGTGCTGCTGGCGGCGCGTGACGTGCTGGCCGGCAAGGCTCTGCCAGCGGCGGACGTGGATCGACTCGCGGCGGCGGTGGATCGTATCGAGCAGGCGCGGGAGGCGTTGGCATGACAGCCGAAACCTACATCCGCGACTTGGAAGCGAAGGAAGCCCGAGAGCTGGCGCTGTTGGAGCGGATGCCACGCCGGCCACTGGCGGCGGCGATCCGGCAGACGACGCGCGCTGCTATCCCTGTGCATTCGGCTGGGGACGCCGGGGACAATGGGGGCACCGCACCACACAATGGCTTGAGCCGTCCCCACCTTGAGCCGGGGACTGGGGACAATGGGGACAAGCCCGCGCCCCGTCCGCACTTTGAGTTGTTGGAAGCGCCAGCCGATGGCCGGCAAGCGGGCGTCTACTGGCTGGACGTGGCGCGCGACAGGGCCGGCGAAGTGACCGGGCAGGCCGCGCCAGCGTGGATATGCTCCCCGCTGTGCGTGGCCGCCATGACGCGCGACGCGCAAGGCAGTGCGTGGGGTCGCATGCTGGTGTTCGCCGACCGCGACGGCATGCTGCATCGCTGGACAATGCCCATGCGCATGCTGGCAGGCAATGGCGAAGAGCTGCGCGGCGAGTTGTTGGCCGAAGGGTTGACGATCACGTCATCCGGGCGCGACCGCGCGCGGCTGGTGGACTACATCGGGCAGGCTCGCCCCGACGTCACGGCGCGATGCGTAACGCGTACCGGCTGGCATGGAGACGTGTTCGTGTTGCCGCGCGAAACCTTCGGCGACACTGACGCCGAACCCGTCCACTATCAGGCGGCGACGCTGGACGGCGTGACGCTGGGGAAGGGTGGCACACTGGCCGGATGGATCGGCGAGGTATCCGCGCGGTGCGCCGGTAATGCGCGGCTGGTGCTGTCCGTATCGCTGGGCTTCGCTGGCCCGTGCCTGGACTTGCTGCGCATGGACGGCGGTGGCTTCCACCTGCGCGGCGGTAGTTCCACCGGCAAGACCACGGCGCTACGGGTGGCCGCGTCTCTGTTCGGCGCGCCGGATTACGTGCGGACGTGGCGGCACACCGACAACGGACTGGAAGGCGTGGCGGGCATGCACTCGGGCTTGCTGCTGGTGCTGGACGAAATCGGCGAGCTGGCCCCGAAGATTGCGGGGCAAACCGCCTACATGCTGGCGAACGGGCAAGGCAAGGGACGCGCGGCGCGGGACGGCTCCCCGCGTGCGCTGACCACATGGCGCCTGCTGTTCCTGTCATCCGGCGAGGTGGCGCTGTCCGATCTGGTGACGCAAGCGGGCGGCAAGGTTCGTGCGGGGCAGGAAGTGCGCGTTATCGACCTGCCGGCCGATGCCGGCGCGGGGCATGGCCTGTTCGACATGTTGCCCGATGACATGGCGGCTGGCGCGTTCGCCGACTCGCTGGCAGCGGCCAGCGCCAAGCATCACGGCCACGCGCTGCCGGCGTTCCTGAATGCTTTGGTTGCCGACCCCGCGAAGGCCCGCGATGCACTGGCGAAGCTGCGCGACACCATCGCGGCCGAACTCACCGGCGATCATGCGGACGGACAGGTACGGCGGGTGGCGCAGCGGTTCGCGCTGGTGGCAGCGGCGGGCGAGTTGGCGACCGCGTACAAGCTGACCGGCTGGGCCACGGGCGAGGCGCAGCGCGCAGCGGCGGCGTGCTTTCGCGCATGGATGGACGGGCGCGGTACGGCGGGCGCAAGCGAGCCGGCGGCGATGCTGGATCAAGTGCGCGCGTTCCTGTCGGCGCATGGGGAATCACGGTTTACCGCATGGCACGGCGAACCCGGCGACCGGGTGACGATCAATCGCGCGGGCTTTCGCAAGGATGGCCCCGACGGCCCCACTTACTACGTGGAGAGCGAGGTATTCAAGCGTGAGCTGTGCGCGGGCTTCGACGCGGGCGCGGTGGCAAAGGTGCTGGCGGGAGCTGGTGCGCTGGAAGTGGGCGGCGACGGTCGGATGACCTGCAAGACCCGATTGCCGGATGACCGCAACACACGCGTCTACGTCATCACGCCGGCCCTGTGGGGTGAAGCATGAGCGTCGCCGACATTCTGCGCGAGTGCGGCATTGTCCCCACTGTCCCCACCACGTCCCCAAGAGTGGGGACGCTGCAAACCCTTGTGGCAAGCCATGTCCCCACTGTCCCCATTGTCCCCACCGAAAAACACAAGCCTAGAGCGCAACCGCTGAAATCGGCCCCGGTATCGCGCGGCGACCGTGGCCGGATGCGTGACGCCCTGCTGGCGCTGGCGAGCGGCTTGGGGCTGGATCGCGCCATCGTCCACCGACTCACCACGGCAGACCTGGTCGACTGCACGGGCATCCCTGCCGATGCCTTGCGCGCTTACCTGCTGATGTTGGATGACATCGCGACCCGGCAGGCCGGCAAAGTTCCATCGAGCGATTCGGCGGCGATCCTATGCCAGCACTGCGGCCCGGTCTACGTTCATCCGGCCATTGCCGCGTGTCTGCCTGTGGTGTCCGGCTGGCCCCGTGCGCTGGGCTGCCCGTGGTGTTTCGTGCGCAAGGCAGGCGGCTACATTCCGAGTCCGCCAGCGAGGGCGACCGTATGACGTGGAAACCCGGTCTGCGGGTAATGACCGCCAGCGACCGCACCGAGTGGCAGGAGTGGAGTAAGGCCCGCAAGCTGGAAAGTCAGCGCGAACGCCGTCGCCTGCATCCTCGCATCGACTACTACCCGAGTAAGGCCGCGCAGGCCCTGATAGAAGCACGCGCCGGGTGCTTTGTCGGCGGTGACTATTCCAGCGTAATTGATGCGCTCTTGCTGGCCGGTGCCGGGGAGTTTCCGGAATAAAGTAGAGCAATCTGCAAAACGCAGGCAGGGCTAGACGAAGACCACTGCTACTTCGTCGGCCTGATAAACAAACGGGAAATACCGGGCGAATTGCAAATGCAGGCGAAAAGCAACGGGGGTAGTTAGCTCGAAAACCCCTTTGCAGGTCAAAGCGTTGCGCGCCCTCTTGGGTGAGTGCTATGGAGCCGTCTGCGGTTTCTTGGCTGGGCAAGAGTATCCGCAGACCTTGAGCGCTGACGTGCACTCGTTCTGGCGTTCGATAGGGAACAGCGAGAATTTGGAAAGACATTGCGAATAGTTGGCGCTGCACTCTCGTACGCACGGCCCATCCTTGTCACTTAAATCCGGGACGCTGGCACACGCGGTAAGAGCAAGGCCAAACACGACTGAAAGGGCGAGACGTTGCCACATGATTTTCCCCTGTTTCCAATTCATCTTACCGCGCGATACGGCGCCTAAGACCCGGCTGCTTTTTTACGTTGTACCTCAAAATAACCTCTGAGCTCGGCGTCAGGCGTGCCATCCATGCTCCTGACGACGAGCGTCATTGCGTTCACTACATCTATTCGACGATTTCTGTAGTCCGCGTAGATCTTGTTGAGCCCATCTACGATCTGGCCAGACGTTACATTTCCAAACTCCCTGCTTTCGTGGTCATCCATGAACTTGGTGAGCTTTATTGCGGGCCCGTCAGGATCAAATTTCGGATAAGCAAGCATAAGTGAGCCCTTCCATAAATCGTCCTCATAGGACATGCCGTCAAGAAAACCGACCACGTAAGCAATTTTGAAAGACTCACTTTGTTGGTTCCACCAATTCCCATCTCTCTGGGTTTGGTCTGCATGCGCAAAACCGCCCATGAACGAGAGCGCGGCAAGCATGAAGGCACTTGTAAGGATTCGTTTTAGCGTAACCATGGGAAGCCCTTTCTTGGGCGGTCGCCCTTGATTCATAGTAACGATAGTCCGTGGTTCAATAGTCCACAAGAAATGACTGTATGGGGGTGGACATCACCCCTTACGTCGGCACTGCGTTTCGACTCCTACGGGAGCGGACGGAGGTCAGCCAAGAAGATTTGGCCTTCCGCGCAGGGTTAGATCGTACGTACGTGAGTGGCATAGAGTGTGGCCGCAGGAATCCGTCGCTCAAGTCGATGCAGCACCTTGCCGCCGAGTTGTCGGTATCACTGGATCAGGTGTTCATTCTCGCTCGCAAGCTGGCTGGTCAAACGGAAAAACTGCCGGCGCAAAAGCGTGTACGCAAGCCGCGTGCGCATGGTTGAACCGTTGGAATGACGCATGGCATCCAGCACCTTGCGGGGGTAACTTTGGGGGTAACGGGTACATGTGTTTTTGTGAAGCCTTTGCACCGCAAGGCTTGCGGCGATCAATTCAATAGACGCCACCCACAAACAAAAAAGCCCTTGATGACTTCAAGGGCTTTTTTGTTGCGGGCTGCTCTGTGCCGGGTCAGGCGCTGCGGTTGTGTGAGCGCATGGTGCGCTGTTTTTCGATCTGCCAGTCGCGCTGTTTTTCAGTGTCGCGCTTGTCGTGTTCCTGCTTGCCGCGGGCGAGGCCGATCTCGACCTTGACCTTGTTGCCCTTCCAGTACATCGCCGTGGGCACCAGTGTGTAGCCCTTGCGCTCGACGGCACCGACCAGCTGATCGATTTCCTTGCGATGCAGCAGCAGTTTGCGGGTGCGTCGATCTTCGGCGATGACGTGGGTGGAGGCACTGATCAACGGCGGGATCGAGGTGCCGATCAGGAAGATCTCGTTCTTCAGGACGACCGCGTAGCTGTCGCCGAAGTTGATCCGTCCGGCACGCAGTGCCTTCAGCTCCCAGCCTTGCAGGGCAACGCCGGCCTCGAAACGCTGGTCGATGTGGTACTCGAAGCGGGAGCGCTTGTTGAGCGCGATGGTGCCGCCGCCCTTGTTGTCTTTGTCCTTCGCCTTGGCCATGTCCGTTAAACTCGGGCCTTGTTGCCCTGATGCCGATTCCGCCGCATACCGGGCCAAACCAAGCGTGATGTGAAGAGGTTGCCGTGATCGAAATCCGTCGCAGTGCGCTGGTGAAGTTTTCGCCGATGCAGATGTTCGACCTGGTCAATGAAGTTGAAGCATACCCAAAGCGTTTCTCCTGGTGTGCCGGCGCCGAGGTACTTGAACGCCAGGGTGACGTGCTGGTGGCGCGGCTGGATCTCAAGTTTGCGGGATTCCACCAGAGTTTCACCACGCGCAATTCGGTCGACCCGCCCAGGCGTTTGCAGATGAGTCTGGTCGATGGTCCATTCCGCAGCCTCGAGGGCGTGTGGGATTTCATCGCTCTGGGCGACGCCGGCTGCAAGGTCGCGTTCGCGCTGGATTTCGACTACGCGGGGCGGCTGGGCGGGAGTGCGCTGAAGCTTGGCTTCCAGGGACTGGCAGGGCGCATGGTCGACGATTTCTGTCGGGAGGCCGAGCGGGTCTATGGCTGAGCGAACGATCACGGCCGAGGTGGTTTATGCGGCTGCCGGAGAGCAAATCCTTCGTCGGGTCGAATTGGCCGATGGCAGTACGGTAAAGCAGGCCATCGATGCCTCGGGAATCGCCGGGATGCTCCCGGAGGCCGCGATCGACGCGCGCCACCTCGGCGTATTCGCACGCAGGGTGACGCCCGACCAAATCGTGCGGGACGGCGACCGAATCGAGATCTACCGGCCGCTCATGCTGGATCCGATGGAAGCGCGCCGCCGCCGTGCCCGTTGAGCGAGGATCGGAATGGCCAGGAGACGGCCAACCTGCACTCGTGGTCAATGGCCGCTGTCGTTGCCCTGGCCCTGGCCGAAGCCGCCGTCGTCCTTGCTGTCCTTCGGAGACTTGCTCTTGTCACCCTCGGTCTCGTTGACGGGGTAGCCGGTGTTGTACTTCTTGCTTTCGTTGACCAGTTGCTGGGCGTCCTGCGCGAAGAAATCGCCTTCGGTACGGACCAGCGTGTCATTGTTGAAGGTCAGCGTGAATGTACGTACCTTGATCGGGCCACCGCGATGCGAGAAGGTGGACACGTAATCCCAGCGGCTCTGGTCGAAGGGCGTGCTGACCGAAGGCGTGCCCATCAGCACCAGGACCTGGTGCTTGGTCATCCCGGGCTTGAGCTGAGACACCACTTTTTTGTCGAGCAGATTGCCTTGCTGCACGTCGGGCGTGTAGACGATGTGGCAGCCAGCCAGGGAGAGCGCCAGCATGGCGAAAACCAGCAGGGTGATCAGCTTTTGCATGCGTGTTGCGTCCGGATCGTAAAGGTGTCGGATGATACACTACCGGCTTGAAAACGCCGCGTGCGGAGAGTGGGTTATGGAACAGGAAACCAAAGAGCTGCGCAGGGTTGGCCTCAAGGTGACCCATCCGCGCATGCGCATCCTGCAAATCTTCGACGAGGAGGGGGTGCAGCATCTCACCGCCGAAGACGTCTACAAGAAACTGCTTGCCCACCAGGAAGACATCGGCCTGGCGACGGTCTATCGCGTACTGACGCAGTTCGAGGCGGCAGGCATCATCGTCAAGCACAATTTCGAAGGCGGCCAGGCTGTCTACGAACTCGATCGTGGCAAACATCACGACCACATGATTGATGTGGACAGCGGGAAAGTGATTGAGTTCGTCAGCGAGGAGATCGAGCGCCTGCAGCACGAGATCGCGACACGGCACGGCTATGTGATCGAGGATCACAGCCTGGTGCTGTACGTGCGGCCGAAGCACCATTCGCGCAAAAGCTGAGGAATGGGCAGGGAAATCCGACATGCAGCTTCCGTCGGAGGCTGCAGGGAATCTCGACCTCGATCCGTTGCCAATGACGTGTGTTGCGCTGAATGACGCGCATAAAAAAGCCGCGAGGAGGACTCCTGTCCGCCCGCGGCTGCTCCCCTACCTGTCTCAGTCGGCGTACGCGATTCACTCGCGGGCCAGCGCTGGTCGCCAGGTAGTGGCGAAACGGCATCCTGCCGTTGTTTCAGAATCCCCGTCCCCACGGAGACTCTGATCCGCCATCTTTCGATGGCGGCTCCCCCACATCGATGGATCGATCGTAACGAGCCTTTCACTTTTCCGGTATCGGAAAAATTCCTAGTTTTGTCGGCGACTTTCCGCCAAGCCGTTGTTGCCGCGCAGCAAAATTCGCAGATGCACGCCTGCATCCTCAGGACGCAGGCGGAACTGGCCGCCCAGCGAGGTCACCCGGTCGCGCATGCCTTGCAGGCCGCGGCCGCCACGGGGCAGCCGGCTGGGCAAACCGATCCCGTTGTCGCGCAGATCGAGCAGGGCAAGAGCGATGCCTTGACGTTCGCCTATACGCAATCGCAGTCTGAACTCACTGGCTTGTGCGTGCTTGACGGCGTTGGTCGCGCTCTCCTGCGCCAGTCGGTAAATCGCGGTGCGGATGTCGTCGTCCAGCAGCCGCGGATCGCCATGCAGTTCGGTGTGGTAAGTCATCCCAGCGGTATTGAGCAGATCGCGGATCGGGCCTTCGTCCAGGGCGCGCAGAAGACCGAATTCGTCCAGCACGGCCGGACGCAGATCGTCCAGCAGACGGTGCAGGGCGCGCCGCATGTGCGCGAGGATGGTATTGATCGAAGTACTGATGTCCTCCATGCCGGCCTGACGCAGGCGCGCCTGCGCCAGCTTCACGTGGGTCTGGATCGCCGTGATGTTCTGGCCCAGTTCGTCGTGCAGTTCGGCCGCCAGGTGCCGGCGCTGGTTCTCGTCCGCCTGCAGATTGCCGCGGGCGGCGGCGCGTAATTGGTGAGCGAGCTGGTCCAGTCGACGATTGACCGCGCCCAGATAGACGTTCTGCTCGGCGACTCGTTCGCTGCTCCGGCGCAACGCATCGGTAGCCGAGCCGAGCATCAACGCGCCGGTGCCGGCGACAGCCAGGAACAGATAGGCCGCGGCAGTCGATGGGGTGTGGCCAAGATGCCGGTCCACCAGGGTCATGCCGAGACTGGTGATGAGCATCGCCAGGCTGGCGCCACGCCAGCCGTGGCGGAACGCAAAGAACAGCACGGGCGCCAGTGACAGCACGCGGGCAAATTGCGGTTGCGGCGCGGCCTGTTCGGACAGCACCAGCAGTATCGTCATCGAGGGCAGCATCACCAGCAGGCCGTCCATGACCAGACCGGTCAACGCGCGCTGGTCGAGCCGGGTGCGCAGCATCATGATCATCAATGGCACGATCAGCAGGATGCCCAGGTAATGGCTGAGCAGTTCCTCACCGAGTACCCGCAGCATCAGCTCCGGTGAATCGGGGTGGACAATGGCCAGCAGGGCAGCGTCCACTGCCGTAGTGGCCGTCACCACCAGTACCACGGAAAGCAGCAGTCGGGTCACCTCCTGCGGACTGTGCAGGCTGACATGCAAGTTGAACTGCCGCAGCAGCCACAGGCTGCCCGCCATCACCAGCAGCTCGGGCAGCTCATCGATGGCGAAGCCGGCCCAGCCCTGTGGCATGCCCTGGACCAGGCTTATGCTGGCGGTCGCGGCCAGCTCCGCGCCCAGCAGCCAGCCCCAGTGGCGCATCGGCGTGAGCAGCAAGGCACCGAAGCGCAAGCCATACGGCAACATCCAGAACGGTTGCACGGTCGGCCACAACAGCAGCCATAGCAAGAGATAACCGGCGCCCAGCAGGGGGCCGGAGTTGGGCAGACGGAATGATTTCAGGCGCATGGACGGATGTTACATGTGCGATCCGCATCGAAGCGCGGGAGCGATTGTTGGCGGCAGGCGCGCATATGGCCCGGTTCAATGTGTAAAGTAACGGGATGTACAGCATTGTTTTGGTCGATGACCACGCCATCGTTCGTGAGGGCTTCAAGCGGCTGATCGAGATGGAGCCGGATCTTGACGTCGTGGCCGAATGCCGCAGCGCCGACGACGCGGTGGAGGCGGTCGGCCACTGGCATCCGGATCTGGTGGCGCTGGATCTGTCCTTGCCTGACGGCAGCGGCCTGCCGTTGATCGAGCATCTGCTCAGCGTCGCCCCCCAGACACGTATCGTGGTGCTGAGCATGCATGACGGCGAACCGTACGTGTCCGAGGCCCTGCGTCGCGGCGCCAGCGGCTATGTCACCAAGGGAGTGGCGCCGGAGGAACTCGTTGCAGGCCTGCGCGCGGTGATGCTCGGCGAGTGTTTCCTGAGTTCGGATCTGCGCCAGCGCCGGGCCGACAGACCCGATGCGGCGATTGATCCGATCAACCGGCTCACAGTACGCGAACGCGAGGTATTCCTGTTGCTGGCAGGTGGCCGCGCACCCAAACAGGTGGCGGGCGAACTGGGGATCGGTCAGAAAACGGTCTACATCCACCGCGCCAGCCTGATGGGCAAACTGGGCGCGGGTTCCGAACTGGACCTGTATCGAATGGCGACAGAACGGGGGTTGTTGCCGCCGAACGGCTGATCCCGCCTGGGCCTTGTTCAGGCCGTCTGCGCCCGTTCCAGCATCTGTTTGGCATGCGCCCGCGTCTCGCGGGTGATCTCGACGCCGCCGAGCATGCGTGCCAGTTCATCCCTGCGCCCTCCGGCATCGAGCTTCTCGATTTGCGTGCGGGTGGAATCCCCGTCGCTGTGCTTGCTGACCCGCAGGTGCGCGTGGCCCTGGGCGGCTACCTGCGGCAGATGGGTCACGCAGAGCACCTGGCGCTGGGCGCCGAGCGCGCGCAGTTTCTGCCCGACCACTTCGGCCACGGCACCGCCGATGCCGCTGTCGACCTCGTCGAAAATCATGCTGCCGACCGTGTCGTTGCCCAAGGTGGCGACCTCGATCGCCAGGCTGATGCGCGCCAGTTCGCCGCCGGAGGCCACCTTGCGCAACGGTCGTGGCGGCTGGCCTGGGTTGGCGCTGACCAGCAGCTCGCAGCGCTCCTGGCCTTGGGGGTCCGGCTCTTCGCCGACCGCGGCTTCCAGTTCGATGCGCAGCAGACCACCGGCCATACCCAGCTCGGCCATCAGCACGCTGACTTCCTCACTGAGCCGGGTTGCCGCCATCGCGCGCGCCTGGCTCAGCTGAGCGGCCGCAAGCGTGTAATCGTGTTGCAGCCGCTGGCGTTGCGCAGCCAGTTGTTCCAGCGCATCGCCTGCACCTTCGAGATCGCCAAGTTCGATGCGCAAGGTGGCGAGCTTGTCGTGCAGCTCGGCCACCGGCAAGCGGTGTCGACGCGACAGCTCGTGCAGATGGGCCAGATGGCTGTCGACCTCGGCGAAACGCTCCGGGTCGAGGTCGACGTCCTGCGCGTAGCGGCCCAGGCCATCGGCGGCTTCGCCGAGTTCGATGCTGGCGTTGTCGAGCAGTTCCAGCAGCGGTGCCAATCTGTCGTCGAGTGCAGCGAGTTTGCCGAGTTCGGCATGGGCACGGCCGAGCGCGCGGCGCAACGCGAATTCGCTGTCGCCATCGAGCAGTTCGACCACGCCGGCACTGCCCTCGGCCAGCCGGCCGGCGTTGGCGAGGCGGCGGTGGCTTGCCTCAAGTTCGTCCAGTTCGGCTGCCGGCAACGCCCATTTTTCCAGTTCGCCCAGTTCGTGGCGCAGCAGGTCGATGCGCTGGTCGCGATCCTCGCCACCGCTGAGCTTGCGCATGCGCGCGCCCAGCTCGCGCCATTGCAGCGCCCCGTCGCGTACCTGCGCGAGCAGGGCATCGTGGCCGGCGTAGGCATCCAGCAAGGCCAACTGGTGCGAGCGCGAGAGCAGCGCCTGATGCTCGTGCTGGCCATGGATCTCGACCAACAGCGAAGCGAGCTCGCCGAGCTGGCGCGCATTGGCGGGACGACCGTTGATCCATGCCTTGGAGCTGCCCTCGGTACGGATCACCCGTCGCAACTGGCAGCCACCGTCCTCGTCCAGCTCCTCGCGCTGCAGCCAGTCGCGGGCTTCCGGCAGTTCGGCCACGTCGAATTCCGCGGCCAGTTCGGCGCGATCGCTGCCGGCGCGTACCATGCCGCTGTCGGCGCGGGCGCCGGCGAGCAGCATCAGCGCGTCGACCAGCAGCGATTTGCCGGCACCGGTTTCACCGCTGACCACGGTCAGGCCGGGGCCGAACGCGATCTCGGCAGCCTCGACGACGGCAAAATGACGGACATAGAGCGAAGTGAGCATGGGCAGGCAGATGATGGAATGGATGGATTGTAGCGGCAGCCTGGCGGCGCAAAACACCGCCTCCGCTTGTAAGCTTCGCGCGCAGACCTTATTTCACTCATGTCTCAAAGATTGCTACACCATGGATCACATCAGCGCATGATCAACCCGCATGGCCACGATCTCGATGCCCGCGCGCGACGGCTGTTGCGGACGTTGATCGCCCAGTACCTGATCGACGGGGAGCCGGTCGGTTCACGTACGCTGTCGCGCTCGTCCGGGCTGGACGTGAGTCCGGCGACGATCCGCAACATCATGGCTGACCTGGAAGACGCCGGACTGGTCGCCTCGCCGCACACTTCGGCGGGACGCGTGCCGACACCGCGCGGGTTGCGCCTGTTCGTCGACAGCCTGATCGAACTGCAGCCTCTGCCGCACGCGGAGATGGCCCGCCTGCAGAGGGAGCTGCCGCCGGGACCGACCACCACGCGGGACCTGCTCGGCAACGTCTCTACCTTGCTCTCGGCGATGACCCACTTTGCCGGCGTGGTCACGGTACCGCGTCAGGTCGACTTCCCGCTGCGGCATATCGATTTCGTGCCGCTGCCGGATGCCCGGGTGCTCGTGATCCTGGTGTTCACCGACAACCAGGTGCAGAACCGTATCGTGCAGTTGGTGAGGCCGCTGCACAGCGGCGAGCTGGAGCAGGCCGCGAATTACCTCAACAGCCAGTTTGCCGGTTTGCGCGTGGATGAGATCCGCACGCATCTGCTGGCCGAATTGCGCGAAACCGGCAGCGAACTCAACCGGCTGCTGGCCAGTACCGTCGCGTTGGCGACCGCGTCCTTCGCGCCGCAGGCTGGCGGCAGCGACGTGTTGGTCAGCGGCCAGACCAACCTGATGGCGTATTCGGAGCTGTCCGACCTGCAGCGCCTGCGCGAATTGTTCGAGGCGTTCCAGCAGAAGAATGAATTGCTGCAGCTGATGGAGGTCTGCGCCAAGGCACCGGGTGTGCGTCTGTTCATCGGCGAGGAATCCGGCTTCACGGCGCTGGACGGCTGCAGCGTGGTCACCGCCAGTTACGGTGCGCAGGGGCGCGTGCTGGGCGCGGTCGGGGTGATCGGGCCGACCCGGATGGCGTACGAGCGGGTGATTCCGGTGGTGCAGGCCACTGCCGGATTGCTCAGCGACGCCTTGAATCGCGCCGCCACGACCTTATAACCGCTGCGGGAGGCGGGGCTTCTCGCAAAATCTGGACGGTCGGCATCCGCGCCGGCCACGAACTTTCGTTTGGAGTGATGCATGCAGAACAACGATCCGCAGTCGACGGGCGACGCGCCGCCACGGGGCCAGCCAGGTGAGTCGTCGACCCCTGAGCTGGACAGCTTGCAGGCGCGGGTGGCCGAGCTGGAAGCGAGCAATGCCGAGTTGCTGGAAACCGTGCTGCGCGAAAAGGCCGAGCTGGAGAATCAGCGTCGCCGCCTGCACCGTGACCTGGAACAGGCCCGCCGCTTCGCCAACGAAAAACTGCTGAACGAGCTGCTGCCGGTCTACGACGGTCTGGAAAGCGGTCTGGCGGTCGAGGGTGGCGATATCGCCACGATGCGCGAGGGTATCAGTCTGACCCTGAAGGCACTGCTCAAGGTGGCCGAGAACCACGGCATGGCGCAGGTCGATCCGCTGGGCCAGCCGCTCGATCCGGAGCGCCATCATGCGGTGAGCATGGTCGAGGCGCCGGGCCAGACACCGGGAACCGTGGTCAGCGTGCTGCAGAAAGGCTATGTGTTGAACGATCGTCTGCTTCGGCCTGCACTGGTCGCGGTGGCGAAGGATTGAGCGATCCACCGGCTGGCGCCCGCCTGAACGGCGCGCCGGCGAAAGCAGCGAAATAGCATCCGGGGCCTTGCCGGCATTGAATCGCCAGAGCAGGCCCCCATCTGGAAACCATCGCGGCCGCGGGGGCCGCAAGAAAATTTGGAGCATACACATGGGCAAGATCATCGGTATCGACCTGGGCACGACGAACTCCTGCGTGTCCATCATGGACGGCAGCACGACCAAGGTCATCGAAAACTCGGAAGGTGACCGCACCACGCCGTCCATCGTCGCCTTCAACAAGGACGGCGAGGTACTCGTGGGCGCCTCGGCCAAGCGCCAGAGCGTGACCAACCCGAAGAACACCTTCTACGCGGTGAAGCGCCTGATCGGCCGCAAGTTCACCGACGCGGAAGTGCAGAAAGATCTGCACATCGTGCCCTACAGCATCATTGCCCACGACAACGGCGACGCCTGGGTGCAGACCTCCGACGGCCGGAAGATGGCGCCGCAGGAGATCGCCGCGAAGGTGCTGATGAAGATGAAGAAGACCGCCGAGGATTATCTGGGCGAGACGATCACCGAGGCGGTGATCACCGTGCCGGCCTACTTCAACGACAGTCAGCGCCAGGCCACCAAGGACGCGGGCAAGATCGCCGGCCTCGACGTCAAGCGCATCATCAACGAGCCGACCGCGGCCGCGCTGGCGTACGGCATGGACAAGAAGGGCGGGGACCGCAAGATCGCGGTGTACGACCTTGGCGGCGGCACTTTCGACGTGTCCATCATCGAGATCGCCGAAGTCGATGGCGAGAAGCAGTTCGAAGTGCTGGCCACCAATGGCGACACGTTCCTTGGCGGTGAAGACTTCGACATGCGCGTGATCGACTACCTCGTCGACGAATTCAACAAGGAGCAGGGCATCGACCTGCGCAAGGATCCGCTTGCCTTGCAGCGTCTGAAGGATGCGGCCGAGCGCGCCAAGATCGAGCTGTCCTCGAATCACCAGACCGACGTGAACCTGCCGTACGTTACGGCTGATGCATCCGGCCCGAAGCATCTCAATATCAAGCTGACCCGCGCCAAGCTCGAGGCGCTGGTGGAAGACCTGATCAAGCGCACCATCGATCCGTGCCGCACGGCGCTGAATGACGCCGGCCTGCGCGTGTCGGACATCAATGACGTGATCCTCGTCGGTGGGCAAACCCGCATGCCGAAGGTACAGGAGTCGGTGAAGGACTTCTTCGGCAAGGATCCGCGCAAGGACGTCAACCCGGACGAAGCCGTCGCCGTGGGCGCGGCGATCCAGGGTGGCGTGCTGGGCGGTTCGGTCAAGGACGTGCTGCTGCTCGACGTCACCCCGCTGTCGCTGGGCATCGAGACGATGGGCGGCGTGATGACCAAGCTGATCGAGAAGAACACCACGGTGCCGACCAAGGCGGCGCAGACGTTCTCCACCGCTGACGACAATCAGACCGCGGTGACCGTGCACGTGCTGCAGGGCGAGCGCGAGCGCGCCAGCGCGAACAAGTCGCTGGGCAAGTTCGACCTGTCCGGTATCGACGCCGCGCCGCGGGGTCAGCCGCAGATCGAGGTGACGTTCGACATCGACGCCAACGGCATCCTGCACGTGTCGGCCAAGGACAAGAAGACCGGCAAGGAACAGAAGATCGAGATCAAGGCCGGTTCGGGCCTGTCCGAGGACGAGATCGCACGGATGGTGGCCGACGCCGAGGCGAACAAGGAAGACGACAAGAAGTTCCACGAGCTGGTCGCCACCCGCAACAAGGCCGACCAGCTGGTGCATGCCACCCGCAGCGCACTGAAGGAGCACGGCGGCAAGGTGCCGGCCGATCAGCTCTCGACGATCGAAGGCGCGTTGTCCGATCTGGAAAAGGTCAAGGACGGCGAGGACAAGGCCGCGATCGAGTCCAAGGTCGAGAAGCTCGAGCAAGTGGCGCAGGCGCTGTATGCCGCGGCACAGGGCGGCCCGGCCGACGCCGGTGCGCATGCGCAGTCCGCGCCGGGCGGCGGTTCGGCCCAGCCGGATGACGTGGTCGACGCCGAGTTCACCGAAGTGAAAGACGGCAAGCAATAATAGGCATCGTTATCGGCACGGCCGATCGACCAGCCCGCGCCAGGAATCCTCCCGGCGTGGGCTGTTTGCTGAAGGCAGGACAGGGGCGCGACGAGCAGTGTGGATGCATGAATGAGCAAGCGTGATTACTACGAAGTGCTGGGTGTCGAACGCAGCGTCAGCGACATCGAGCTGAAAAAGTCGTTCCGACGACTGGCGATGAAATACCACCCGGACCGCTGCCCGGACGATCCGGCTGCGCAGGACAAGTTCAAGGAAGCCAAAGAGGCCTACGAAGTGCTGGCCGACGCGCAGAAACGCGCGATGTACGACCAGCACGGTCATGCTGCGTTCGAGCATGGCATGGGTGGCCGCGGCGGCGCCGGTTTCGGCGATGTCGGCGATATTTTTGGCGATATTTTTGGCGACATTTTCGGTCGCAGTGGTGGCGGTCGCGGGCGCGCACGGCGCGGCTCCGATCTGCGCTACATCATGGAGCTGGATATGGAAGAAGCCGTGTTCGGCGTCAGCCGGCAGATCGAGGTGCCGACCCAGGTCAACTGCCACCATTGCAACGGCAGTGGCTCGGAAGACGGCAAGGTCAGCAAGTGCAAGACCTGCCACGGCCACGGCCAGGTACGCATGCAGAACGGCATCTTCTCGATCCAGCAGGCCTGCCCGCATTGCGGCGGTACCGGCCAGGCGATCGAGAAGCCATGCAAGAAATGCCATGGCGAAGGCCGGATCGAGGAGACCCGCACGCTGTCGGTGCAGATACCCGAAGGCGTCGACAACGGCGATCGCATCCGCCTGACCGGGCAGGGCGAGGCCGGTCCGTCCGGTGCGCCGGCGGGCGACCTGTACGTGGAAGTGCACGTACGCGAGCACGCGATCTTCCAGCGCGAAGGCAACGATCTCTATTGCGAAATTCCGATCCGTTTCTCGCAGGCCGCGCTGGGCGCCGAGTTGCCGGTGCCGACGCTGGAAGGCGAGGTGCCGATCAGCATTCCGCCGGAAACACAGACCGGCACCCAGTTCCGCCTGCGTGGCCGTGGCGTCAAGTCGGTGCGCAGCAGTCGGCACGGCGACCTGATCTGCCGCGTAGTGGTGGAAACGCCGGTGCGGCTGACCAGACAGCAGCGCGAATTGCTGGAATCACTGGAAGCCACGTTCGACAGCAACGATGCCGGCAAGCACACGCCGCGCGCCAAAGGCTGGGTCGACGGCGTGAAGCAATTCTGGTCGAAAGTCACCGCATGATGTGACGGCACACGCGGTAGCATGTGCCGATCGACGATTTGACTGGGATGTGTCTATGACCCGACTTGTCCGCCTCGCCATCAGCGGCGCCTCCGGCCGCATGGGCCGAGCGTTGCTGAGCCTGCTCGGCGAGGACTCGCGCTTCGAGCTGGTGCATGCGGTCGTGGCGCCGGGCTCGGCCCACGACGGCCAACCGGTATTTGCCGGTGACGCGGGCTCGTTGCGCTGCGCGCACGACTGGACGCATGCGCCGGCAGTCGATGTCATCATCGACTTCAGCGGCCCGGCTGCTTTGGCGATGGCGCTCGACCACTGCCTGGCGCATGGCACGGCGCTGGTGAGCGGTACCACCGGCATCGACGCCGCGCAGGAAGCGCGGCTTGCCGAGGCAGGCAAGAGCATCGCGATCCTGCGCGCTGCCAATTTCAGCCTGGGCGTCGCGGTGCTGACGCGGCTGTTGCGCGAGGCTTCCACGGGTTTGCCGGATTGGGATCTGGAAATCGTCGAGGCGCATCACGGCCGCAAACAGGATGCACCGTCCGGTACTGCGCTGGCGCTGGGTCACGCCGCTGCAGCCGCGCGCCGCACCACGCTGGAAGCCTCGGCGGTGTACAGCCGCGAAGGCCTGACCGGCGAACGCACCGGGGGCTGCATCGGCTTTGCCGTGGTGCGTGGCGGCGATATCGTCGGCGAGCACACGGCCATGCTGATCGGGCAGGGCGAACGGCTGGAGCTGGTTCATCGCGCCACCGACCGCTCGATTTTTGCGCGCGGCGCCCTGCAGGCGGCGCATTGGCTGGCAGGTCGTGACCCAGGGCTCTGGCAGCTCGACGACACGATCGCCACCGCCAGATAGATCGCGCTTTCCGGCGTTGCGCGTGGATGAGCCGGCCGTTGGCTTGTGCCCGGTGGCCCATGCCGTTAGCATTCCCGCACGTTGTCATTGGGGAGTAGCCAGCCTCGTCCCCTGAGGCGTTCGCATCAACACACTTGGTCGTCGCTGTTTCCGGCGCCATGGTGCGAACAGCTGCCGTCGCCGCCAGGTGATGAGCATGCCCGGCGAGACCTTTGGCCTTCGACATGCTCACCCGGCCGGGCGAGCGGTGTCGTTGTGCCATCGGTCATCCGCTCGCCCGGCCCAGTGCAATCCCATGTTGCTCACCCTATGTCTGTTTCTCGGTTCGGCCGGCGCGATCTATCTCGCCTGCGAATACTTCGTCAACGGCGTCGAATGGTTCGGGCAGAAGCTCAAGCTGGGTGCGACGGCGATCGGTACGGTGCTGGCCGCGTTCGGTACGGCGCTGCCGGAAAGCGCGGTGACTTTCGTCGCGGTGATATTCGGCAAGACCCCCGAAGCGCGCGACATCGGCGTGGGCGCGGCGATGGGCGGCCCGCTGGTGCTGGCCACGATCGCCTATGCCGTCGTCGGCGTGGCGATGTGGTGCAATCGCAGCCGGCTGCTGCGGGCCGACCGGATCGTCCGGGTCGACCATCGGCGATTGGCGCGCGATCAATCGTGGTTTCTGGCGATCTTTGCGGTCAAAGTGGGTCTGGGCCTGGTCGTCTTCGCGTTCAAGCCACTGCTCGGCGTGCTGTTTCTTGCTGCCTACGGCATGTACGTTTGGCGTGAAATGCGCAGCGACGACAGCGCCCCGGAAGACGAGACGCTGGAGCGGTTGAAGTTTCGTCCCGGCGATGCCGAGCCGGCCCTGCGCTGGGTTGCCGCGCAGACGGTTGCGGCGCTGCTGGTGATCGCGGTGGCATCGCGAGTGTTCGTCAGCCAGCTCGAAGCGATCGGCGTAGCGTTTTCGCTACCCCCGCACCTGGTCGCCCTGCTGCTCAGCCCTGTGGCGACGGAACTGCCGGAAACCGTCAACGCGCTGATCTGGGTGCGTCAGGGCAAGGAGCGGTTGGCGCTGGCCAACATCTCCGGCTCGATGATGATACAGGCCACGATTCCGAGCTCGCTGGCCCTGTTCGCCACACCGTGGCTGTTCGATAGGCCGTTGATCGTGGCCGGCGTGCTGACCGCTCTCGCCATCATCTATCTCTGGTGGTTGTTCCGCCGCGGCAAGGTGGATGCACGCGGGCTGCTCCCGGTCGGCCTGTTGTACGGCGTGTTCGCGGCATTCGTGACGTGGCACTTTGCCCGATGACGGGCAACCGGGGCTGCGATGCGCCGGCTCGGAATCAATCAGGGTGCGAAGCGTTGCGGTCGCGTCCGGCGCCCAGCTTGGTGTCGAGGCTGCCGAACAGTTTCTTGAACGCCCGCGAGAACTTGCCGCGCTTGGTCTTGCGCAGTTTTTCTTTTTCGCTGGTGAGCCAAGCGACCTGGATTACCCGTCGTTCGCCCTCGTAGGGCAAATGGCCATGGAAGGAATTTTCGCAGCGCTTGAACACTGCGAATTCACCGTAGAGCGGAGTCAGTTCCGGGACCACGACGCTGTCGATGTCGTCGATCTTGTGCAGGAAACGCAGGCAGCCATCGCTGGTGTCCGGCCATTGCGTGTTGAGATAGAGCAGCGCCGTGGCCACCTTGGACTTGCTGTCGGTATGGATAGTGCCGTGGCGTTTGTTGAGCAGCCGGCACAACGTCACCAGCGCCGGGTACTGGCCGAGATTGTCGATGCCCAGCCGCCGACCCACGGCGCTGGCAAAGGCCGGCGTGGTCATGTTCTCGATCAGCGCATTGACGGACGGACCGCAGTCGCTCGGGTCGTACGGGAAGAAACCGGCACTGGCATAACGCGGGAAGTCGCGGTCCAGCTCGCTGCGCACCTCGTCCGGCAGCTGGCCGTGCGCCACCATGAACGGAAAAGGTTGCTGCTGCACCGTGGTATCCGGGCGATCGAGGCGGGCGGGATCGAGCAATACGGCGGCGCTCATGGACATTCAACTCCATTGAAATTTGGCTTAGTGTAGCGCCGACCGATCGGCGGTGATGGGCGCGAAAACGCATAATTCAGGCTGTGTAAGGTGGACAGAAACGTCGCCTCCGCTTATCATTTCAACCCGCCCTGATCCTTTCCTTTCCAAGCTCCACAAGCCAGCAATCCTGCGGCTTGCGGACGTTGCTGCATCTAAAAGGCGGTTACCGTATGCCTATTCCTGCTCTGCTGGCCCTCGAAGACGGCAGCGTGTTCCATGGTCATGCCGTTGGCGCGATCGGCGAGACTGTCGGCGAGGTGGTCTTCAACACCGCGATGACGGGTTACCAGGAGATCCTGACCGATCCTTCCTATTCGCGCCAGATCGTCACGCTGACTTACCCGCATATCGGCAACACCGGCGTCAATGCCGAGGATGTCGAATCCACGGCCGTGCACGCCGCCGGACTGATCGTGCGGGACGTGCCACGCCGGGCCAGCAACTGGCGCAACAACGAAAGCCTGCCCGATTACCTGAAGCGCCATGGCACCGTCGCCATCGCCGGCATCGATACCCGCCGGCTGACCCGCATTCTGCGCCACAAGGGCGCGCTGGCCGGTTGTGTCATGGCCGGCGAGCAGGTCGACGCGGAGACGGCGCTGGCGAAAGCGCGCGCGTTCCCCGGCTTGAACGGGATGGATCTAGCCAAGGTGGTCAGCACGGCCAAGCCGTACGTGTGGAAGCAGGGCATATATGACCTGGACCGCACCGCGTTCAATCAGCCGGCGACTCGTTTCAAGGTGGTCGCCTACGACTTCGGCATCAAGCTCAACATCCTGCGCCTGCTGGCCGAGCAAGGCTGCGAAGTCACCGTGGTGCCGGCACAGACGCCTGCCGCCGAAGTGCTGGCGATGCAGCCCGATGGGGTGCTCCTTTCCAATGGGCCGGGCGATCCCGCGGCCTGTGATTACGCGATTGCCGCCACCCGCGAACTGCTCGACGCGAAGATTCCGTTGTTCGGCATCTGCCTCGGTCACCAGCTGATGGGCCTGGCGCTGGGTGCGAAGACGCTGAAGATGAAGTTCGGCCATCACGGCGCCAATCATCCGGTGAAGGACCACGATGATGGCCGTGTGCTGATCACCTCGCAGAACCACGGCTTCGCGGTCGACCCGGCGACGCTGCCGGCGAATGTGCGGGCCACCCACAGCTCGCTGTTCGATGGTTCGCTGCAGGGCTTCGCGCTGACCGACCGGCCGGCGTTCTGCTTCCAGGGCCATCCGGAAGCGAGCCCCGGGCCGCTCGACATCGGCTATCTGTTCAAACGTTTCGCGGCACTGATGCAGGAGGCCCGCTGATGGCCAAGCGTACCGATATCAAGAGCATCCTCATCATCGGCGCCGGCCCGATCGTGATCGGCCAGGCCTGCGAGTTCGATTACTCGGGCGCGCAGGCGTGCAAGGCGCTGAAGGAAGAGGGTTACCGGGTGATCCTGGTGAACTCCAACCCCGCCACGATCATGACCGACCCCGAGACCGCCGACGCGGTCTACATCGAGCCGATCAACTGGCAGACGGTAGAACGCATCATCGCCAAAGAACGCCCGGATGCGGTGCTGCCCACGATGGGCGGCCAGACCGGACTCAACTGCGCGCTGGATCTGGCCGACAACGGCGTGCTGGAGAAATACAACGTCGAGTTGATCGGCGCCTCGCGCGAAGCGATCCGCATGGCCGAGGACCGCGAGCTGTTTCGCGTGGCGATGGCGGAAATCGGGCTTGACTGCCCGAAGGCCGAAGTGGTGCGTACATTCGAGCAGGCGCTGCTGACCCAGGCCAAGGTCGGTTATCCCACCGTCATCCGCCCCAGCTTCACGCTGGGTGGTTCCGGGGGCGGTATCGCCTACAACCGCGAGGAGTTCGAGGAGATCGTCAAGCGTGGTCTCGAATTGTCACCGGTGGGCGAGGTGCTGGTCGAGGAGTCCGTGCTCGGCT
Source organism: Rhodanobacter terrae (assembly GCF_042657005.1). Taxonomy (NCBI): domain Bacteria; kingdom Pseudomonadati; phylum Pseudomonadota; class Gammaproteobacteria; order Lysobacterales; family Rhodanobacteraceae; genus Rhodanobacter; species Rhodanobacter terrae. The sequence continues at coordinate 21,628 of NZ_JBHSNG010000027.1, forward strand.
GGAAAGAGTTCGAGATGGAAGTTGTCCGCGACACCGCGGACAACTGCATCATCGTCTGCTCGATCGAGAATCTCGATCCGATGGGCGTGCACACCGGCGACTCGATCACCGTGGCGCCGGCGCAGACGCTCACCGACAAGGAATACCAACGCCTGCGCGACGCCTCGATCGCGGTGCTGCGCAAGATCGGCGTGGATACCGGCGGCTCCAACGTGCAGTTCGGCATCAATGCCGAGAACGGCCGTGTCGTCGTCATCGAGATGAATCCGCGCGTATCGCGTTCGTCGGCACTGGCATCGAAGGCGACCGGTTTTCCGATCGCCAAGATCGCCGCGAAATTGGCGGTTGGCTACACGCTGGACGAGCTGAAGAACGACATCACCGGCGGCCTGACCCCGGCCTCGTTCGAGCCGTCGATCGACTATGTGGTCACCAAGATTCCGCGTTTTGCGTTCGAGAAATTCCCGGCCGCCGATGCCCGCCTGACCACCCAGATGAAATCGGTGGGCGAGGTGATGGCGATCGGCCGCAGCTTTCATGAGTCACTGCAGAAGGCACTGCGCGGCCTGGAGATCGGCAAGACCGGCCTCAATCCGACCGGCCTGGACATCAGCACCGAGGACGGCCTGGCCGTACTCAAGCGCGAGCTGCGCGAACCCCGGCCGGATCGTGTATTCCATCTGGCCGATGCATTTCGCGCCGGCCTGTCACTGGAGGAAGTGCACAGTCTGAGCCGGGTCGATCCCTGGTTCCTCGCCGCGTTCGAGGACATCGTGCTGACCGAGGCCGAGGTCATCAAACAAGGACTGACCGCGCTGAACGAGCCGCGCATGCGCGAACTCAAGCGGCTCGGTTTCGCCGACGCACGCGTGGCCGAGCTGCTCAATACAGACGAAGCTTCCGTGCGTCACCTGCGTCATACGCTAGGCGTGCGGCCGGTATACAAGCGGGTGGATTCCTGCGCGGCCGAGTTCGCCACCAGCACGGCCTACATGTATTCGACCTACGAGGAAGAGTGCGAAGCGAACCCGACCAACCGCGACAAGATCATCGTGCTCGGCGGCGGCCCGAACCGGATCGGGCAGGGCATCGAGTTCGATTACTGCTGCGTGCATGCCTCGCTGGCGCTGCGTGAGGATGGCTACGAGACCATCATGGTCAACTGCAATCCTGAAACCGTCTCGACCGATTACGACACCTCCGATCGCCTGTACTTCGAGCCGTTGACGCTGGAGGACGTGCTGGAAATCGTCCATGTGGAGAAACCGAAGGGCGTGATCGTGCAGTACGGCGGACAGACTCCGCTGAAGCTGGCGCGCGCACTGGAAGCGGCTGGCGTGCCGATCATCGGCACCAGTCCGGATTCGATCGACCTGGCCGAGGACCGCGAGCGTTTCCAGCAGATGATCGAGAAGATCGGCTTGAAGCAGCCGCCGAACCGCACCGCACGCAATGCCGACGAGGCGCTGGCGCTGGCCCGCGAGATCGGCTACCCGCTGGTGGTGCGGCCGAGCTACGTGCTGGGCGGCCGCGCGATGGAAGTGGTGCACGACGACGCCGACCTGGCGCGCTACATACGTGACGCGGTGAAGGTCTCCAACGACTCGCCGGTGCTGCTCGACCGTTTCCTCGATCACGCGGTCGAGGTCGACGTGGACGTGATCGCCGATGCCGGAGGCAATGTGCTGATCGGCGGCATCATGGAGCACATCGAGGAGGCCGGCGTGCACTCGGGCGATTCGTCCTGCTCGCTGCCGCCGTATTCGCTGACGCCGCAGATCCAGGATGAGATGCGCCGCCAGGTCACCGCCATGGCGAAGGAGCTGCAAGTCATCGGCCTGATGAACACGCAGTTCGCGATCCAGGGCGATACCGTGTTCATCCTGGAGGTGAACCCGCGCGCCTCGCGTACCGTACCGTTCGTGTCCAAGGCCACGGGTGTGCCGCTGGCCAAGATCGCCGCCCGCGTGATGGCGGGTCGCTCGCTGGCGAGCCTGGGTGCGACGCGCGAAGTGATCCCCGCGTACTACTCGGTGAAGGAGGCGATCTTCCCGTTCCTGAAGTTCCAGAATGTCGACCCGATCCTCGGTCCGGAGATGCGCTCGACGGGTGAAGTGATGGGTGTCGGCCGCAGTTTCGGTGCGGCGTTCGCGCGGGGTCACGAGGCGGCGGGGATCCGGCCGCCGACCGTGGGCAAGGTATTCCTGTCGGTGCGCGACGGCGACAAGGAGCGGCTGCTGCCAGTGGCACGGGAAGTCATCTCGCGCGGGTTCAATCTGGTGGCGACCTCCGGTACGGCCAGCTATCTGGCCGAACACGGCGTGGTCTGCGAACGCGTCAACAAGGTGCTTGAGGGCCGTCCGCACATCGTCGACCTGATCAAGAACGGCGAAATCGTCTATATCGTCAACACCACCGAGGGCAAGCAGGCGATCGCCGACTCGTTCTCGATCCGGCGCGAGGCATTGCAGCATCGCGTCACCTATTCCACTACCGTTGCAGGTGCCCGTGCGCTAGTGCATTCGCTGGATTTCCGCAGCGATGGCGAGGTGCACAGCCTGCAGGAACTGCACAAGGAGTTGAGCGCATGAGTCGTGCTCCCATCACCAAGGCCGGCTCGGAGCGCCTTCGCGCCGAACTGGAGAGACTGAAGTCGGTCGACCGTCCGCGCATCATCGCGGCGATCGCCGAGGCGCGCGCGCATGGCGACCTCAAGGAAAACGCCGAATATCACGCCGCACGCGAATTGCAGAGCTTCACCGAAGGTCGCATCGCTCAGCTCGAGGCGTTGCTGTCGACGGCCGAAGTGATCGATGTCACCCAGCTCAATCCCGGCAACAAGGTGGTGTTCGGCGCCATCGTCGATCTGGAAGATGAGGACAGCGGCGCAGCCGTGACCTATCAGATCGTCGGCGACCTTGAAGCCGACATCAAGCATCACCTGATCGCGGTGTCCTCGCCGATTGCGCGGGCGCTGATCGGAAAGATCTCCGGCGACAGCTTCGAATTCACTGCCCCGAATGGCGTCAAGCACTACGAGATCATCGGCGTCCGTTACGAATAAGCGGGACGGTACCGGCGTCCGCTTGCAGCAGCGCAACGGACGCGCATGAAAAAGGCCGCTTGCGCGGCCTTTTTCATGACTTCGTCAGCAACTGGCCAGTGGGGCCTAGCGCTGACGAGCCTTGAAACGGGGATTGCTCTTGCAGATCACGAACACCTTGCCGCGACGACGCACAATCTTGCAATCGCGGTGCCGCGCCTTGGCGGACTTCAAAGAGTTAAGCACCTTCACGGCCGGCTCCTGACACTAAAGACGAAAATGTAAGCTGGCAATTGTAACGACTCCAAGGGCTTATCACAAGCCCGGTGCGACAACAGTATCGGCGACCGTGGCCAGAAACTGCTGCAATGCCGGAGAACGATCGCCGGCACGACTGGCCACCGCCAGCAGCAGGTGGGCATCGGAGTCCTCCAGCGATACGTAACTGACCCCGGCCAGCTGCACCGTGCGCATGCTGGCCGGTACAAGAGCCAGCCCCAGCCCGGCAGCGACGAGTGCCAGCAAGCCGTTGATCTGTTGCGCATGCTGGGCAATCGTCGGCTGGAAACCAGCCTTCGCCGCCAGTTTCACCAATCGGTCGTAAAGTGTGGAGGCGAGTTCACGCGGTTGTGAAACAAACGCATCATCCGCCACTTCAGTCAGGCGCAGACTGCTGCGGTTGGCAAGCGGGTGGCCGGTGGGCAGGGCGAGCAGCAGAGGTTCGCGATCAATCACATCGAACCGAAGATCGCGGGCATCCAGGGCATGAACCGGCTCATCGCGAACAAAACCGACGTCGATCTCGCCAGCCAACAGTGCGGCGAACTGAGGTTCGGTATACATCTCGCTGAGTTTCAGGCGGACGTTGGGCGCAGTCTGGCCGTAGCGCAGCAAAGCCTGCGGCAGAGCAGGGTGAAACGACACCGAAACCGTATATGCCAGTCGTAGCTGGCCGCTGTAGCCGGCAGCGGCGGCGGTCACCTCGCTGCGTGCCTCATCGGCTTTGGCGAGGATCTGCCGGGCTTGTTCCAGGAACACTCGGCCTGGCTCGGTCAGGGCGACGTGACGCTTGGTACGCTCCAGCAAACGCACGCCCAGATCCTGTTCCAGCGACTGGATCTGCTGGGACAACGGTGGTTGGGAGAGATGCAGGCGCAGGGCCGCGCGAGTGAAGCTCAGCTCCTCGGCGACGGCGACGAAGTAGCGCAATTGACGGAAATCGAACATATACCGATTACGAATTAATGCGGCGCTAAATATATATTAGATACTTTATTGCGTCGATCATAAAATCTCTCCCGTCCCGCCACTTCCTTCCCCCCCTAGTGGCGGCGGCCCTGCTCCGCAGCGACGCTAAATACGATGTCTGGTTCAACTCCCCCCTGAACCCATATCGATGCGTCTTCCTGCGGAGCGCTTTCTTCGATACAACGACGCCGCTGCCTTTCAGACAGCGGCGTCGTTGCATCTGGCCGGTCAAATCGTGCCGATCAGATCTGGCTGGCCAGTCGGGTGCCCTGGGCGATCGCGCGCTTGGCATCGAGCTCGGCGGCGACATCGGCACCGCCGATGACGTGCACTTTGAGGCCCGCCGTGATCAATTCGTCGGCCAGCCGCCGGTTCGGTTCCTGGCCCGCGCAGATCACCACGTTGTCGACCCGCAGGGTTTGCGCAACACCGTCGACGCCGATGTGCAGGCCTTGATCATCGAAACTCCGATAGCTGACGTTGCCCAGCATGGTGACCCGCTTGGCCTTGAGTGTGGCCCGGTGTACCCAGCCGGTGGTCTTGTTGAGCCGCGCGCCGGGCCGGCCTCCACTGCGCTGCAAAAGCCAGATCTGCCGGGCTGGCGCTTCCGGCTGCGGTTTCTGCAGGCCGCCCCTTTGCGCCAGTTGCATGTCCACCCCCCATTCACGGGTCCAGCGCACTACGTCGGTGGTGGGTGAGGGGACGTGCTCGGCGAGAAACTCCGCTACGTCGAAGCCGATGCCGCCTGCGCCGATAATGGCCACCCTAGGTCCCACCGGTTTGTGGTGGGCCAGGACATCCAGATAACTCAGCACGCGTGGATCGTCGCTGCCGGGAAAATTCACCGCACGAGGGGTGATGCCGGTGGCGATCACGACTTCGTCGTAATTGCCGGCACGCAGTGAGTTTGCATCGGCGATCCGGCCGAGCCGAACATCGACGCCGCTGTCGCTCAATCGGTGGAGGAAATAGCGCAGCGTTTCGTCGAACTCTTCCTTGCCTGGGATTTGCTTGGCGTAGTTGAACTGGCCGCCAATCTCGCCGGCCTTGTCGATCAGCGTCACCGTGTGGCCGCGCTCGCCCAGCGTGCTGGCGCAAGCCATGCCGGCCGGGCCGGCACCCACGACCGCGATGCGTTTGGGCATGCTGGCAGGTTCGATCCTCAGCTCGGTTTCGTGGCAGGCGCGCGGGTTGACCAGGCAACTGGCGCGCTTGTTCTGGAACACGTGATCGAGACAGGCCTGGTTGCAGGCGATGCAGGTGTTGATGCGATCACCACGACCGGTTTTGGCCTTGTTGGCCCAGTGCGGGTCGGCCAGCAACGGGCGCGCCATCGAGACCATGTCGGCCTCGCCGTCCGCAAGGATGCGCTCGGCGACCTCGGGCATGTTGATGCGGTTGGTGGTGATCAGGGGAATCGCCACTTCACCTTTGAGCTTTTTGGTAACCCAGGCAAATCCTGCGCGCGGCACGCTGGTGACGATGGTGGGTATGCGGGCCTCGTGCCAGCCGATACCGGTGTTGATGATGCTGGCTCCGGCCGCTTCGATAGCCTTGGCCAGCGTTACGATCTCGTTCCAGTCCTGGCCGCCTTCGACCAGGTCGAGCATGGACAAGCGATAGATGATGATGAAGCCGCGGCCCACGGCATCGCGTGTGCGCCGCACAATCTCGATCGCGAAGCGCATGCGGCGGGTTGCGTCGCCACCCCAGGCATCGCTGCGCTGGTTGGTGCGCGCCGCGATGAACTGATTGATCAGATAGCCTTCCGAACCCATGATTTCGACGCCGTCGTAGCCGGCGTCCTGCGCCAGTTTCGCGCAGCGCACGAAGTCGTGGATGGTGCGCTCCACGCCACGCGACGATAGAGCTCGCGGTGTGAACGGGGTGATCGGCGACTTGATCTTCGACGGCGCCACCGACAAAGGGTGATAGCCATAGCGCCCGGCGTGCAGTATCTGGAGGCAGATGCGACCGCCCTCGGCATGCACGGCACCAGTGAGCTTGCGATGCCGTGGCTTGTGCCAGGGCATCGTGAGCCGGCCACCGAACGGTTTCAGCCAACCCTCGATGCTCGGTGCTATGCCGCCGGTGACCATCAGGCCGACGCCACCGCGTGCCCGTTCGGCGAAATACGCCGCCAGTTTGTCGTAGTCGCCGGCTTTGTCTTCCAGCCCGGTATGCATCGACCCCATCAGGATGCGGTTGGGCAGGGTGACATGGCCCAGATCGAGCGGGGCGAACAGCTTCGGATAATTCATGCGACCTGCACGGGCTCAAACGATCGTATGAATGTGCCGGTGTTGGGTATCGAAAAGCAAGCGTCGCGTAGGTCCGGCTAGGCCCAACCAGCCAGACTCGGGCCTGAAACTCACGCCAGCAGCTGACGTACCAGCTCGATGTAGCGGCGCATGGCTTCCTCTTCGGGTACGCCATTCAGTTTTGCCCAGGCCGCGTGTTTGGCGGTGCCGACGAAGTCGAAGAAACCCGGCTGGGCACGGCGCAGATCGCCCTCGGAGCCTTGTTTGTACAAAGCGTACAGCTTCAGCAAGGTGTCGTTGTCGGGGCGCGTACCCAACCGCTGGATATCCTCGGCGGCTTGCTCGAACTCGCGGCGAAGATCGGTCATAAGGCGGATTGGACTGGCAGGAAGAGCGGCTAGATAGCACGCGTTCCGGCCGGGGTCAACGCGTTAAACTTCCGCATTCTTTCGTTCAGCCAGGAAACACCATGAGCCATGCCGCGCCCGTTCCCGTACTCACCATCGACGGGCCATCCGGGTCAGGCAAGGGCACCATCAGCGCGCTGGTGGCGGAACATCTGGGCTGGCGGCTGCTGGATTCCGGCGCGCTGTACCGCGCGGTGGGCTACGCCGCCGGCATGGCCGGACTGGACTTGTCGGACGTGGATGCCGTGACCCGCTGCACCCACGCCACGAAGATCCACTTCCGGGCCGCCGGCGATGGCGGCCCGACCCGGGTGATCGTCAACGGACGCGATGCTACCGACGAATTGCGTACCGAAACCGCCGGTGCGGCGGCTTCGGCGATCGCCTCGATGCCATCGGTGCGCGAGGCCCTGGTGGCGTTGCAGCTGGGCTTTCGCAAGGCGCCGGGGCTGGTTGCCGACGGGCGCGACATGGGCACGGTGATCTTCCCGGATGCCGCGTTCAAGGTTTTCCTTACCGCGAGCGCCGCCGAACGTGCGAAAAGACGCTATAAGCAGTTGAAGGAAAAGGGACTCAGCGTTACACTTGGCGGCCTTCAGCGCGAAATTGAGGCGCGTGACAGCCGCGATGCATCGCGCGCGGTCGCGCCGCTCAAGCCTGCCGAAGATGCCGTGCTGGTGGATACCACCGGGATGGGCATCGACCAGGTCGTCGCGAAAGTACTCGCCGTCGTACAGCCTTGATCGGGTTGCGCGACGGTTTTTGCGCCTCTGCCGCGGCAGAGGATTTTGAGCCACGGTGACGACGGTCGGTTCCGAGGAACCACCCGAAGACACCCCAACCGGTGGACCGGGACGTTCGTGCGCAACACATCGACAAGCGCAACGGACCACGGTCTTTTCCCACTATGGAATCAACATGACTGAAAGTTTTGCCGAACTGTTTGAACAGAGCCAACAGGCTATCTCCAAGCTGAAGCCCGGCGCCATCGTCACCGGCATCGTTGTGGAAATCCGCAACGACGTCGTCGTGATCAATGCTGGCCTGAAGAGCGAAGGCATCGTCCCGATCGAGCAGTTCAAGAGCGAGGACGGCGTGCTGGAGGTGCAGGTAGGCGACGAGGTGAAGGTTGCCCTCGAAGCTTTGGAAGACGGTTTCGGCGAGACCAAGCTGTCGCGCGAGAAGGCCAAGCGCTCGATGGTGTGGGACGACCTCGAGCAGGCGTTCGACAAGGAAGAGACGATCGTTGGTCTGATTTCCGGCAAGGTCAAGGGCGGTTTCACGGTCGACATCAAGGACGTCCGCGCATTCCTGCCGGGCTCGCTGGTCGATGTGCGCCCGGTGCGTGACCCGGTGTTCCTCGAAGGCAAGGAACTCGAGTTCAAGATCATCAAGCTGGACCGCAAGCGCAACAACGTGGTGGTCAGCCGCCGTGCCGTCGTCGAGACCGAGTTCTCCGCCGAGCGTGAGCAGCTGCTTGAGCGCCTGACCGAAGGCGCCGTGGTCAAGGGCACCGTCAAGAACCTCACCGACTACGGCGCGTTCGTGGATCTGGGTGGCATCGATGGCCTGCTGCACATCACCGACATGGCGTGGAAGCGTGTGCGTCATCCTTCCGAAGTGGTCAACGTCGGCGACGAGCTGGACGTGCGCGTGCTGAAGTACGACAAGGAGCGCAACCGCGTTTCGCTGGGCCTGAAGCAGCTGGGCGACGATCCGTGGGTCGCCATCGCCCGTCGCTACCCGGTCGGCAGCCGCCTGTTCGGCAAGGTCTCCAACGTCACCGATTACGGCTGCTTCGTCGAGATCGAGCCGGGCGTGGAAGGCCTGGTGCACGTGTCCGAGATGGACTGGACCAACAAGAACGTCAACCCGGCCAAGGTGGTTCAGGTCGGTGACGAGACCGAAGTCACCGTGCTGGACGTGGATGAGGAGCGTCGCCGCATCTCGCTGGGCATCAAGCAGACCCGCTCGAACCCGTGGGAAGCCTTCGCAGCGATGCACAAGAAGGGCGACAAGGTCTCCGGTCAGATCAAGTCGATCACCGACTTCGGCGTGTTCATCGGCCTGGACGGTGGCATCGATGGTCTGGTGCACCTGTCCGACATCTCCTGGCAGATGTCCGGCGAAGATCTGGTCCGCAATTTCAAGAAGGGCGACGAGATCGAGGCTGTGGTGCTGGCTGTCGATCCGGAGCGCGAGCGCATCTCGCTCGGCATCAAGCAGATGGAGCAGGATCCGTTCGGTCAGTTCATGGCGGCGAATCCGCGCGGCACCATCGTCAACGGCACCGTCAAGGAAGTCGATGCGAAGGGCGCGGTGATCGATCTGGGCGAGGGCGTCGAGGGTTACCTGCGCGCCAACGACATCGCCAAGGAGCGCATCGAGGATGCCACGTTGCATCTGAAGGTGGGCGACAAGGTCGAGGCCAAGTTCACCGGCATGGATCGTAAGGGTCGCCAGCTGGCGCTCTCGATCCGCGCAAAGGACGAGGAGGATGTGCCGGAGGCAGCGGGAGCGGACTACGCGTCCGCAGCCAGCGGTACGACCAAGCTTGGTGCGCTGCTCAAAGAGCAGTTCAACAAGGCTGATTGATCGCCATTACGAGCCCGACACGGGGCGGCACATCGCCGCCCCGTTGTTTCATGTCACGGACATTGGGGTCCCATGACCAAATCCGAATTGATCGAAGCGCTGGCCATGCGCCAGACCCATCTTGCGTTTGCCGACGTCGAGATGGCCGTCAAGAGCGTGATCGAACAGATGAGTCATGCGCTGGCGCACGGCGAACGCATCGAAGTGCGCGGGTTCGGCAGCTTTGCGCTGCATTACCGGCCGCCGCGCATGGGTCGCAACCCGAAAACAGGCGAAGCCGTGGCATTGCCCGGCAAGCACGTCCCGCATTTCAAACCGGGCAAGGAATTGCGCGAAAGAGTCAATCTGGATCTGGAACAGCAAGCGGATTGACGAGGCGAGAAAGAAAGCCATCGAAGGCAGGCGACGCAAGTCGATCCTGCCTTCTTTTTGCCAGGAATCCGGGGCAGGCGGCACGTCGTTCTCGATCGGAGCCATGTCGATAGTCCAGGCTGCCCGTGGCTGTGACTGTCACGGTCAATCGGGTAAAGTCGCGGCATGCGATTGCTTGCCGTCATTGTCCTGCTCATCTTCATTGCCGCCGGCGTCGTGCTGGGTGCGCTCAACGCCGACCTGGTCGGCTACGATCTCGCGTTCGCCCGTGTGCAGTTGCCCAAGGGCGCTGCCCTGCTGGGCGGCGTGGTGATCGGCTGGCTGCTCGGCGGGCTTACCGCATGGCTTGGAGTCAGCTCGCGCCAACGTCGGCATCGCCGCCAGCAATCGGGCGCGGACAAGAGGCTTCCGGCCAAACCATGAATCTCCTGTATGTGTTTGTTCCGCTGGTGCCGGTTGCGTTCGTACTGGGCTGGTGGGCTTCCCGCCAGGTGGGTGCCCGCCGCTCCGGAGCCGAAGTCAGCGAGCTGTCGTCGGACTACTTCCGCGGCCTGAACTACCTGCTCAACGAGGAGCAGGACAAGGCGATCGAGGTCTTCCTCAAACTGGCCGAGTACAACCGCGATACGGTCGAAACGCATCTGGCGCTGGGCAACCTGTTTCGTCGTCGCGGCGAGGTCGATCGGGCGATCCGCCTGCATCAGCATCTGGTCTCCCGACCTGGCCTGTCCGATGCCATGAAGACGGTGGCCTTGCTGGAACTGGGCGAAGATTACATGCGCGCCGGCCTGCTCGACCGGGCCGAAGCGCTGTTCGCCGACCTGGTCGCGATGGATGCGCATGCGCCTTCGGCATTGCGCCACCTGATCGCGATCTACCAGCACGAACGTGACTGGCACAAGGCGATCGAACACGCCCGCCGGCTCGAAGTGATGACCGGCGAGGACGAGGCGCCGATGATCGCCCAGTTCTACTGCGAGCTGGCCGATCGGTCGCGCCAGCATGGCGCCCGTGCGGAAGCCCGCGACTACCTGCAGCAGGCGTTCAAGTGCCAGCCCGATTGTGTACGTGCCTTCATGCTGACCGGCCGTCTGCAATCCGAGGATGGCCACCACGCCGAGGCGGTGACGGCGTATGAGGCGGCGGTGGGCGCCGATATCGCGTTCACGCCGGAAATCCTGCCGCCGCTGCTCAACAGCTACGCCCATTCGCAGCAGATGGAGCGGGCGGAAATATTCCTGCGCAACATGCTCGAGCGTTATCACGGCGTCTCGCCGGTGCTGGCCTTGACCCACCTTTACCGGCAGCGCGACGGCGAACGGGCGGCGATCGACTTTCTGACGACGCAATTGCGCCTGCGGCCGTCGGTGAGGGGGCTGATGGCATTGATCGACGCCACCATGGACAAGATCGATGGCGAGGCGCGCGAAAACTTCCTGATCCTGCGCGACCTGACCAGGAAACTGCTGGAAGGCCAGGCGATGTATCGCTGCAGCCGCTGCGGTTTCGGTGCCAAGGCACATCACTGGCAGTGCCCCAGCTGCAAGAGCTGGAGTACGATCCGGCCGATTCACGGCGTCGCCAGCGAGTGAGACGGGCTTAGCTATGTATACGGCCATGGGATGGTTGCTGGCCAGCTTGCTGATCACGTTGCTGCTGGCGCGTGGCGCGATCGGTTACGCCTATCGCCGCGGCATGCTCGATCATCCGGGGCAGCGTCGCTCGCACAGTCTGCCTACTCCACGCGGCGGCGGCATCGGCATCGTCGTGGCGATGCTGATCTGTCTGCCCGGCGCGTTGCGCGGCCTCGCGGCTGCATGGCCGCCCGGTCTGGTTGCCGGCCTGCTCGTCGCATTGTCGGTGGTGGCGCTGGTTGGCTGGTGGGACGATCATCGCGCGCTGCCGGTATGGCCGCGGCTGGGTGCACAGGTGCTGGCTGCCGGAGTGTTTTCGATCACCTTGCTGATGACCGGCTTGTCATGGTGGTGGCTGCCGCTGCTGCTGATCGGCGGTATATGGAGCGTCAACCTGCATAACTTCATGGATGGCATCGACGGGTTGCTGGCGCAGCAGGCGATCTTCGTCGGCGGCGGCCTGGCGTCGCTGGCGTGGGCCGCGGCACAGCCCGCGCTGGCGCTTGCCGCGGCCAGCCTGGCGACAGCCGCGCTGGGCTTCTGGTATTACAACCGGCCGCCGGCACGGATTTTCATGGGTGACGTCGGCAGCGGCAGCGTGGGTCTGCTGATCTTCGCGTTCAGCGCGATGCTCTGGCGGCAGAACCACGCCTTGCTGTGGCCGGCCATGATCCTGTCATCGGCGTTCGTGGCGGATGCCAGCCTCACCTTGCTGACGCGGATTTGGCGCGGACGGCGCTGGTACACTGCGCATCGCGAACATCTTTATCAGTGGCTGGTACGTCGTGGCGGAACACATGCACAGGCGGATGCCGTTTATCTGGGCTGGAATCTGCTGATCGCGGCGCCCTCTGCCTGGTTGGCCTGGAGTCATCTGCAAATGGCGCTGCCGATTACCATCATTGTCTATCTGGGTGCAGCCATCACCTGGCTGATGCTGAAACGCCGTTTGCGGCGCCACTTGCCCAAGGTCACCCATGCTGCTGCGTAAACTGGTCGGTTTCATTCATCCGCGCATCGCGGTCGTGCTGCACGACCTGGCGATGGCGGCGCTGGCGTGGTGGATCGCCAAACTGCTGCGGTATGCCTTGAAGCCGGACGAGATCGTCAGCTTCCACATGCTTGAAATTCCGATCGTGCTGCTGGTGCAGGGGCTGATTTTCCGCTGGACCGGCCTGTACCGCAGTGTCTGGCGCTTCGCCAGCCTGCCGGATCTGTGGAACATCCTGCGTGCGGCGGTGACCGGTGCGGTGGCGATCTATGTCGCGCTGTTCCTGTACAACCGGCTCGACAGTGTACCGCGCTCGGTGCTGCTGCTTTACCCGATCCTGCTCGCGGTGATGCTTGGCACTCCGCGATTGCTGTACCGGTACTGGAAGGACAGCCGCAACGACCTGCTGCAGAACCAGACGATCAAGCGGGTCCTGATCGTGGGCGCGGACCGGGCCGGTGAAGTGCTTTCGCGCGACCTGCACCACGACAGCCGCTATTCGGTGGTCGGTTTCGTCGACGACAGGACCAGCCTGCGTGGCGCCAGCATCAATGGCCATCCGGTGCTGGGACGTTTCGACCAGTTGCCCGAGGTGGCGCGCGAGGCGGCGGTCGACATGCTGCTGATCGCGTTGCCGGGAGCGTCGACCGTCGAGATGCGGCGCGTGGTCTCGCTGTGCGACGAAACCGACCTGCCATACCGGACGGTGCCGCGGCTGGAAGACGTGGTCGCCGGCAGGGCGCAGTTCAACCAGATCAAGGAAGTGGCGATCGAGGATCTGCTGGGCCGCGACGCGGTGGAGCTGGACTGGACCGCGATCCGTGAAACCCTGACTGCGCGCCGCGTGCTGGTGACCGGCGGCGGCGGTTCGATCGGCTCGGAGTTGTGCCGGCAGGTCGCGCGGCTGGGCGCACAATCGCTCACCGTGATCGAGCAGAGCGAATACAACCTCTACCGTATTACCCAGGAACTTCGCGCGGATTTCCCCGAACTGATCCTCGACGGCATCCTGGCCAATTGCGGCGATCAGCCGGCGATGCAGCAGGCGTTCGAGAATGCCCGGCCGCAGGTAGTGTTCCATGCGGCGGCCTACAAGCATGTGCCCATGCTGCAGGGGCAACTGCGCGCAGCATTCAGCAACAACGTGCTGGGCACGCGCACGGTAGCCGATGCGGCACGCGCATTCGGGGTGGAGTGCTTCGTGCTGATCTCCACCGACAAGGCGGTCAACCCGACCAGCGTGATGGGCGCGTGCAAGCGCGTCGCCGAGATCTACTGCCAGAACCTCAACGCGCACGCCGACACCCATTACATGACGGTGCGTTTCGGCAACGTACTGGATTCGGCCGGATCGGTAGTGCCGCTGTTCCGCGAGCAGATCCACAACGGCGGGCCGGTCACCGTGACCCACCCGGAGATTTCGCGCTATTTCATGACGATTCCCGAGGCCTGCCAGCTGATCCTGCAGACCGCGAGCATCGGCAAGGGCGGCGAGATCTTCGCGCTCGACATGGGCGAGCCGGTGAAGATCCGCGATCTGGCCGAACAGATGATCCGCCTGGCCGGCAAGAAGCCGGGCAGTGAAATCCCGATCGTCTACACCGGCTTGCGAGCCGGCGAGAAACTGTTCGAGGAACTGTTCCACCCGCTGGAAAATTACAGTGCGACCGAGCATGCCAAGATTTTCCTGGCACAACATCGCGAGGTATCGTGGGAATTGCTGCAGGCGCTGTTGAACAAGGCTGCCGAAGCCGTCGCCGTTTTCGATGAAGAAGAACTTCGCCGCTGCGTGTCCAGCCTGCTGCCCTCGTTCCGCTGGAGCGAATCGGCACAACCGGACAACGTGGTGTCGATCCGCCGTGCCAATCCGGAGATCAATGAGTGAGCAAACCCCTGCGCAAAGTGGTATTTCCCGTCGCCGGGCTCGGTACGCGCTTTCTGCCGGCGACCAAGGTGGTCGCCAAGGAAATGCTGCCGGTCCTCGACAAGCCGCTGATTCAATATGCTGTCGACGAGGCGGTGGATGCCGGCGCCGATACGCTGATCTTCGTCACCAATCGCTACAAGCACGCGATTGCCGACTACTTCGACAAGGCCTACGAGCTGGAAGCGAAGCTGCAGGAAAAAGGCAAAGACGAATTGCTGGCGCTGGTGCAGGGCACCTTGCCGCGACATGTGCGGGCCATCTTCGTGACCCAGCCGGAAGCGCTCGGCCTCGGCCATGCCGTGTTGTGCGCCAGGCCCGTGGTCGGCGATGAACCGTTCGGCGTGGTGTTGCCCGACGACCTGATCTGGAACGGCCCGATAGGCAGCGGCAAGGGCGCGCTGCGGCAGATGGCCGAACTGGCCGAGGCGCAGCAGGCGGGCGTGATCGCCGTCGAAGAAGTGCCGCATAACGAGACCGACAAGTACGGCATCGTCGACACTACCCGGATCGACGAGCGAAGCGCCTTGATCCGCTACATGGTCGAAAAACCCAAGCCGGCCGACGCGCCGTCGAACCTGGCCGTGGTCGGCCGCTACGTGCTGCCCGGTCGCATCTTCCAACTGCTGGAACAGACCACGCCAGGCGCCGGCGGCGAAATCCAGCTCACCGACGCGATCGAGGCCTTGCTGATGGAGCAGGGCAAGGTGCTGGCCTATCGCTTCGAAGGCACCCGCTTCGATTGCGGCAACAAGGCCGGTCTGGTGCGCGCCACCATGCACATGGCGATGCAGGATCCCACGCTGGTGCCGACCGTGCGTGCGTTCCTCCAGCAGATCTGAACCCTCTCCACGCTGCACGCTGCACGCGGCCGCGGTGCTGCATGCAGCGTGCTTCCATCAAGATCCATGTTTGAGGAATATGCTTGCTGGACCCCGAGCCTCGGTGTGAGCTAGCGCCGCAGCATGAACTCGTCCTCGCCTTCGTCCTATTACCGCGCAACGGCTACGCCGTACACGCCCTACGTGCCGCATCTGGGCAATGCCCATGCGCGGGTCGTCATCATCGGCGGTGGCTTTGCAGGACTGAATACGGCGCTGGGCCTGGCAGAACGCGGCGTGCGCGACGTGGTGCTGCTGGAGCGCGAACAGATCGGCTTCGGCGCCTCCGGCCGCAATGGCGGTTTCGTGTTTGCCGGCTACTCGCTGGGCGAGCAATCGCTGCTCGATCAGCTGGGCGAGGCGCGTGCGCAAGCCTTGTTCAAGCTCACCACCGAAGCGGTGCAGCGCATCCGCCAGCGCATCGCCGATTACGCGATTCCCTGCGATGCAGTCGATCAAGGTGTGATCTGGGCCAACTGGTTTCGCGATCCGGGCGTGTTGCGCCACCGCCAGCAGCTTCTGGCCGAGCATTACGGCGTGCAGTGGCAATGGCTGCCCGAGGCGGAGCTGCGTGAACGCGTCCGCAGCGAGCGCTATCACGACGGTCTGTACGAGCGCGATGCGTTGCATCTGCACCCGCTGAACTACGCGATCGGTCTCGCTGCGACGGCAGCCGGGCAAGGTGTGCGCATCCATGAGAACAGCGGTGTCCGCAGGCTTACCCGCGAGGGTCTGCAGTGGCGCGTGCGCACCGCGCAGGGCGAACTGCTGGCCGATCAGGTGGTGCTGGCGTGCGGCGGTTACCTGGCCGGTCTGCAGAAGCCGATCGATCGCGCGATCCTGCCGATCGCCACCTATGTGATGGTGACCGAGCCACTGGGGCATCGGATGGACGATTGTCTGCACACCCGCGCGGCCGTCTACGACAGCCGTTTCGCATTCGATTACTACCGCGCGCTGCCGGACACGCGGCTGCTGTGGGGCGGCCGCATCTCGATCCGCAACCGTTCGCCGCAGGCGGTACGCCGGCTGCTGACGAAAGACCTGCTGCGGGTATTCCCGCAATTGCACGGCATCGAGATCGACTATGCGTGGTCGGGCCTGATGAGTTACGCACGCCACCAGATGCCCCAGATCGGCGGAGGACTCGGCGGCAACGACAACGGGCTCTGGTGGGCGCAGGCGTTCGGCGGGCATGGCCTGGCGCCGACCTGTGTCGCCGGCGAACTGCTGGCGGCAGCCATAGCCACCGGCGACGATCGCTGGAAGCAGTTTGCCGACTACGGTCTGAGCCGTACGCACCGGCCGTTCGGCTATCTTGGTGCGCAGACTGCCTACTGGTGGCAGCAAGGTCGCGACTGGTTGAAGACGAGGTTGGAAGGATGAACGAAGCGGATCGGGGCGAAATCAGCTGGGCCGATTTCGAGAAGGTGCGGATCGTTGCCGGCACGGTGATACGGTTGGAACCGTTTCCCGAAGCACGCAAGCCGGCGTGGAAAGTGTGGGTGGATTTCGGCCCGTATGGCGAGAAGAAGACCAGCGCGCAGATCGCTGCGCTGTATGGCCCCGAGCAACTCCTCGGCCGCCAGATCGTGGGCGTGATCAACTTCCCCGAAAAGCAGATCGGGCCATTTCGTTCGCAGTTCCTGCTGACCGGATTTCACACCGACGACGGCGTGGTGCTGACCGCAGTGGAGCGTCCGGTGCCCAACGGCACGCGACTGGCCTAGGCCGGACACTCTCCGCTGCAGACCCGGTGATGAGCGGCCCAGCCTGCGTCAGCCCACCGCCGCAACCGGCGCCGTCTGGGCCTGTCGCCGGATGGTCAGCGCGATGCCCGCCGCGACCAGTCCGGCGGTGCCGGCGACGACGAATGGTTCCAGATAGCTGCCGCCCTGGGTGCGCATGAAACCCGCGTAGAACGCCGCGCTGGCTGCACCGATCTGATGGCCGGCCGCCACCCAGCCGAACACCACCGGCGCATCGCGGTCGCCGAACGCTTCGCTGGCCAGGCGCAGGGTGGGCGGAACGGTGGCGATCCAGTCCAGGCCGTAGAACACGCCGAATAGCGACAGGCTGGAGAACGAAAAATCGGAGTAGGGCAGCCAGATCAAGGACAGTCCGCGCAGGCTGTAGTACATGAACAGCAGCTTGCGCGGGTCATAGCGGTCGGTGAGCCAGCCCGACAGCGTGGTGCCCACCAGGTCGAACAGGCCCATCATTGCCAGTACGCCGGCGGCGCGGACTTCGGGAATGCCATGGTCGCCGCACATCGCGATGAAGTGCGTACCGATCAGTCCGTTGGTGGTGAAGCCGCAGATGAAGAAGGTGGCGAACAGCAGCCAGAAAGTCCGCTGCCGCGACGCGGTGACCAGTGTGCCAAGCGCGATCGCGAGCAGGTTGCGCCGCGGCGGTTCGATCGTCTCCTCGCCGGTCGCGCCATAGGGGCGAAGACCGATGTCGGCCGGGCGCTCAGGCAGCAGCCACCAGGCGAGCGGGATCAACAGCGCGCAACCGGCTGCCACCGTCCACACCACCGGCCGCCAGCCACCGTGTTCGGCCAGCGCCGCCAGGATCGGCAGGAAGGCCAGCGTGCCGGTGGCGGTGCTCGCGGTGAGCAAGCCCATCATCAGGCCCCGATGCGTGACGAACCAGCGGTTGACTACGGTGGCACCCAGCACGATGGCCACGCAGCCGGAGCCGATGCCGGAGAAGATTCCCCACGTCACCAGCAGATGCCACGGTTCGCTCATCCACGCGCTGGCGGAGATCGATATCGCCATCAGGGCCAGCGCGCCGATCAGCGTGCGGCGGATGCCCATTGCCTGCATCAGCGCGGCGGCGAACGGCCCCACCAGGCCGTACAGGAAGATTCCCATCGCCGCCGAAAGCGAGATAGTGTCGCGACTCCAGCCGAAGGCCTGGCCCAGCGGCAGGATCAGCACGCCCGGTGCGGTGCGGACGCCGGCGGCGGCAAGCAGGGCGAGAAAGATCACGCCGGCGACGACGAAGGCGTACTTCTGGCCGAAGGGGCGACTGCGCTGTATAGTCATGTTACCGCTCGGTACGGAATTGGGCGAATCATACGTACCGATCGGTAACATCGTCAACCCTGCCCAGGCCATGTCCACGAAACGTCCTGTCAAGCCCGCCGATTCCGCAGCCGCCGGCGCCAAGCCGCGCGCTGCCGAGCGCATTCGCAGCACGGCGCGCGAGCTGTTCTACCGCGAAGGCATCCGCGCCATCGGCGTGGAGGAAATCGTGAGCCGCGCCGGCGTGACCAAGCCCAGTCTCTATCGCAGCTATGCATCCAAGGACGAGCTTGCCGCGGAGTACCTGCGCGACTACGAGGGAGAATTCTGGAAGCGCTTCGAGGCGGGTGCCGAAACGCATCCGGACGATCCGCGCACCCAGTTGCTGGCGTACTTTCGCGGGCTCGCCGAGCGTGCCGTGCGTCCGGGTTATCGTGGCTGCGGACTGACCAACGCGGTGGTGGAATACCCGGGCGACGAGCACCCGGCCCGCAAGGTATCGCAAACCCACAAACGCAAGCTGCGCGCGCGCCTGGTCGAGATGTCCCGGGCCATGGGCGCGAAGTCGCCCGTAACGTTGGCCGATGGGTTGTTGTTGTTGCTCGAAGGCACCTACGCTTCGGGCCAGCTGTTCGGCAGGGACGGGCCGGCCCGCTCGCTGGTCGCCGTCGCCGAGCAGTTGATCGACTCTTCCACGCGTTGAATCATGTTCATTGCGCGCGGCGTTGCGCGTTGTCCAGCCACACGGCGAGACCTTGCGCATTGAGTTCGATGTCCATGCCGAGCAGCCGGGAGAGCGCTTCGCGACCCTGTCTCCAGCCGTGTGCTTCGGCGCGTCCCGCGTAGAGGTCGGTCAGCGATTCGGTAAGCGCCGCGTGTCGATCCGGTTGGCTGTGCGCAGCGTGCGCCAGCGTCACCATCGCGTCGATCTGCTGGTGCAGGTCGGCCGCCAGTTTCGCTACATTCTCCACACGGTCGTAGTGGGTGAGGTACATCGCCTCGGGCCGCAACGCGACCAGCCGGTCGATCGATGCGTGCAGAGCGTCCGGATCGAATTGCACTGGCGAAGTGGTAGGCAGGATGAACGGGCCGTTGTCCGTATCGAATTCGCGGTAGGAAAGGCCGAACACGTCGCCGGTGAAGCAGACGTTGGCGCGTGCGTCGTGGATGGCGATGTGATGCTTGGCGTGGCCGGGCGTATCGATGCAGCGCAGGGGGCGCCCAGCCAGATCGATCACATGGCCGTCGCCCGCCTCGACCACACGTTCGGCGGGTATCGGGCGCAGACGCCCATACTCGCGTTCCATCACCGCCTCGCCATACACGGCGCTGGCACCGGCCCACAGCGCCGACGGGTCGATCATGTGCCGGGCGCCACGGGGGTGCACGACCAGCTTCGCGTCCGGCAGCTGCGCGATCAGCTCGCCGGCGCCGCCGGCATGATCCAGATGGACGTGGGTGAGGATCAGCCAGTCCACCTCGGCCGCAGTGATTCCGGCCTCGCCCAGCGCGGCCAGCATGCGTGGGACCGAGAAGTTGGTACCGCAGTCGATGAACGCGCCGCGTCCGTTCTCGACGATCAGATACGCCGCGTCGAACTGCGGCCGTACGAAGCCGGTGTCGATGGTGTGGATGCCTTGGGTGGTCATGCGCGTCTCGCGGTGGGTCGATCCGGCGAGGGTAGCAAGCCGTCGCGAAATCGGCACTTGCACCTCGGTTGAACCACGGTCGCCGGAAGGGCGTGCCATGCGGATGCCTACGCAGTTTTCGCCTTCGCCCTGGCCGGTCGCGGCAGGCGCCACAGGTACCATGCGGCGGCGGTGCGATGCGGACTCCAGGCCTGGCCGATCAGCGCCATCGACTTCGGCGTGGGCGCCACGGCTAGCGATTTCAGCAGCCGATAGCCCTCGCGCACGCCGAAATCGTCCACCGGCAGGATGTCGGGCCGGGCCAGACTGTAGATCAGGAACATCTCTACCGTCCAGCGGCCGATGCCTTTCAGTGCGCTCAATCGGGCGATCAGTTCGTCGTCCGATAGCCGTTGTGCCGTCGCAAGATCCGGCACCACACCGCTCAGCGTGGCGGCGGCGATGCCGCGGATCGTCTCGATCTTGCGCGCCGAGAAACCGCAGGTGCGCATGGCATCGAAGCCGGTATCGAGCAATTGCGCCGGCGACGGAAACAGCTGCGGCGGATACAGCGCCAGCAAGCGCGCGAGGATCGCGTCGCCCGCCTTGACGTGCAACTGCTGATAGGCCACCGCACGCACCAGCGCCTCGAACGGTTCCCGCGCCGGTTTCGGCTCGTGCCCGCAGGGGCCGAGCTGCGCTACCAGGCGCGACCAGTCGGCGTCGATCGATGCCAGGTACGTCGATGCGTCGACGGGCACCGGCTTGCGGCTTTTCATGGCGATGGGAATTTCCTTGCTAACCGGCACGGCGAAACGTCAGGTTGATGCGGCAGTCGCCCAGCACATCATGATGGTTCGGCT
This sequence comes from Rhodanobacter terrae, assembly GCF_042657005.1. NCBI lineage: Bacteria > Pseudomonadati > Pseudomonadota > Gammaproteobacteria > Lysobacterales > Rhodanobacteraceae > Rhodanobacter > Rhodanobacter terrae. The sequence goes on from NZ_JBHSNG010000027.1 coordinate 42,507, forward strand.
TGAGTGGCAGCACGCCGTGATAGCGCAGCCGCGCCGGGCCGCCCCATGCGACCACGTCACCGTGGGCCAGCGGAATGCGTGTCGCGCGGTCCGTGCGCTGCATGCCGCCGAACAGGAACACGGCCGGAATACCCAGCGAGACGGAAACGATGGGCTGGCTGAGGTCGCGCTCGTTGCGGTCCTGATGCAAGGTCAACCGGGTGCCCGGTTCGTAACGGTTGATCAGGCAGGCATCCGGTACGAAACCGGAAAAGCCGGCTCGCGCGGCGGCGGCTCCGGCCAGTTCCCGGAAGACATCCGGCATGGCGGGCCACGGCTTGCCGCTGTCCGGATCGACAGCATCGTAGCGATAGCCGCGCCGGTCGCTGACCCAGCCCAGCGGTCCGGCGTTGGTCATCCCTACCGACATGCGGAAACCACCCGGTGTGATCAGGTGGCGGAAGGGTGCCTGCGCCGCGATCGTCTCGATCGCCCGCAGCAGCGGTTTTTCGTTCGTCAGCGCAAATCCGCGCAGTACCACGGCGCCGGCGCAGAGTGTTTCGTCATGGCGCGAGGGATTGGGCGCGGCGGGGAAAAGATCGGTCGTGATCATGCGGCGTCGTGAAAGATGATGCCCAGCGTATGCCGATACCCGTTGCGCACGCGGCTCACGCCATGCCGCAGGTTGACCCGGTAGCTGCCCCGCGTGCCCTGCACCGGACGCCGGTGCACCGCGAACACCACGGCATCGCCCTGGCGCAGCGGTACCACCTGCGGGCGCGACTGCATGCGCGGGCGCTGTTCGGTCAGCACGAATTCGCCGCCGCTGAAATCGCGCTCCGGTTCGGACAGCAGGATCGCGACCTGCAGCGGAAACACATGCTCGCCATAGAGATCCTGATGCAGACAGTTGTAGTCGCCTGCCCCGTATTGCAGCAGCAGCGGGGTGGGGCGTTGCTGTCCGGCGGAGTGGCAGCGCGCGAGAAATTCGGCATGCGTGTCGGGGTAGCTCACGTCGATCCCCATCGCCGCATTCCAGCGGTTCGCGATCGGCACCAGCCGGGGATAGATCGCGCTACGCAGGCTTGCCACCGTGTCCGGCAAGGGATAGCCGAAGTATTTGTATTCGCCGCGTCCGAAGCCATGCCGACCCATCACGACGCGGCTGCGGAAGAGCCTGTCGCGCCCATAGAGACCGGCCAGTGCGCGGCATTCGTGCGGGGACAGCAGGGCTTCGAGCATCGCGCAGCCCTGGGCGTCCAGATCGTCCGCAAGGCCGGCCCAGTCGAAGACCCGCAGCCGCGTATCGGCGTCATCCGTCGTAGTGATGGACACCTCGCGCAGCTGCGCACTCATGCCTGCGCCTCGCGGGCGAGCAGGGCACGCTTGCGTTCCACGCCCCAGCGATAGCCGGACAGGCTGCCGTCGTTGCGCACCACGCGATGGCATGGAATCGCCACCGCCAGCATGTTCGCGGCGCAGGCGCCGGCGACTGCGCGCACGGCGTTGGGTGAACCGACGCGCCGGGCGATCTCGCTGTAGCTGGCGGTGACGCCCGCCGGTATGTCGCGCAGCGCCTGCCAAACGCGCTGCTGGAATGCGGTGCCGCGCACGTCCAGCGGCAGGTCGAGGCCGATCGCCGGCGCTTCGACGAAACCGACTACCGCGGATACCAACTGCTCGAACGCACTATCGCCGCCGATCAGTTTCGCCCTGGGAAAGCGATCCTGCAGGTCGCGGGCCAGCGCATCTGGATCGTCCCCGAACAGGATTGCGCAGACGCCGCGGTCGCTCTGTGCGACCAGAATCGCGCCCAGCGAGCATTCGCCGATCGCGAAGCGGATGTCGTGGTCGGCGCCGCCGGCGCGATAGCTGGACGGCGTCATGCCGAGCACCTGGTTCGAGGTCTCGTAGAAACGGCTGCTGGCGTTGTAGCCGGCGTCGAAGATCGCTTCGGTCACGCTGCCGCCGCGATCCAGTTTGCTGCGTACCCGGCTGGCGCGACGCGCCGCGGCGTACTGCTTCGGCGTCAATCCGGTGACGGACTTGAACACGCGGTGGAAGTGGAACGGACTCAAGCCGGTCGGTTTCGCCAGTTGCTCGAGGGTCGGCGGCGTCTCCGCGCTTTCTATCAGCCGGCAGGCTTCGGTGATCATCGCGGCATGCTGTGCCGGCAATGACGGCTGATCCGGCTTGCAGCGCCTGCACGGACGGAAGCCGGCGCGCTCCGCCGCTGCGGCGGTATCGTGGAACGCCACGTTTTCGGGGCGGGCCGGGCGGGCTCCGCAGGACGGACGGCAGTACACGCCGGTGGTCCTGACCGAATAGAAGAAGCTGCCGTCGGCGCGCGCATCGCGCAACTGCACCGCAGCCCAGCGCGGATCGGCCTGAGTCGTGGCGGCGAGTGCGGCATGTTTGTCGGACGTTTTCATGGGTTCTCTCCGGTAGATTATCGCCTGCTGTCCAATCTACGGATCGGCGGCAGCTGCGGCACTCCGGGTCTTGCGCTCGAATTCGTCACCATTGCAGCAAGAGCTTGCCGATATGTGCGCTGCTTTCCATCAGCGCGTGTGCGCGGGCCGCTTCGGCGGCGGGAAACACCTGATGGACGATCGGCCGGATCGTGCCGGCGTCGAGCAGCGGCCAGACCTTTTCATGCAGCTGGACGGCAATCGCGCCCTTGAAGCCGACATCGCGGCCGCGCAGTGTAGAGCCGGTAAGGGTAAGCCGCCGGCGCATGATGGCGGCGACGTCGATCTCGGCCCTGCTGCCACCCAGCGTGGCAATGAAGACCAGCCGGCCGCCTTCGGCCAGTGCGTCGATTTCGCGCGGGATGTAGTCGCCAGCGACCATGTCGAGAATCACGTCCACCCCACGTCCATCCGTATGGCGATGTACTTCGTGCACGAAGTCCTGCTTGCGGTAGTTGATCGCCACCGCGCCCAGCCCTTCGCAGGCCGTGCACTTCTCCGCACTGCCGGCGGTGGCGAATACGCGATGGCCGAACGCGTGCGCCAGCTGGATCGCAGTGACGCCGATGCCGCTGGAGCCGCCCTGCACCAGCAGTGTTTCGTGGCTGCCCCCTTCGCCGCGGCCGAGCCGGCCCCGATCGAACACATTGCTCCACACGGTGAAGTAATTCTCCGGCAGCGCCGCCGCCTCGACCGGCGAAAGACCACGGGGCACCGGCAGGCATTGCGCCAGCGGCGCCACTGCGTATTCCGCGTAGCCACCGCCTGCGAGCAGGGCGCACACGGCATTGCCGCGCCCGAGGCCGAACGGGTTGTCGCCGCCGAAGTCGCCATCCACCAGCTCGCCGGCCACTTCCAGGCCGGGCAGATCGGACGCGCCCGGCGGCGGCGCGTAATGGCCCTGGCGCTGAAACACGTCCGGCCGGTTCACGCCGGATGCCGTCACCTTGATCAGCACCTCGCCCGGCCCGGTCTGCGGGATCGGGCGTCGCGCCAGCCGCAGGACGTCCGGGGTGCCGAAGCGGGTGATCTCGATGGCTTGCATGGTGGTCATGACGGGTTCGCGTGGCGAACGTGGGGAATCTCTACTAGACACTGGCGCCGCCACGCGGGATATCAAGTGTGTATGGCACGGTCTGGAAGACTCGGCACGTGCGGTGAGTCGGATTTACCAGGCGCCCGATCGCGTATATCTTCGAAGATCCGCTTCGAAGATCCGCTTCGAGGAGTCGCTGCCTTGGTAAATCCGCAACGACACCAGGCCTCCATGGCCAAAAGTTCGCCATCCCGACACGTACCGGAGAACGCAATATGGTGACACGCAGACGTTTCCTGCAGGGCGCAGCCGCATTGAGCCTGCTCGGCAGCCGACTCGAACCGCTGGCGGCGTTCGCGACGTCCCGCCGCGGCGACGCGATGTCGCCGACGCCCGCGTCCGATGGTGTCGCGCGGCACGTCGACGTATTCATCGGTACCGGCGGCCATGGCCACGTCTATCCCGGCGCCTCGTTGCCGTTCGGCATGGTGCAGTTGAGCCCGGATACCAACGACGCCGGCTGGGACGCCTGCTCGGGGTATCACCAGGGCGACGGCTCGATCATGGGCTTCTCGCACACGCACCTGAGCGGCACCGGTGCCAGCGACATGCTCGATGTGCTGGTGATGCCGACGCAGGGGCCGGTGCTGCTGCGGCCAGGCGCTCGCGGCCTGCCGAATAAGAACTACCATTCGCGCCACGACGGCGCCGCCGCCGGAGCCGGTCTTTCCGCCGACAGCGTGGCCCACCCCGGGCCTGGCTATCGCTCGCGCTACGACCACGAGCAGGCGCAGCCGGGTTACTACCAGGTGCATCTGAAGGATCACGACATCCACGCCGAGCTGACCGCGACACTGCGCGCGGGACTGCATCGCTACACGTTCCATGGCAAGGGCAGCGGCCATTTGCTGATCGATCTCGCGCACGGTTTCCACGACGATGCCGCCGTCCCATGCAAGGTCAGCGATGCACGATTGAAGCTGGTCGGCAACGACACCCTGGTCGGAGAGCGCCGCGTGCACCAGTGGGCCGGCGGCCGGCACATCTATTTCGCGATGAAGCTGTCGCGCCCCATCACGCAGGCCACGCTGTATGTCGAGGATGCCCCGCTGCCTGCAGGTACTGGCGAGGCGCATGGCACTCACCTGAAAGCAGCGCTGCATATCGACAACGTCGCCAGCGCGCCGCTGTTGGTCAAGGTCGGCATTTCCGGAGTCGATGTCGATGGCGCGCTGCGCAATCTCGACGCGGAAATTGCCGGCTGGGATTTCGATCACGTGCGCCGCGCCGCTGCCGCGTCATGGGAGCGCGAGCTCGGACGTATCCGCATCGACACGGCGTCCGAGGACGTGCGGCGCATCTTCTACACCTCGCTGTATCACACCATGCTGGCGCCGACCCTGTTCAGCGACGTCGACGGCCGCTATCGCGGCATGGACCTGGCCGTGCACCAGCTGCCGCAGGGCGCGCACAATTACAGCACCTACTCGCTGTGGGACACCTACCGGGCGCAGCATCCGCTGCTCACGCTGTACCAGCCCGAGCGCGTGCCGGACCTGGTCAACGGGCTGGTGCGGATGGCCGGCGAGAGCCCGGACGGCCCGCCGGTGTGGCCGCTGCAAGGTGTGGAGACCGGCTGCATGATCGGCTACCACTCCGCCGTGGTGCTGGCCGAAGCGCACGCGAAAGGCTTCGCCGGAATCGACTACGAAAGAGCCTGGCCGCTGTTCCGCAAGCGCGCGATGGACGACGACTACCGCGGCCTTCCGTACTACCGCAAGCTCGGCTACATCCCCAGCGACAAGGAGGGCGAGGCGGTCAGCAAGACGCTCGAATACGCGTACGACGACTGGGCCGTCGCGCACCTGGCCGACGCGGCCGGCGCGCATGCCGACGCCACCCGGCTGCGTCACCGCTCGCGCAATTACCAGCACGTGTTCGACCGCAAGCTGAGCTTCGTGCGGCCGCGCGCCAGCGACGGGCGCTGGCTGGAACCGTTCGATCCGCGCGGCATGGGCCATGCCTCGAAATGGCGCGATTTCACCGAGTCGAACGCGTGGCAGGCCACCTTCCTCAACCAGCACGACCTGTACGAATACATGAAACTGTTCGGCGGCGAGCGCGCTTTCGAACGCAAGCTGGATACGCTGTTCAGCACCAGCTCGGCGCTGCCGGCCGACGCGCCGCCGGACATCGCCGGCATGGTCGGCCAGTACGCGCACGGCAACGAACCCAGCCATCACGTGGCCTACCTGTATGCATACACCGGTTCGCACCACAAGACCCAGGCGCGGGTGCGTTCGCTGCTGCAAACGATGTATGAGGCGCAGCCGGACGGACTCGCCGGCAACGAGGATTGCGGTCAGATGAGCGCCTGGTACGTGATCAGCGCGCTGGGCCTGTACGCGGTCGATCCGGTCAGCGCGAACTACGTGTTCGGCAGCCCGCTGGTCGACCGCGCCGAGATCGAGCTGGCCGCGGGCGGCAAGCTGACCGTGCTGGCCCCGGGCAACGGTCCGGACAGCCCGTACATCCAGTCGGTCAGCTGGAACGACCAGCCGTGGAGCCGCAGCTGGATCAGCCACGCCGAACTGGCCGCAGGCGGAACGTTGGTGTTCCAGATGGGCCGTTCGCCGAACACCAAGTTCGGCGCGGCTGCGGCGGATCGGCCGCCGTCGTTCGGCAAGGCCTCCGCCTAGGGCGCCGTATCGACCAGCACCAGTTCCGCGTCCTCGATAGCGGTGATGCGAAATACGGCCTCGTCGCGGATCGCCGCGCCGTCGCGGGCGTCCAGCTTCACGCCGTTGAGCTCGACTGCGCCGGTGGCCGGCACCAGGTACGCGTAGCGGCCGTCGCCCAACGCGTAGTCGACGATGTCGCCGGCCTTCAGCGAGGCACCGAGCACGCGGGCGTCGGTGCGCAGAGGCAGGGCTTCGGTGTCTTCCTTGAAACCGCTGGCCAGCGTCACGAAGCGGCCCGAACGCTCGCCCTTCGGAAATGGCCGGGCGCCCCACGACGGCGGGCGGCCGTTCTCGTCGGGGATGATCCAGATCTGGAAAATGCGCGTAGTGACGGACTCCACGTTGTATTCGGAGTGGGTGATCCCGCTGCCGGCGCTCATCACCTGCACGTCGCCGGCTTCGGTGCGGCCCTCGTTGCCGAGGCTGTCGCGATGGGTGATCGCCCCATCGCGCACGTAGGTGATGATCTCCATGTTGGCGTGCGGGTGGGGCGGAAAGCCGGTCTGCGGCGCAATGGTGTCGTCGTTCCAGACGCGCAGCGCACCCCAGCCCATGCGGCCGGAATCGTTGTAGCCGGCGAACGAGAAATGATGTTTGGCCTTGAGCCAGCCATGGTCGGCTCCGCCCAGGCTGTCGAAGGGTCTGCGTTCAATCATGGTGATTCTCCGGATGCGATGGGCGCCCTCTGGCGCATGCCAGGCAACATAAGGCCAAGCGCACCCACTTGAAATACTCTTTCGAGGAACGGTCTGTCGCCGAATCGGCGAGAGGTGCCTGCCAACCATGCGGCCAGCGCCGAACGTTTTGAATCTGCGGTGGAAGGCGCTCCGCCCTACCAGTCCGTCGGGCGATAGTCCTTCAGGAACTGTCCCCACACATGCTCGCCGGTGTTGATGCCGCTGATGATGGGGTCGACGATGCGGGCGGCGCCGTCGACGATGTCCAGCGGCGGGTGGAAGCGTTCCTCCAGCACCTTCTTCGCGGCCAGTTCGGCGGGATCCTCGTCGGTCACCCAGCCGGTGTCGACGCTGTTCATGTGGATGCCGTCGTTGTGGTAATCGGTGGCCGAGGTGCGCGTCATCATGTTGAGCGCCGCCTTGGCCATGTTGGTGTGGGGGTGGCGGGTGGTCTTGAAGCTGCGATAGAACTGGCCCTCCATCGCCGACACATTGACGATGTGCTTGTCGCGGTCGGGCGTGCGCAGCATCAGCGGCTTCAGCCGCGCATTGATGATGAACGGCGCTATCGCGTTGACCAGTTGCACCTCTAGCAATTCCACCGACGGCACCTCGGCCATCAGCAGCCGCCAGGAATTGCGCTGGCGCAGGTCGATCTGCTGCAGGTCCTGATCGAGCCGGCCCTCGGGGAACAGGTGGCTCTGCGCCAGCAACTCCTCCGGCAGCAGCGGCAGCTGCGACAGTTCGGCGGCGCGGGTCAGCCCGGGGATACTCGAGCCGCGATTCGCCAGCGCGATCGCGGAGGTGTCGGCTTCGGGCAGGATGTGCGAACTGCGCAATCCCTCGTAATGGCCGACCAGCTTGCGTACGTGCTCCGGCATGTCGTGCAGCGCGGCCGTCTCGCCTTCCATCATGTGCGCGTAGAAGTCCGGCGGCCGCCGCACGGTCTGGCAGGCGTTGTTGATGATGAAGTCCAGCCGCGGCCGGGTAGCGGCCAGCTCCTGGCAGAACGCTTCCACACTGGGCGTATGGCGCAGGTCGAGCCCGTACACTTGCAGCCGGTGACCCCATTCGGCGAAGTCCGGCTCCTCGGCGTAGCGTGCGGCCGAATCGCGCGGGAAACGCGTGGTCACGATGAGTTCGGCGCCGGCACGCAGCAGCTTCAGGCCGGCCTGGTAGCCGATTTTCACGCGGCCGCCGGTCAGCAGCGCCACACGGCCGCGCAGGTCGACCAGCTCGGTGCGCTTGGCATAGTTGAACGCGGCGCAGCTCGGACACAGCTGGTCGTAGAAGAAGTGGATGGCCGAGTATTTCTGCTTGCACACATAGCAATGCCTCGGCTCGACCGATTCGCGTGGCTGCGCGGCGTCGGCATCCGGGGCGATGTCGTGCGGCTCGAAGCCCTGCGGTGCAAACACGTTCGGCGTGGTGAACACCGGCTTGCGGCGCAGTGCGCGGATGCCGGTCCGGTTGAGCACGTTGTCCTCGGCCTGGATCTTCGACGCATGCCGCGCTTTCTCGGCCGCCTTCAGCTGGATCCGACGGGCGACCGGATCGGGGTGATAGGTCTTCGCCACCGCCTGGTGCAGGCGTTGGCGGTCATCCGCCGGCAGCCGGTCCAGCAGTTGCCGATCGGCCGCCACCGATTCCAGCAGTTCCGCGGCGGCGCGCAGACGCTCAAGCAGGGCCGTATCCGTGTCATCCGGCGGAGGTGTGGTGACCGTCGTGATCGTCAAGAGTGTCATCCGTCGTCGAGTGGGGTGGCGCACAGGGGCGCCTTCGTTACGGGCAGCGGGGCGGGATCGCCGGCCGCCAACCGCATATTTTGCCTGTTCCGGTCGGATTTCGGGGGAAACGGGTCATGCGGCCCGGAGCCGCGGCAGCCATATCGTCGCATCCGCCGCAACCGCGGGGTGCCGATACTGCGGGCCACCGCACACTTCGATGGCATGGCTCATGCAAAAGTGGCGGCGTGGCTGTCCAGGCGGGACGGCATGAATATTCCCGGAGGGACATGGCGCCAGCGGAGTTGCGCGCCATGACCACCCACAGCGGCGAAGGTTGTTTCGTGAGTGTGCAAGTAGCAATTGCTGTGAATGTGCAAACGGCCGTACCGGCCCCGTCTGTCGTTGTTTCGACCGCGGCCATCGACCTCATGCTGGGGGATCTGCCCACCGCGCATCGTGCTCCACCGATCGGGCGCCGGATTGCCGGGCAGGGCTGCCATGGCGCGAGAAAGTTTTCCGGCACGGGATGCTCCACCGCAGTTGCGCGCGCGCCCCGCATCCGCTTTGTCTACTTCCCGACGACCGACGGCAACGATCGCTGGACGGCCTGTCATCAGCATCTGGTCACGGCCGAAGTGCTGCTCGATCGCGTGCTGGCCGCCCATGCGGCCGGGCTTCGCCCGATGGTTCCGGCACTCGACCATGCCGCCGAGGCGCGTGCGATGGTGCGGCCGCCGCGCGGGCTGTTCCATGCCGCCACGCTGGAGTACCGCCGCTGGTATCACGCGGACGGCACCGCGCGCGCGCAACCGCTGACCCAGGAAGCTCTCGCCGCACAGTTGACTGCCACCGAAGGCCTGTCGATGGAGGAGGCGCGGCATCGCGCCGCCCGTCGCTCGCATGCGCTGCCGGCTGCCGATCAGGAGTGGCTCATCGATCGACGCCACACCCCGCTGCAGCAGCGTCCGCTCAATCAGGCCGAGTTCCACATCCTGGTCAACGCCATCGATGGCGTCTGGCACGCTTGCGCCGGTGCATCGCATGGCGAGCACGCGAATCGCCAGATCGCATTGCGCGTCGCGGCGATGCTGGGCAGCCTGCTGGACGAATACGTTGCCTCGCCTTTCACGGTCGACGCCCTGGCGCAGGCCTTCACCGAATGCCATCTCGGTCATTTGCGCCAGACCATCGAGAATTCGCGCCAGGCGGAGTCCGCCTCGGGCGTCCTGCTGACCGGGCCCAAGGCATGGTTCGCCGCCAAGGCCGCGCGCATGCGGGCCGAACACCAGATCGGGCTGGCCATGTCGCCGAAGGTATTCCCCGAACTGAACCTGACCGTGCGCCCCGTGATCGCCGTCGTGGGCGGCCGGCTGCGCACATTCGTGCACGGCTGGCGGCGTGGCGACTCAAGTGTCGCAGCGGCTGCACCGGTGTTCACCGCGTTCGGCTGAACGCCGGTCACGGGAATCAGCGGGCGCTGCGATAGCTTCCGCTCCGAAGTCGGCGAACCTTGTCGCCGCAGTTTTCCTCGGCAGCACTCCGACATGCCGACAGCAGCGTACCATGCAGCGGTGGATGCATGCATCTGCATGGAGGGGTTCCGCTATGCCCGATACCCGGCAGGTGCCCACCGTCGAGTCGACGGATGCGCTGTTTATCGCGGTCTACGCGCGTCTCAAGGCGATGGCTGCGCGGCAACTGGCCTGTCGCCGCAACGCCACCCTGGACACCACCGAGCTGGTGCACGAGTTGTACCTGCGCATGGGTCAGCGGCAGTCGCTGCAGTTCGAGCATCCGGCCCAGTTTTTCAGCTACGCCGCGCGCGCCATGCGCCACCTGCTGATCAATCGCGCGCGCGATCGCCTGCGCCTTTGCGCTGGCGGGCAGTGGATGCGGGTCACGCTGGACGATCGCGATCTGAAACTCGCGCTCGACACCGCCGAGCAGGCACTGGCGCTGGATGCCGCGCTGGATGCGCTTGAGCAGACCGATGCGCGTGCCGCCCAGGTGGTCGAGCTGCGTTTTTTTGCCGGGCTCAGCCTGGAGCAGGTCGGTGAAACCCTCGGACTGGCCCGGCGCACCATCGACCGCGACTGGCGTTTTGCCCGCGCGTACATCAAGGCACGCATGGAATAAAACGTGGTGCCTTGCCGGGGCAAGGTCGCAGTTGGCGCGCAGTTGGGGTTTATCGAAGGCAGGGCATCGCGGGGAGAGTCTGTCGTGGGATCCACACCGTCACTGCGCGACCTGTTCGAGGAAGCACTCACGCTGCCCGCAGCGGCGCGCGCGCGCCTGCTGGCCGAGCGCTGCCCGGATCCGGTGCGGCGCGCCGAGATCGAACGCCTGCTGGCTGCCGATGCTGTCGAAGGCGAGTTGCTGTCGACCGGCGATGCCGTCAACGCCGCGCGCGTCATCGGCGATACCAGCGTCGTCGAAGCGCTGCCTGCCGGCAGCCACATCGGTCCGTTCGAACTGGTCGAGGTGCTCGGCGAGGGCGGTTCGTCGACGGTGTTCCGCGCGTTTCGCGATGCCGAGAGCGTGCGCCAGGAAGTCGCCATCAAGCTGCTCGCGCGTGGTCTGTACACCGCCGATGCGCAGCGCCAGTTCCGGCGCGAACGCGAGGCGCTGGCGCGGTTGCGCCATCCGGGCATCGCGCGCCTGATCGAGGGTGGGATCACCGATAGCGGCCATGCCTATATAGCGCTGGAGCTGGTCGATGGCTTGCCCATCACGCGCTACGCGAGCGAGCACGGCCTGGATCTGCGCCAGCGGCTGGTACTGTTCCTGATGGTCTGCCGTGCGGTCGAGACGGCGCACCGCGCACTGATCGTGCATCGCGATCTGAAGCCGTCCAACGTGCTGGTCACCGCCGGCGGCCACGTCAAGCTGCTCGACTTCGGCATCGCCAAACTGCTCGACGAGGACGCGACCGATGCCATCCGCACCCAGCATCGCGCACTCACCCCGGCCTATGCAGCGCCGGAGCAGTTCGCGCAGCAGCCGATCACCACCGCCACCGATGTGTATGCGCTGGGCATCCTGCTGGACGAGCTGATCACCGGCTGCCGACGCGCCGCCGGCGATACCGGCACGCCATCGTCGCGCATCACCCCGCCGTCCATCGCCACTGCTTATGGCTCGGCGCAGGCGCTGGCATCGGTGGCCTCGATACGGCGCAAGCTGCGCGGCGACCTCGACAACATCGTGCTGAAAGCCACCGCCACCGAACCGGAGCGTCGCTACGCCTCGGCCGGTGCCCTGGCCGAAGACATCGAGCGTCATCTGGACCGGCAGCCGGTGCAGGCGCACCCGCCATCGCGCTGGTATCGCACCAGCAAGTTCATCGACCGCCATCGCGGCGGCGTGGCCACCGCCGCGGTGTTCGTGCTGGCCATCCTGGTCTCCCTGTCGGTCGCCCTCTGGCAGGCTCACGTCGCGCGACAACAGGCTGCCCGCGCCAACATGGTGCGGGCTTTCGTCGAGAGCCTGTTCGCACCGATCCGTTACGGCGTCGCCGCATCGAAACAACCCAGCCTGGACGAACTGCTGGCGCGTGGCGTGGCGAAACTCGACACCTCGCCGCAGATGGACGATGGCGGTCGCGTGGATCTGCTGGCGATGTTCTCGCGCCTGTACGAGAACCTCGGCGACGCCGCGCAATCGCGCAAGCTGGCGAACCAGGCCGTCGCCTTGTCCGAACGGGCGCTGGCACCGTCCGACATCGAGGCGATCCGCGCGCTCACCGCGCGCGGCTACGCCGAGGTGCGCACGGAGGACTTTGCGGCCGGTGGCGCCGACCTGCGCCTGGCGCACCAACGCATGCTCGCGCAGGGGATCCACGGCGAAGCGCTGATCGACCTGCTCGGTCCGCTGGGCGCGGTCGAGAACAGCGAAGGGCATGGCGAAATCGCCCTGGGGCTCGCTCGCGAAGCACTGGCCGAGCGGATCGCCACCTGGGGGGTGGACGATCCGCGGGTCGGCATCGGCTACAACGATGTCGCCTCCGCGCTGGAAGGGCTGGAACGCTACGACGAGGCAATCGGGATGTGGCGCAAGACCTGGCAGTTCGAACTCGCGCACTTCGGCCCGTCCAGCAACGAATCCACCCTGGCGCTGGCCGGCTGGGCCTCGTCCGCGTTTCGCGCCGGCCACTGGAGACTGGCGCACGAGTTGTTTGCGCAGGCGCTGGCGATGTATGCGCGCAACGGCAGCCGGCCACAACTAACCCAGGTGTATGCCGCACAGAAGACCTGTGTGCTGGAAGGGCTGCGGGCGGATCGCGCCAGCGCGCAGGCACATTGCGGGCAGGCGCAGGCCTGGTCCGCCGGCGGCTTCGGTGCGGATACTGCGTTGCACGGCGATTCGCTGGAAGCCACCGCGTTCGGTGACGTGGAAGCCGGCGATCTCGCTGGTGCACGGAAACGGTTCGAAGCAGCGCGCGAGTTGTACGGCAGCGATCCGGCCAACCGCATGCGGATCGGCCGCGTGGACAGCGAGCTGGCGGGGATCGACTTGCTGGAAGGCCAGCCCGCGCTGGCGCGCGCGCTGCTGCCGGATGCCATCGCCGGCCTGCGCACGCGCCAGTACCAGATGCCGCCGCTGATCGCCGAGGCGCGCCTGCTGCTGGCCTGCAGCCAATCCGCCGGCCCGCAATGTCCAGGCGCTCTCTCGGCAACGGTCGATCGCGACCTCGCCGCGATCGCGTCCCGCGGCGACCCGCAACTGCTGTGGGTGCACACGCTGCTGGCGCAGGTCGAGCTGGAGCATGGCGAACTGGGCCGGGCGAAAGTGCGGCTGGCGGCGGCGATCCAGCGCGCCAGCCATGAATTGCAACCGGCGCATCCGCGCCGGCTCGCGGCGCAGCTGTGGCTTGCCGTCGCCGCGGCGCGCGGCGGCGACTGCGCCTACGCCGCCACGCAAACAAGCGCCGCACGCGCGATCATCGAAGCCGGCGATCTCGCTTCCCATCCCGAACTGGCCGGCGCCAGTGCGCTGCTGCGCCGGCCCATTGCATCCTGCCACGCTCTGCTGAACTGACCCTCGCGCATCGCCTCATGGCAAACCAGGCGCTCGCCTCCGGCCTGTGGGCGCCGCGGCGCGGCGCGTGTCGCACTTTGCCCACCGGCAGTGTTCTCCGTCATGCCACGACCGTATCGGCCGGGCAGGGCCTGAGGAACGCTCATCCAGCCATGGGGCAACCGTCATGTTTGATCACCGTTTACGAGTCACCACACGCCAGCGACTGGCAGCCACCCTCGTGGCCTTGCTGTTGGCGGGTGCCGGCGCCACGCACGCACAGCAGGCCGGTCGCCAGCCCTCGCATGCCAACCCGTTGACCACCGCCGACCCGTCCGGTTGGCTGCAAACCAGCACGTCCAGCGGCCGTATCGACAGCGACAACCCGTTCTTCCAGAGCTTCGGCAGCAACGGTCGTTCGTGCGACTCTTGCCACCGTCAGGCGCAAGGCTGGTCAGTCTCGCCTGACGAACTGCGCCAGCGTTTTGCCAGGACCAACGGCACCGATCCGATCTTCGCCCTGGTCGACGGCGCGGTCTCGCCGCTGGCGGATGTCTCCAGTGTCTACGCGCGGCGCAATGCCTACGCCATGCTGCTCAGCCGCGGCTTGATACGCGTGGGCATGCCGTTGCCGGCGAATGCCGAATTCCGCCTGACCAAGGTGGATGATCCCTACGGCTACGCCAGCGCACGCGAGCTGTCGCTGTTCCGCCGCCCACTGCCTTCCACCAACCTGATCTGGCTTACCGCCGTAATGTGGGACGGTCGCGAGACCGCGGCGCCGTTCAAGCCGCCGATGGATGCCGGCATCAATCACGAAGACCTGCTCGAAAGCCTCGCTACGCAGGCACGCGACGCCATCGTCGGCCATGAACAGGCCAGCGCCGCACCCAGCGCCGCCATCATCGACCGGATCGTCGACTTCGAATTGCATTTGTTCACCGCCCAGCTCGCCGACCAGGATGCCGGCCGGCTCAACGGCGACGATGGCATGGGTGGCGCCAACATCCTGGCCCAGCAACGTTTCTGGATCGGCATCAATGACACCCTCGGCAACGATCCCACCGGCGAGTCGTTCGATGAAAAATCCATGCGCCTGTTCGATGACTGGAATGATCCCAATGCGCAGTTCAGCCGCGATGTCCGCGGCCGCGCGCGTGCCGCCATCGCCCGCGGCGAGCAGTTGTTCAACACCCTGCCGATCGCCATCAGTGGCGTGGGCGGGCTCAACGACGCGACCGGCCTGCCGGTCATCCACGGCACCTGCACCACCTGTCACAACTCGCCCAATATCGGCAACCACTCGGTAGCCTTGCCGATCAACATCGGCGTCGCCGACGCCAGCCGACGCACTCCGGACATGCCGCTGTACACGCTGACCAACCACAGCACCGGCCAAACGGTGCAGACCACCGATCCCGGCCTGGCACTGCGGACCGGCAAGTGGGCCGACATCGGCAAGTTCAAGGGCCCGATCCTGCGCGGCCTGGCCGCACGCGCGCCGTACTTCCACAACGGCTCGGCGGCAACGCTGGGCGACGTGGTCGACTTCTACAACACCCGCTTCAACATCAACATCACCGCGCAGCAGAAACACGATCTGGTGGCGTTTCTGTCGGCGTTGTAAGTGTGGTTGATGATCAAGGCCCGGATGCCGTGCCTCGATCCTCCGCCATGCCAGTTCAGTGCGGAAACCGCTGACCTCGTTGACGACGCGGGCGGCGGCTTCCACGCCGCTTCAATCCATCAGATCGTGCTATCCGGATGGGAATCTGTCCTCACAGCGCCAGGGCGAACTTGACCATGACCTGGCCCGACCGGTAGCTGTGGTTGAACTGGTAATCGTAAGCGCTTTCGAGTGACCACCTGGTGCTGCTGGCGATGAGAAGGCCGGCGCCCAGGTC
>NZ_JBHSNG010000028.1:0-57088 GCF_042657005.1 Rhodanobacter terrae
ATCGACATGGGGTACACCTCATCAGATTCCTGCTGGTCAAAAAACCAGCAGGAAGGTTGGGGTACCCGGGTCAATTTTCGGTCGGCATCAGCTCGAAAAGTGGGTCAGTTTTGGATCGGCCTCAACACCGTAAGAAGGGCGAACGCCTCGAAGTAGCGCGCTGCGCCGGCCATCAAAGCTGCAACACGCCGATGACGGAACGCCGTCGGAACAGTGCGCAGGTGGACTGAAATGGACGTGGATGGACTGCGGAACGCCTACGGAACACATGTGCCGCAAAAAAGCACAAAAAAGCCCAATTCAGCGGGAATCGGGCTTTTTTGCAACTGCTTGTTTTTCTGAAACTTGTGGTGGGCGGTACAAGGATCGAACTTGTGACACCTGCCGTGTGAAGGCAGTGCTCTACCGCTGAGCTAACCGCCCGCCGTGAGCGCGAGATTCTAGGGGGAGAAGCGGGGCGGGTCAATGGCTGGCGCGGGCGTGGCCCCCCGAACGGAAGGGCCGGCTGGTGGATGGTGGCGTGCGTGAAGGGTTGTAAACTCGCCGCTCTTTCAACGTCGAAACGCCGCGCCATGGACTTTCTCAGCACTCAATTTGCCCACATCCTGCATGCGCTGCAGAATTTCCAGCTGACGCCGTGGAAGATCGTGGGCCTGCTCGGCTCGGTGATGTTCACCAGCCGCTGGTTCGTGCAGCTGTACTACACGCGCAAGCACAAGCGGGTGGTGATGCCGCTGTCGTTCTGGTGGCTGTCGGTGACGGGTAGCGCGTTGTTGTTGGCATATTTCACCGTCGGCAAGAACGATTCGGTAGGCATCATCTCGAACTTCTTCCCGGCCTTCGTCTCGGTCTACAACCTGATCGTGCACCTGCGCCATCAGAAGAACAGCGTCACCGGCGACACGATCGCCTGACGGGTTGATGATGTGGTTGGTTCCAGGCGGGCGGGTTTTATCTGGGGTTATTCGGGATCGTAGTCGAGGTTGGATGCCAGCCAGCGTTCGGCTTCGGCCAGGGTCCAGTCCTTGCGTCTGGCGTAGTCCTCGACCTGTTCCTTCCCGAGTCGGCCGACCACGAAATACTGGCTGTCCGGATGCGAGTAGTACCAGCCGGAGACGGCCGCGGCGGGGTACATCGAGAAGCCCTCGGTGAGTTCGATGCCGGTGTTGCGGGTGGCGTCGAGCAGGGCGAACAAGGTGGTTTTCTCGGTGTGGTCGGGGCAGGCGGGGTAGCCCGGTGCGGGGCGGATGCCGCGGTATTTTTCGGCGATCAGTTCGTCGTTGCCCAGCACCTCGTCTGGTGCGAAGCCCCAGAACTCGCGGCGCACGCGTTCGTGCATGTGTTCGGCGAATGCCTCGGCGAGACGGTCGGCCAATGCTTTGAGAATGATCGAGGAGTAATCGTCGTAGTCGGCCTGGAAGCGGGCCAGGTGCTCCTCGATGCCGATGCCGGCGGTGACCGCGAAGCCACCGATCCAGTCGGGCTTGCCGAACTCCTTCGGTGCGATGAAATCGGCCAGGCACAGGTTGGGCCGTTCGATTGGTTTGTCGGCCTGCTGGCGCAGGCTGAGCAGGGTGGCCAACCGCTTCGTACGGGTGGTATCGGTGTAAACCTCCACGTCGTCGCCAACGTTGGCAGCAGGCCACAGTCCGATCACGGCGCGGGCAGTCAGCCACTTCTCGGCGATGATCTTGTCCAGCATCGCCTGTGCGTCACGGAACAGCTCGCTGGCCTGGGTGCCGACGACTTCGTCGGTGAGGATGGCCGGGTAGTGGCCGGCCAGTTCCCACGCCTGGAAGAACGGCGTCCAGTCGATGTACGGGCGGATCGTGGCGAGGTCGTAGTCGTCGAACACGGTGACGCCGGGCCGGTCCGGCTGCGGCGGCTGGTAGGCGGCCCAGTCGCAGCGAAAGCGCTGCGCGCGGGCTTTTTCCAGCGGCACCAGTTGCTTGCCGGGGCCGCGGTTGCGGTGACGTTCGCGCACATCGGCGTAGTCGGCGCGCACCTTGGCGAGGAAATCCTCGACCAGATCCTTGCTGACCAGCGATTGCGCCACGCCGACCGCACGCGATGCGTCCTTCACCCACACCGTGCCGGCCTTGTAGTGCGGTTCGATCTTCAGCGCGGTGTGCGCACGCGACGTGGTGGCGCCGCCGATCAGCAGCGGGATGTGGAAGTCCTGCCGCTGCATTTCGCGCGCGACCTGGCTCATTTCCTCAAGCGACGGCGTGATCAGGCCTGACAGGCCGATCATGTCGGCCTTCTCGGCGATGGCGGTTTCCAGGATCTTCTGTGCCGGCACCATCACGCCCAGGTCGATCACCTCGAAGTTGTTGCAGCGGAGCACCACGCCGACGATGTTCTTGCCGATGTCGTGCACGTCGCCCTTGACCGTGGCCATGATGATCTTGCCGTTGTTCTTGCCGGTGTCGCCGGTGCGCAGCTTTTCCGCCTCGATGTACGGCAGCAGGTAGGCCACCGCTTTCTTCATCACGCGGGCGGATTTCACGACCTGCGGCAGGAACATCTTGCCGGCGCCGAACAGGTCGCCGACCACGTTCATGCCGTCCATCAGCGGACCTTCGATCACGTCGAGCGGGCGCGTCGACAGCTGGCGCGCTTCCTCGGTGTCCTCGACCACGTACTGGTCGATGCCGTGCACCAGCGCATGGCTGAGCCGCTCGCGCACGTCCTTCTCGCGCCACGCCAGCGTCTCGACCACCGCTTCGCCACGCTTGCCCTTGTAGTTGTCGGCGATCTCCAGCAGCCGCTCGGTGGCATCGTCGCGGCGATTCAGCACCACGTCCTCGACGCGCTCGCGCAGCGGCGGGTCGATATCGTCCATGATCGTCAGCGCGCCGGCGTTGACGATGCCCATGTCCATGCCGGCGCGGATGGCGTGGTACAGGAATACCGAGTGGATCGCCTCGCGCACGATGTTGTTGCCGCGGAACGAGAACGACACGTTGGAGACGCCGCCGGAGATGTGGCAGTCGGGAAAGCGCTTCTTCAGCTCGCGGGTGGCTTCGATGAAATCCACCGCGTAGTTGTTGTGCTCCTCGATGCCGGTCGCGATGGCGAAGATGTTGGGATCGAAGATGATGTCTTCGGGCAGGAAGTCCAGTTTCTTCGTAAGCAGCTCGTACGCGCGCGAGCAGATCTCCACCTTGCGGTCGCGGGTATCCGCCTGGCCTTGTTCGTCGAACGCCATGACCACGGCGGCGGCGCCGTATTGCTGCACCTTGCGCGCCTGTTCGAGAAATGCGGTTTCGCCTTCCTTCATCGAGATCGAGTTGACGATGCCCTTGCCCTGCAGACAGCGCAGGCCGGCCTCGATCACCGTCCATTTGGACGAGTCGATCATGAACGGGACGCGGGCAATATCGGGTTCGGACGAGATCAGGTTGATGAAGCGGGTCATCGCCGCCTCGGAGTCGATCAAGCCCTCGTCCATGTTGATGTCGATCACCTGCGCGCCGCTGGCGACCTGCTGGCGGGCGACTTCGACGGCTTCGTCGTAGCGGTCTTCCTTGATCAGCTTCTTGAACTGCGCCGAGCCGGTGACATTGGTACGTTCACCGACGTTGATGAACAGCAGGTCGGGCGTGATGACCAGCGGTTCGAGGCCGGACAGGCGGGTGTGACGCGCCATGTCAGGCGGCCTCCGCTTGATCGGCGGATGGCAGCGCACGCGGTGCGAAGTCGCGCACTGCCTCGGCGATCGCCTTGATATGGGCCGGCGTGGTGCCGCAACAGCCGCCGACCAGGTTCAGCAGGCCGTCGCGGGCGAAGCCCCTGATCACCTCGGCCATGTGCTCGGGCGCCTCGTCATAATCGCCGAACGCATTCGGCAGGCCGGCGTTCGGATGGGTGCTGACATAACTCTCGGCGAGGTTCGACAAGGTCTGGATATGCGGACGCAGATCGTCGGCGCCGAGCGCGCAGTTGAAGCCCACCGACAGCGGCCGCGCATGGCGCACCGAGTAATAGAACGCCTCGGCGGTCTGTCCCGACAAGGTGCGGCCCGAACGATCGGTGATGGTACCGGAGATCATCACGGGCATCCGCGCGCCACGCTGGTGGAACAGCTCGCTCAGCGCGAACAGCGCGGCCTTGGCATTCAAGGTATCGAAGATGGTCTCGACCATGATCACGTCGGCGCCGCCGTCGATCAGGCCGTTGGCGGATTCGGTGTAGTTCTCCGCCAGCTCCTCGAACGTGACGTTGCGGAAACCCGGGTCGTTGACGTCCGGCGACAGCGAGGCGGTGCGGCTGGTCGGGCCGAGCACGCCGATCACGAAGCGCGGCCGATGCGGCGTTTTTGCGGTCATCGCGTCGCAGGCGGCACGGGCGAGGCGGGCGCCTTCCAGGTTCAACTCGTGCGCCAGGTGCTGCAGCTTGTAGTCGGCCTGGCTGATCCGGGTCGAGTTGAACGTGTTGGTCTCGATCAGGTCGGCGCCGGCTTCCAGGTACGCATCGTGCACGCCGCGGATGATCTCCGGCTTGGTCAGCGTGAGCAGGTCGTTGTTGCCCTTGAGGTCGCAGCCGCCGGGATGGGCGTGGTTGTCGTGGAGGTGCGCATGGCCGTCGTGGCCGTGTTCGAAACGCTCGCCGCGAAAACCGTGTTCGTCCAGTTCATGCGCCTGCAGCATGGTGCCCATGCCGCCGTCGAGGATCAGGATGCGCCGGTGCAGCGCCTGTTCCAGCAGGGCGACGCGTTCGGGGTGGAGCCAGGGCAGGGTACTCATTTCACTTCCTTCGGTTAAGCATCTCTCCGGGGGGAGAGCGGTGTTCAAGCGGGCTTGCGCGCCAGCAGGCTGATCACTTCGAAGTGCGGAGCCTTGCGTTCGCGGCTGAGCCGGTTGCAACTCAATACCTCGAGTCCCGCGGCGCGCGCGTAGCCGTCGAGCTGTTCGCCGCTGAAGCCGAGATTGCGATGGTCGAACGGCTCGACCACGGCACGGTGATCGTGCTGGCCCAGCGTCACCGCGAGCAGACGGCCGCCGGGGCGCAGCAGTCGCGCCGCCTCGGCCACTGCTTTGGCGGGATGCTCGGCGTAGGTCAGCGCGTGCAGCATCAGCACCAGGTCGAAGCGCTGCGCGCCCAAATCCAGTACATGCATGTCGCCCTGACGCACCTGCACGTTGGCGAATGGCTTGAGCCGCTTGGTCGCGGCCTCGACCACGCGATCGCTTGAATCGACGCAGACGATGGAGTGCGCGTGTGGCGCCAGCAGTTCGGCCGTGATGCCGTCGCCGGAGGCGATGTCCAGCACATCGCCGGTGCCCAGCAACTGCAGCAGCGAACGCGCCAGCGTCTCCCAGGTGCGGCCGGGCGAATAGTGGCGCTCCATGTCGCCGGCCACGGTATCGGCCCAGCCTTCTTCGCGCGCTCGGTTCGCCAGCACGCCGGGCAGGCGTGCGCTGTCTTCGCGCAGCAAGGCGTCGTCGATGCTCTCGCGCAGCGAGCCGAGCAGGCTGTGCTGGGCGGCGTCGCCCTCGTTGTTGGCGCGGTAATAAGCCGACACGCCGGCGCGGCGGTCGCGCACCAGGCCGGCTTCCTTCAGCTTGGCCAGGTGAGTGGACACGCGCGGCTGCGCCAGGTGCAGCACCGCGGCCAGCTCGGCCACGGTGAGCTCCTCGTGTTCGAGCAGCGCCAGCAGGCGCACCCGGGTAGGGTCGGCCAGTAGCCGGAGCACGCTGGAGGCGGTGGCCAGATCCATTAGGGCGTGCCCTCACATGCCAAGCAGCCCGCGCCGGGAGCTGTTTGCCCGCAGGACCAGGAAGAACGAAGGAGTGTATGTCGATACACGACCGAGTGATGACGCCGGCCTGTGGGCAAACAGACCCGGCCCTTCGGGTTGCTCCGTTGTGGCTGCCATGCGGCAGCGCGCAGCTTGGTCGGGGGGGCACCCTGACCGGCGCCACGCACTGCCGCATGGCGGCCACAGCGGAGCAACGCGGACTGCTTGGTATGTGAGGGCACGCCCTGCCATCCTTGTATCGCGATAAAGAGATAACAAGTCTGGCCTTGGTTTGCCGGGGCGTCAAGCGAAGCGGGGTTTTGCATTTGTAGGAGCGCACCCTGTGCGCGAATGCCTCACGGTTGCTGCTTGAGAGCTTTCGCGCACAGGGTGCGCTCCTACACGGATCAGCAGCCACCACCAGCAGGCACGACGCCGGTTGCGCGGACCGCTAGAATAGTCGGCTGGCCTGCAGCCTCCACCAGTTTCCGTCTTGATCAGCCGACCGTACGCGGCGCCGGGAGTAGTACATGGATTTCCGTTTCACTGAAGACCAGCTGTCGATCCAGTCGATCGCCCGCGATTTCGCGCAGAAGCGCATCATGCCGGTGGCGGCGGAACTGGATGCTCGGGGCGAGTTTCCGCTGGACAACATCCGCGAGATGGGCCAGCTCGGCCTGATGGGCATCGAAGTGCCGCACGAGTACGGCGGTGCCGGCATGGATCCGATCGCCTACGTGCTGGCGATGATCGAGATCGCTGCGGCCGATGCCGCCACCGCCACCATCATGTCGGTGAACAACTCGCTGTTCTGCAACGGCATCCTCAAGCATGGCAACGAGGCGCAGAAGCAAAAGTACGTGCGTGCGATCGCCACCGGCGAGGCGATCGGTGCGTATGCGCTGACCGAGCCGCAGTCCGGCTCGGACGCTTCGGCCATGCACACCCGCGCCAGCAAGAACGCGGACGGCGACTGGGTGATCAACGGCAAGAAGAGCTGGATCACCTCCGGCCCGGTGGCGCGCTACATCATTCTGTTCGCCATCACTACGCCGGGTATCGGCGCCAAGGGCGTGTCGGCCTTCATCGTCGACACCCAGCTGCCCGGCTTCCACACTGGCAAGATCGAGCCGAAGCTGGGCATCCGCGCCTCGGCCACCTGCGAGATCGAGTTCACCGAGTACGTCCTGCCGAAGGAAAACCTGCTGGGCGCGGAAGGCAAAGGGTTCTCGATTGCGATGGGCGTGCTCGACGCCGGCCGCATCGGCATTGCTTCCCAGGCAGTCGGCATTGCCCGCGCCGCGTACGAGGCGACATTGCAGTGGTCGCGTGACCGCAAGGCGTTCGGCGCGCCGATCGGCACCTTCCAGATGACCCAGTCGAAGATCGCCGACATGAAGTGCAAGCTGGATGCGGCGACCCTGCTGACCTTGCGTGCCGCGTGGACCAAGGGCGAAACCGAAAAGCACGGTGGCCGCTTCGGCACCGAGGCGGCGGTGGCCAAGCTCACCGCATCGGAGGCGGCGATGTGGATCAGCCACCAGGCCGTGCAGATCCACGGCGGCATGGGCTATTCGAAAGAGATGCCGCTGGAGCGCTATTTCCGCGACGCCAAGATCACCGAGATCTACGAAGGCACCAGCGAGATCCAGCGGATGGTGATCGCACGCGCGGAAACCGGCTTGCGCTGACAGTACCGTGGTAGGAGCCCGCTAGCGGGCGATGCTCTTGCTCTGATTTTTCCTACCCAACATCAGAGCAAGAGCATCGCCCGCTAGCGGGCTCCTACGTTTATTTTATTTCAACTTCCGCGGTGCGGATCCGAGTCGAACGACTGCATGCCGTTGCGGCTTTGCGCGGCCGGCGGTACATCGCCGTCCATCTTGTCGCCGAGCAGGCGCCGCACCACCACGTAGAACACCGGGATCAGCAGCACGCCGAGAAAGGTAGCGAACAGCATGCCGCCGATCACGCCGGTGCCGATCGCATGGCGCGCGTTGGCGCCGGCGCCGCTGGAGATGAACAACGGGAACACGCCGAGAATGAAGGCCAGCGAGGTCATCAGGATCGGCCGCAGTCGCAGTCGGGCTGCGTCGACGGTGGCTTCGCGCAGCGTGCGTCCGGCCTGCTGCTCGGTCACTGCGAACTCCACGATCAGGATCGCGTTCTTCGCAGCCAGCCCGATCACCGTGATCAGGCCGATCTTGAAGTAGATGTCGTCGGGCAGGCCGCGCAGCAAGGTGAACAGCACCGTGCCGAGCAGGCCCAGCGGCACTACCAGCAGCACCGAGACCGGGATCGACCAGCTCTCGTACAGCGCCGCCAGCGCCAGGAACACGATCATGATCGACAGCACCATCAGCAGCGTGGCGGCATTGCCGGAAAGGATTTCCTGGTAGGACTGGCCGGTCCAGTCGAAACCGAAGCCTTTTGGCAGATCATTGGTGACGATCTTCTCCATCTCGTTCATCGCTTCGCCCGAGGCGTGCCCCGGCGCCGGCGAGCCGACGATTTCCACCGCCGAGTAGCCGTTGTAGCGGGTCAGCGAGGGCGACGCGACGTTCCAGCTGGTGCGCACCACGTTGGACAGCGGGATCATCTGCGGCGTCGTGCTGCCGCTGGCGGCCGGAGCGGGCGTGAAGATGTGCTGCAAGGCTTCCGGTCCCATCCGGTAGGGCGCATCGGCCTGCATGATGACGCGTTTGACGCGGCCGCCGTAGGTGAAGTCGTTGACGTAGACCGGCGCCAGCATCAGGCCGATCGCGTTGTAGATGTCGCCGACCTGCAGGCCCATCGCCTGCGCCTGCACGCGATCCACATCGAGATGCACCTGCGGCGAGTCTTCCAGCGAGTTCGGGCGCACGCCGGTCAGCAGCGCATCCTGGCCGGCCTTGCCCAGCAGCGTGTTGCGAGCCTGGGTGAGCGCGTCGCGGCCTGCACCGCCACGGTCCTGCAGATACATGTCGAAGCCGCCGAACTGGCCCAGTCCCTGTACCGTGGGGATGTTGGCCACGAAGATGCGGGCGTCGTGCACCTGCTGCAGTTCGCCGTTCGCGCGCTGGATGAACTGCGCGGCGGTCACGTCGCGCTTGGCCCAGTCCTTGAGCTTGATGAAGGCCATGCCGGCATTCTCGCCCGAGCCGATGAAGCTGAAGCCGGTGACCTGCAGCACGCCTTCCACCGCGCTGTCCTTGTTGAGGATGTCGCGCATCTGGGCCATCACGGCGCTGGTGCGCTGCTTGGTGGCGCCCGGAGGCAACTGGATCACCGACAGCGCATAACCCTGGTCTTCTTCCGGCAGGAAGCTGCCGGGCAGTCGCGTGAACAGGAAGCCGCCGAGCGCCGCGATCAGCACGAAGGCCAGCATCCAGCGCGGCGCGTGGCGCACGGCACCGCCGATGTGGCCGGTGTAGGTGTGCGTGGTCCAGGCGAAGAGCTCGTTGAACTTGCGGAACACGATGTTCTTTTTCCTGTCGTGCTCCGGCTGCAGGAAGCTGGCGCACAGTGCCGGCGTGAACGACAGCGCGAGGAACGCCGAGAAGCCCATCGACACCGCGATGGTCAGCGCGAACTGCTTGTAGATCACGCCGGTGGCGCCGGGTTGCAGCGACGACGGCACGAACACGGCCGCCAGCACCACGGTGATCGCCACGACCGCGCCGGTGATCTGGCCCATCGCCTTGCGCGTGGCGTCCTTGGGCGACAGGTTTTCCTCGGTCATGATGCGTTCGACGTTCTCGATCACCACGATGGCGTCGTCCACCACGATGCCGATCGCCAGCACCATGCCGAACAAGGTCAGCTGGTTGATGGTGAAGCCGAGCACCAGCATGCCCAGGAACGTGCCGAGCAAGGCGACCGGAATCACCAGGGTCGGGATGATCGTGGCGCGGAAGTTCTGCAGGAACAGCAGCATCACCAGGAACACCAGGAAGATTGCCTCGACCAGCGTGTGCATCACCTCGCTGATCGAGATCTTGACGAAACTGGTGCTGTCGTACGGGCTGAACCAGCTCACGCCCTGCGGGAAGCTGGGCGCCAGTTCATCCATTTTCGCGCGCACCGCCGTGGCCACGTCCAGCGCGTTCGCGCCGGGCAGCAGCTGGATCGCGAACGCGCCGATCGGTTTGCCGTCCCACTGGGTATCGAATCCGTAGTTGTTCGGGCCGAAGCTGATCCGCGCCACGTCGCCGAGGGTGACGGTGGTGCCGTCCGGATTCGCGCGCAGGATGATCCCTTCGAACTGGGCGGGCGTGGTGAAGCGGCCTTCGGTCGAAACGGTGGCGCTGAAGCCCTGGCCGGGCAGCGCCGGATCGGCGCCCAGCGAACCGGCGGCGAACTGCACGTTCTGCGCCTTGACCGCAGCCAGTACCTGGCTGGCCGACAAGCCGTAACCCTGCAGCTTGTCCGGGTTCAACCAGATCCGCATCGCATATTCGGCGCCGAACTGCTGGGTGCTGCCGACACCGGGCACGCGCGAGATCTGGTCGAGCACCTGCGAGCCGACGATGTCGTTGAGGCGATCGCGGTCGATGTTCGGGTTGTCCGATTTCAGCGCCACCACCATCAGGAATCCGGCGTTGGCCTTGGCCACCACCACGCCTTGCTGGGTCACATCGGACGGCAGGCGCGGCGTGGCCAGGGCGACCTTGTTCTGCACCTGCACCTGGGCGATGTCGGGATTGGTGCCGTTCTCGAAGGTGAGCGTGATGTTGGAGCGACCGTTGGAGCTGGACGACGAGCTGAAGTACAGCAGATGGTCGATGCCGGTGAGCTGCTGCTCGATCACCTGGGTGACGGTCTTTTCGGTGGTGTCGGTGCTGGCGCCGGGATAACTGGCGGACACCGTCACCGACGGCGGGGCGATCGTCGGATACGACTCCACGCCCAGGTTGAGGATGGCCAGTACGCCACCCAGCGAAATCAGGATGGCGACCACCCAGGCGAAGATCGGGCGATCGATGAAGAAACTCGGCATGGTCTGGGCTCCGTTACTTGCCGCCAGAGGACGGGCTTGCGGCGGTGCCCGGGGCGCTCGCCGAGGGCGACCCGCCAACGGGCGCCGCATGCCATGGGCTGGCCTTGGCCGGTGCACCGGCCTTCACGTTCTGGATGCCCGACACCACCACCCGGTCACCCGCGGCAAGGCCGTTGGTAACCACCCAGTTGCCGCCGCTCATGTCGGCCGTGGTGACACCCTTGCGCGCCGCCCTGCCGTCGGTGCCGACGGTCATCACATAGGCGCCCACGGTGTCGCGCTGCACCGATTGCTGCGGGATCAGGAACACCTTGTTCTGCTGGCCGAGGTTGGCCTTCAGCGTCACATACATGCCGGGCAACAAGCTGCGCTTCGGATTGGGAATCGTCGCGCGCAGGTTGACCGAGCCGGTGGCCGGGTTGACCGTGGTGTCGGAGAAATTCAGCACACCCGGCTCGCCGTAGGCGCTGCCGTCGGGAAGGGTGATCTGCACGCTGGCCTTGTCCGGTTCGGCGAGGGTGACGTTGCCGCTGCTCTGCGCGCGACGCATCTGCTCCATGGAGGCCACGCTCATGGTGAAGTTCACGTACAGCGGGTCGATCTGGTCGACGGTGGTGAGCAAGGTCGCCTCGCCGCTGCCGACCAGCGCGCCTTCGGTGACCTGCTGCTGGCCGGCACGGCCGTCGATCGGCGCAGTCACGTCGGCATAGCCCAGGTTGATGCGGGCGCTCTGCACATTGGCCTGGGCCGCCTGCACCGCGGCGGCCGAGGTGCGTTCGGCGGCCAGCGCATTGTCCAGGTCCGACTTGGACACGTAACCCTTGGGTGCCAGCTCGCGCACGCGCTGCGCGGCGATCCTGTCATTGGTGTAGGTCGCCTGCGCCTGCGCCAGCGCGGCCGAACTGGCGGCCAGCGCCGCCTTCAGCGGGGCCGGATCGATCTGGAACAACAACTGGCCCTTCTTCACGTCGGTGCCTTCGTCGTACACGCGCTTGAGCAGCACGCCCGGCACGCGGGCACGCACATCGGCGCTGCGATACGACGACAGCCGACCGACCAGGTCGCGGGTCAGCGGCGAGTTTTGCGGTTGTGCGGTGATCACGCCCACTTCCGGCGGCGGCATCTGCGGCGGACCTTGCACCTTGCCGCAGGCGGCCAGTGCCAGCAGGCTCAGGCACAACGAGGGCGTGCGCAGTAATGGGGACTTCATGGGAGCTCCGGAACTTGCTTGATCGGGGATAGGGGGGGAGGCGGGAGGCGCTGCGGCAAATCGAGGGAATCAGATACCGCATCGCGACCGTACTGTCCCGTGTCATAGGTTTGGTCGGATCGTGGAACCTGCGGGATTCGATGTCGGTGCCGTCATTCAAAGCACGCTGTCTTCGTCTCGACCATCAGGCTATACCGGCCAGTTTACAATTTAACGGCCGCAGGAATCCAGCCGTTGACATGCATGCTGAAGCTGTGGACACACGCGTCCACTGCATTTTTCCGATGCTGCATCGGAGTTGTCGCCGGTGATCGAGACCCATGGCGCGTGGGTGTCATTGCGATGGTGACGATGCGCCGAAGACATCACGAAGCATGCCGGCATGAGCACGTCGATGACCTGTCTCGTCATCCGCGAGTGATGTCGCAATTCACTCGATCCATCCGGTTGGGCAGGGTGCGAACTCCGCTGCGCGGGTGGATTCGCCCTGCCGCGCAGCGTATCCTTCCAAGGCTTTTTCTCCCCATTCTCAAATCCTGTCTCCACTGACTAGCAGATGCCATGAATGCGACCCATGCGGCGAACGATTCCTCCCTTCCGTCGGTAGTGCTTGCAGAGCTGGAAAAAGGCGGTTTGTCGCCCCAGCGACTGAATGAGGCGCAAGTTTTCTGCCGGGCGTTTTTCGCCCGCGTCGGGGCCGGCGACGTGACCTTGCACACGACGGTGCAATGGGCGGCGCTGGTCGGCGGGCTGCTGGAGTTCATGCAGCAGCGCCAGGCCGCCCGCGCCACGGTGCGTGTGCTCAGTCCGGCGGACGTGCATGCCGGGCGCAGCCTGCTGCAGATCGTCACCGACGACATGCCGTTCCTGGTCGACACGGTCAGCATGATCGTGTCGACCGGGCTGCAGATCCACGCAGTGATCCATCCGGTTGTGAAGGTGGTGCGCGATGCGTCCGGTCAGCTGCAAAGCCTCAGCGACGAGGCGGGTGCGCCCGAATCCATCATGCACTTCGAGATCGACCGGGTCGCCGACGCCGCCGAGCAGGCGCAGCTGAAGGCGCAAATCGAGGCCGCGCTGGAAGATGTGCGGCTGGCCGTGAACGACTGGGCGGCGATCCGCGACAAGGCGTTGGCGATCGCCAACGAACTGCCGCGGCGCCAGTTGCCGCTGGATGCGGCGTCCGTGCAGGAAGCCAGCGAATTCATGCGCTGGCTGGCCGACGACAACTTCACCTTCCTCGGTTACCGCGAGTACGAAGTCACCGACGCCGACGGCGATCGCGTGCTGCGCGCGGTCGAGTCCTCGGGTCTGGGCATCCTGCGCGGACGCGAACGCTCGCTGGCGCCGCGTTCGCTGCGCACCCTGGCCGCCAGCGAGCTGCCGCAGTCCGGTTCGACCGACGCGATCATCCTGACCAAGACCAACGCGCGTTCGCACGTGCACCGCGCCGGCTACATGGATTACATCGGCGTGCTGCAGTTCGGCGCCGACGGCCGGGCCGTGGCCGAGCAGCGTTTCCTCGGCCTGTTCTCGTCCAATGCCTACATGGCGCGTCCGCAGGACGTGCCGCTGGTGCGGCACAAGGTCGAGGCGGTGCTGGCGCGTTCGGGGCTCAAGCGCGACTCGTATTCCGGCAAGTCGCTGCGCCACACGCTGGAAACGCTGCCGCGCGAAGAGCTGCTGCAGAGCAGCGAGGACGAATTGTTCGCCACCGCGATGGGCATACTCGAACTGCGCCAGCGTGCGCATACGCGGTTGTTCATGCGGCGCGATCGCTACGGCCGCTTCTTCAGCTGCATGGTGTTCGTGCCGCGCGACCGCTTCAACACCTCGGTGCGCGAGCGCATCGAGAACCTGCTGGGTACGGCGCTGCACGCCGAGCAGAGCGATTCGTCGGTGCAGATGGGCGAGGCCGCGCTGGCGCGGCTGACCATCGTGGTACGCCCGAAGATCGGCGACCGGCCCGTCTATGATCTGGCGGAACTGGAGCGAGGCGTCGCCAGCATCGTGCGCAACTGGCACGACGAGGTGCGCGACGCGCTGGTGCGGCAGCGCGGCGACCATGAAGGCGTGGTGCTGGCCAACCGTTTCGCGAAGGCGCTGCCGGCCGGTTACGTGGAAGAGGTGAGTCCTGCCGTAGCCGCCGAAGATGTGTATCAACTGTCGCTGCTGGAAGGCGACAATGCGTTGCGGATGTCGTTCTATCACCCGCCGAGGGCACCGGAATCGCTGCGCTTCAAGGTGTACCGCTCGGGCGGCGACATCGCCTTGTCCGAAGTGTTGCCCCAGCTGGAGAATCTCGGCCTGCGCGTGCTCACCGAGCATGTCTACGACATCCCCGGCGATGCGCCACGATCGATCCAGGACTTCGAAGTGCAGCCGGTCGGCAAACTGACCTTCGGCGTCGAGCAGGTCGGTACGTTGTTCGAGAATGCGTTCGAGCAGATCTGGCGCGGCAATGCCGAGAACGACGGTTTCAACCGGCTGGTGCTGGGCGCCAAGCTCAGCTGGCGCCAGGTGGCGATGCTGCGCGGCTATAGCAAATACCTGCTGCAGACCGCCGCCACGTTCTCGCAGGCCTACATGGAAGACACCCTCAACCGCTATCCGGCGGTTGCCGGCCTGCTGGTGGAACTGTTCCTGGCCAAGTTCGACCCTCGCCGCGAGGCGCTTTCCGCCGACGAGTTGAAGGCCGCGGGTGCCACGCTCACGACCGAGATGCAGGCCTTGATTCCGGCCAACGTGCAAACCGCGCATCCGGCGTTGATCGACGGCTTGAGCACGGCGCTGTCACGCCCGCGCGACGAGCAGATCCAGGTCGTCGAAAGCGCGATCGCCGTGCTGCTGGAGAACGTCGCCAGCCTCGACGAGGACCGCATCCTGCGCAGCTTCGTGGGGTTGATCCGCGGCACCTTGCGCACCAGCTTTTTCCAGCAATGGGGCGGCGCGTACCGCGACTACATCAGCTACAAGATCGACTCGCACAAGATACCCGAGCTGCCCAAGCCGGTGCCGTATCGCGAGATCTGGGTATGCGCACCGCGTGTCGAGGGCATCCACCTGCGCTTCGGCGCGGTAGCTCGCGGCGGCCTGCGCTGGTCGGACCGGCGTGAGGATTTCCGTACCGAGGTGCTGGGCCTGGTCAAGGCGCAGATGGTGAAGAACACGGTGATCGTCCCGGTCGGTTCCAAGGGCGGCTTCTTCGTCAAGAAGCCGCCGGTGGCCACCGGAGGGCCGGGCGACCGCGACGCGCAGCTGGCTGAAGGCATCGCCTGCTACCGCCTGTTCATCAACGGCCTGCTCGACATCACCGACAACCTGATCGAAGGCAAGGTGGCGAATCCGCACGACGTGGTGCGCCACGACGCGGACGATCCCTACCTGGTGGTGGCGGCCGACAAGGGCACCGCCACGTTCTCCGACATCGCCAACGCGATCTCGATCGAACACGACTACTGGCTGGGCGATGCATTCGCCTCGGGCGGCTCCAACGGTTACGACCACAAGGGCATGGGCATCACCGCGAAGGGTGCATGGGAATCGGTCAAGCGCCACTTCCGTTCGCTCAACCGCGACTGCCAGACGCAGGACTTCACCTGCGTCGGCATCGGCGACATGTCCGGCGACGTGTTCGGCAACGGCATGCTGCTGTCCGAGCGCACCCGCCTGCTGGCGGCGTTCGATCACCGTCATGTATTTCTCGATCCGAACCCGGATACCGTGCGCTCGTTCGCCGAGCGCCAGCGCATGTTCAAGCTGCCGCGTTCGAGCTGGGACGACTATGACAAGTCCTTGATCTCGGCCGGCGGCGGCGTGTACCCGCGCAGCGCCAAGTCGATTCCGGTTTCGCCGGAAATGCGCGCCGTGCTGGGGCTCAAGCCCGACGTGACGCAGCTGGCGCCGGCCGATCTGCTCAGCGCGATCCTCAAGGCGCCGGTCGACCTGCTGTGGAACGGCGGCATCGGTACCTACGTGAAGTCGTCCGCGGAGACGCATACCGACGTGGGCGACCGCGCCAACAACGCGCTGCGCGTCAACGGCGGCGAGCTGCGCTGCAAGATCGTGGGCGAGGGCGGCAACCTGGGCATGACCCAAAAAGGCCGCATCGAGGCGGCACAGCACGGCGTCCTGCTCAACACCGACTTCATCGACAACTCCGCCGGCGTGGACACCTCCGATCACGAGGTGAACATCAAGATCCTGCTCAACGACGCGGTCCAGCGCGGCGAGCTGAGTTTCGATGCGCGCAACGCGCAGCTCGCCGCGATGACCGACGAGGTCGGCCAGCTGGTGTT
The DNA here is from genome assembly GCF_042657005.1 of Rhodanobacter terrae. Taxonomy (NCBI): domain Bacteria; kingdom Pseudomonadati; phylum Pseudomonadota; class Gammaproteobacteria; order Lysobacterales; family Rhodanobacteraceae; genus Rhodanobacter; species Rhodanobacter terrae. Next base: position 16,230 of record NZ_JBHSNG010000028.1, read on the forward strand.
GTGGGACAACTACCGGCAGAACCAGGCGATCACCTTGATGGAGCACCAGTCGGTGAGCCGTCTCGGATCGATGGCGCATTTCATCCGCACGCTGGAAGCCGAGGGCACGCTGGATCGCCAGGTCGAGAACCTGCCGTCCGACGCCGACCTGACCGAGCGCAAGAGCCGCGGCCTGGGCCTGACCCGGCCGGAGCTCGCGGTGCTGCTGTCGTACGACAAGATCCGCCTGTACCAGCAACTGCTCGATTCCGACGTGCCGGAAGATCCGTACCTGTCCAAGGAACTGATGCGCTACTTCCCCGAGCCGCTGCACGTGAAGTACGCCGAGCACATGCAGCGCCATCGCCTGAAGCGCGAGATCATCGCCACCGCGGTGACCAACTCGACGATCAACCGCATGGGCGCCACCTTCATGATGCGCATGCAGGAAGACACCGGCCAGCGTCCGGCCGCGATCGCCAAGGCGTATACCGCGGCGCGCGAAATCATCGAGGCGCGCGAACTGTGGGCGCAGATCGAAGCGCTCGACAGCCAGGTCGCCGAGGACACCCAGATCGACGCGATCAAACAGATCTGGTCGCTGCTGCGCCACCTGACCCGCTGGCTGCTGAATCGTCCGGGCGGCTCGCTGGATATCGCCGCCAATGTCGAGCGTTATCAGGACGGCGTGTCGGCCCTGCGCAAGGCGTTGCCGGAGGTGCTGACGCCGACCGGCAAGGGCGATTTCTCCTGCACCCAGGAAAAATGGGAAGGCCTCGGCCTGCCCGCCGATCTGGCGCTGCGGCTGGCCCGCACGCCGGAGCTGCGCGCGGCGCTGGACATGGCCGAGGTGGCGCAGCAGAGCGGTCAGCCGATGGAGAAGGTGGCCGGCGTGTTCTTCGAACTCGGCGAGGCACTGGACCTGGAATGGCTGCGCGACCAGATCGAGGCGTTGCCGGTCGAAGGCCACTGGCATGCACAGGCGCGCGGCTCGCTGCTGGACGAGCTCAACCACCAGCACCGTGCACTGGCACTGCAGGTGCTGAGCCTGACCGGCGCGCGCAAGGACATTTCGCCGGTGCAGGCCTGGCTGCAGCGCGACGATCCCTCGTTGCAGTACACCCGCAGCATGCTGGCGGAAATCCTCACCCAGAACGCGGACTACCCGATCGCCTCGGTCGCGGTACGCCGGCTGGCCCAGCTGGCGCAGGTGCCGGTGGGCTGAGCAACCGCCCGCCGTCATGCGGTTCAGAACGCCCGGTGCCTGCAAAGTCTCCGGGCGTTCCAACATGCAGTATTTGTAGGAGCCCGCTGGTGGGCGATGCTTTGGCTCTTGGTGGTTGTTTGAAGCGAAGAGCTTTCGTGCGCCATTGGCGCCCGAGTCACTTTCTCTTTGCGTGCTCAAAGAGGAAGTAACCAAAGAGTAAAGAGTCAATTGGTTGGCGGGGTCATCGGTAGAATTCTGTAGTTCTTGCTGCCGCAGAGCGCATTCCAAAGGGGTTTGTTCGAATAGCGTCACGCTCAGGATCTGTAGAATTTCGTAGAGTGAAGCCTTCAGGTGAAGGCGCTTGCTCACGATGGCGATGAGCACGTAGACCGCAACGGCAATCCACACCTGGGTCTTCACGGCATTGAGTGAGGTGCCGAAGAAGGCCTTGATATGCAGGTGCTGCTTGATCCATTTGAAGAAGATTTCGATCTGCCAGCGATGGCGATACAAGGCGCTGATCGTCGTTGCTGGTAGTGCGAAGTGGTTGGTCAACAGAACGATGGATTGACCGCTGTCAGGATCGCGCACACGCACGCGGCGCAGGACACTGGGATACTTCGCGCGAATCACATCACGCAGCAGCACCACGGTCTGATCGCAACCGATCAGGCGGCGATCCGCCACCGGCTGGAAATAACGTCGACGCACGCGTAGGTTCTTCTTGGTGCGCATGAGGAAGAACGCGCCCTCGCAGTGGAAGTGGTACAGACGCTCGAAGTCGAGGTAGGCGCGATCCATCACATGGATCGCGCCGGGCTCGGGATCCAGCTCGTCGAGCATGTGCACATCGTGCTGGCGCGACTCGGAAAAGCTGATCACCGTGGGGATGGCGCCGCTTATGTAGAGCAGCGTATGCAGCTTGAGGCCACCACGACCAGGCTGCATGGCACGTGCCCACGGGAACACCGATAGGCAAAGCTCGATCGTGGTCGAGTCGAGTGCATAGGCCGTATGGGCCAGCTCGATATCGAGCGGATCGTTGACATAGAGTCGTCGAGCCGTCGTGATCAGGCCTTGTGCAAACTCGGCATAGATACGCCAGTCACGCTGTTCGTTGGCATCGGCCAACGTACTGCGTGCCACGCGACCGCGGATGCCCAGGTGATAGAGCTTGGCTTGGTGCGCGCGCAGGCAGATCTCGATATCGCGCAAGCTTTCGTGCCCGCTGAGCTGAGCGAAGGCCATGCACAAAAACTGGTCGAGACAGGTAAAGCGTTTCACGTAGCGATCGCCGTCGTACTTCGCGACGAGGCGTCGGAACGTATGCATCGGCAGATGCCACATGAGCTGCGTGCATACAAACTGGCCTTCGTGCATGGCGACGCCCTCCCGGTGAGGTCGTCCAGCCTGAGGCCTGCACGGTTGAAATCGCTAACACCCCCGGAACTGTCATTTTTTGACGCTCAATCAGCGGCTTGCTGAGATCGCCGGGCACTTTCCCCAGACAGCACTGGGCCACGCAAGAAAAAAGTGACTCGCCCTCCGCAGAAGGACGATCGCTCTTCGCTTCAAACCAACCAACCAAGACCCAGAGCGAGGGCATCGCCCGCCAGCGGGCTCCTACAAGAAATCCGCAAGGTGAGTGACTCGAGCGCCAGAGGCGCACGAAAGCTCTTCGCTCCGAATCCATCAACCCAGAGCAAAGGCATCGCCCGCGAGCGGGCTCCTACGGTAAGCTCGTGCGACTGCCACTACGTGCCGATGCCCATGCGTTTTGCCTTCGTCGCCAGCGATACCAGCGTCGCCCAGCAGGCGTGGCGCAAACTGGTCGATCGTTACGGCGATGTGCCGCCCGAAAAGGCCGAGTTGATCGTGGCGCTGGGCGGCGACGGTTTCATGCTGCGCACCTTGCATGCGTACCGCGAGCTGGAAGTGCCGGTCTATGGCATGAAGCTGGGCCGGGTCGGCTTCCTGATGAACAAGCACAAGCTGGACGGCTTGCCGGAGCGAATCGCGCGCACGCATACGGCGTCGCTGTTCCCGCTGCAGATGCAGGTCACCGATGCGGCAGGCAATGAACACTCGGCGTTGGCGTTCAACGAAGTTTCACTGTTGCGCCAGAGCAACCAGGCCGCGCACCTGGAAGTGCAACTCAACGACATCGTGAAACTGGCGACATTGATTTGCGATGGCATCCTGGTTTCCACCCCGGCAGGCTCCACCGCTTACAACCTGTCCGCGCATGGCCCCATTCTGCCGCTGGATGCGAACGTGCTGGCACTCACCCCGATCAGTCCGTTCCGCCCGCGCCGCTGGCGCGGCGCGATCCTGCCGCATCGCACGGAAGTGCTCCTGCGCGTGCTCGATCCGGCCAAGCGTCCGGTCAGTGCCACCGCCGATTTCCACGAGGTGCGCGATGTGCGCACGGTCTCGATCAGGCAATCCGGCGGGCAGGGCGTGCGCCTGCTGTTCGATCCGGAACACAACCTCGAACAGCGCATTCTCGACGAGCAGTTCGCGGCGGAATGAAAAAATTCAGGAGTGAGTGGAGAGAGAAGCTCCTCTCGTTGCTCGCTCCTCTTCACTCATTCCTCGCTCTATGCGCTAGATTCGCGTCATGACCAAGCCAACCGTCCACGCCCCCGACTCGCCCACCGACAACCGCCTGGTCGTGGCGATTTCATCGCGCGCGCTGTTCGATCTGGGTGACAGTCATGCGCTGTTCGAGCGCGAAGGGCTGGACGCCTACCGCTCGTTCCAGATCGAACACGAAAACGAGATTTTGAAGCCCGGCGTGGCGTTTCCGCTGGTGCAGAAGCTGCTGGGCCTCAACAAGCTGGCCGGCGACGTCCCGCCGGTCGAGGTGATCCTGCTGTCGCGCAACTCCGGCGACACCGGCTTGCGCATCTTCAACGCGATCCAGCACTACGGCCTGGAAATCAGCCGCGCCGCATTCACCAGCGGCGCGCCGACCTCCGACTACATCGCGCCGTTCAAGGCCGACCTGTTTCTTTCAGCCAATGCGGAAGATGTCGGACGCGCGCTGGCCGCCGGCGTGGCTTCGGCGACCATCCTGCCCAGCACCGCGGCGCCGCGCGCCAGCGAGCAGCTGCGCATCGCCTTCGACGGCGACGCCGTGATCTTCGGCGACGAAGGCGAACGCGTATCGCGCGAGGAAGGCCTCGAAGCTTTCCATCGCAGCGAAAGCGAGCACGCCTCCGAACCTCTGTCGGTCGGACCGTTTCGCGGCTTCCTCACCGCGTTGCATCGCCTGCAGGCGGCGTTCCCGGCCGAGAACTCGCCGATCCGCACCGCGCTGGTCACCGCGCGTTCCGCACCCGCGCACAAGCGCGTGATCCTCACTTTGCGCAAGTGGGGCGTGCGCATCGACGAGGCGCTGTTCCTCGGCGGCCGCGACAAGGGCCCGTTCCTCGATGCGTTCGGCGCCGACATCTTTTTCGACGACTCACCGGCAAACGTGGAGTCCGCGCGCAAGCACGTGGCTACCGGCCACGTGCCGCATGGTGTGAGCAACCGGTGACACTCGGCCAAGGAGACGTTGCTCGAATGTCCGCCGTGCGTCAGCGCACTTCGACCCTTACGTCGGCACGCACGCTCTGGCCCGCGCCGCATGCAAACGCGGGCGCGATTCCGAGCACTGAGCGCGTGGGGATGAGGGCGCCGGTGACCAAGGTGGGCGGGCTCAGCACATCGAGCCGGTAACGTTGCCCACTGGCGTCCACGGGTAGATCGGCGAAAGCGAACGCGGCATTCGCATCGGTCGCCTCGTAGGCGGTCTGTCGCGTTTGCCGGTCGATCAGGCGGATCACTGCCGTGGGCAGCGGATGTCCGGTGTAGTCGTAAGCGGTGCCGCTGATGCGGCAGGTGTCGGATGCCGCTCGCGCATCGAGCGCCAGGGTCGCGAGCAGGGCGATGAGAATCAGGCGGGACATGGTGGTACCTCCGACTGCGAGGAATGCATCCTTGCGTGGCGGGTTCCGGGTTCCATTTTAGCGCTTTCAATGCCGGCGAATACGATCGATCAGCGCCCTCCGCGAAGCGGTTCGCTCTTGCGTGGAACGGGCCCCAGGCCGCCTTGGCGCGCAAGTATTTGCGTGGGCCGGCGACGCCAGCACAGGTCGGCGGGACTCAGGCGTGGAAAAGCCGGCTGTCCGCCGGAGCTTGTTCGCGTTCGTGCATGCCGTAGTCGCGGCTCACGCTGGCCACGCGCAACCGGTAATCCTCGAAGACGGCGGCGCGGCCGCGGGCCTGGGCGATACGGTGCCATTCCATGTTCCGCCAGTGCGCCACCGCATCTTCGTCGCGCCAGAACGACAGCGAGAGGATTTTCCCGGGCGTCGTCAGGCTCTCGAAGCGTTCGATCGAAACGAAGCCATCGATGCCATCCAGCAACGGGCGCAGCTGAACGGCGATGTCGAGGTATTCCTGGCGGTGCCCGCCGGCCGGGGTGAGTTCGAAGATCACGGCGATCATCGCTGCTGCGCCTCGGCCGCCAGGATGAAGGCGTCTACACCCCGATACAGCGAATGGCGGTTCCGCTCCAGGTGCATCACGTGAGTGCCGTGGTCGATGCGCATGCGCCACCTCAGCGGGCTGCTGCTGAACTTCGCCAGCAGAGTGGCCGCTCCGTCATCGTCCGTCACGCGGTCGTAATCGCCGTACACCACGAAGACCGGTACCTTGATGGATGCCGGGTCGTAGGGATAGGCGCCGGTAGCTGTCACCCGGTCGATATCCGCTGCGGGGCCGGCGGGAATGCGCAGTTCGCCCGGCTCGTCTCCCTCGACGTGGGGCACCGAAGCATCGAAGGCAGCAGCCCATCGCTGCGCCATGGCCGGCTCCAGCAGCGTCATGCCTGCGGGCAGGACGCCTTTGAAACGCAATTGCTGGTAGCGCGTTTCGGCGGTGATGGTCCACCAGGCGCCGGGAACGGCCTCGGCCGATGCACCCGGTTTCGCCACGACGGGGCCGAACAAGGTGAGCGAAGCCAGGGCGCCGGGATGTTCTGCGGCGAAAGTGGCCGCCGGAATGGTGCCCCAGGAATGGGCGACCAGGTGGACGTGGCTCATCCCGCGGGTCTGCCGAAGGTAGTCGACGGCCACGGCGATTTCCTGCGCGGCCTCGGTCGCACGGGTTACCGGGGCGGCGCCTTCGGCAGGCCGGCCCATCGCCGCGGGGCGGCTGGACGCGCCGAAGCCCAGGAAGTCCAGGCCGCAGGCGAGAAAACCCTGTTGCGCCATGTGGCTCATCCAGGAGTCTCCGGGCGCGAATTCGAACCCGAACGCCAGCATGGTCGGGAAGCTGGCGCCGTGTACGAACAGCACGCTGCGGCCGTTGGCGTGCTCCGGCGCGATGCAGTGCAGGGCGAGCCGCTGCCCGGGAGCATGCGGGACGGGCAGGTCGATGGTGTTCGCGGAAAGCACGGAAATCAGCCCGAGTGCCAGTAGTCCCGACATGTTTGTGGCTCGTGTGGGTGGGGCTGCCATCATGGCTAGAGCACGGCAAGGAACGTTTTGGCGACCAGCGAAACATGCCAGTCGTCGTTCGTGCCTGCACCGCGCGACGGGCTTAATGCAGGCCGAGCCAACCTTCGAATCCGGTGAACATCGCCGCCGCGACCAGCAGGGCGCCCACGCAGCGCGTCGCCATCATCCCGGCGGCGGGCTTGCCATGCAGCCATCGCCGCGCGCGATCGGCCATCAACGCCACGCCGCCATAAACGCACAACTGGTTGAGCGCGATGATCAGCCACATGACCAGCGCCTGCAGCCAGATCAGGCCGTAGTCCGGGCGCAGGAACTGCGGGAAGATCGCCAGCATGAACAGGTAGGCCTTGGGGTTGAGCAGGCTGGTCAGCATGCCCTGGCGGAAGGTCGCCGCACGCGAGCGCGGCCTGCTGTCGGGGTGCAGGCCGAACGAGGATTCGCTGCGCATCAGCGACATGCCGATCCAGCCGATATACAGCGCACCGGCCAGCAGCAGGGCGTTGAAGGCGCCGGGGATCAGCTTGATCAGCACACTGATGCCCAGTGCCGTCATCAGCACGTGGCAGATCCCGCCCGCGATGATGCCGGCTACGGCAGCGAAGCCGCGGCTGCGTCCGCCGGTCAGTGCGCTGCCCATGACGAAGGCCATGTCCAGGCCCGGCAGCACGATGATGCCGAAGACCAGGACGAAGAACAGCCACAACTGCCCGTAATGGGTCATGGCGACGCTCCGGCGGTCGCGTCGGGCAGCCAGCGCAGGCGCGAACGCCGGGTCGGGTCCATCACCAGGCGTTCGGGCGCGCCACGCAGCAGACCGGAGTCCGCCAGCGATTTTTCCGCCGAGGTCAGCAGCGGCGCCAGCCGCCCGTCCAGCGTGGCATTGTCCCTGACCACACCGAGCCAGACCAGGAACGGGCCGTCCGTGCGTATCGGCAGCTGCGGAAAGTTGTTCGGCACATCCAGCGTCACCAGCACGCCGGCCGGGTGCACGCCTTCGATGCGGTAGGCGGAAAAGGTGGCCTCCGCCCGACGCGCAAATGCGTCCTCGCTGCCTTTCTTTACCGCGAAAATCTGCGCCACCACGATGCCTTGTGCACCGTGTTCCTCGGTCACCGGATCGACCGCCGGTAGCACCATGACGCCCTGCTCGGCGCGCAGCGGACGCAGCAGCATCACGTTGTCGCTGTCCGGCAGGATCGCGTTAACCTTGACCCGATGCTCCTTCCACACCGGCCCGTAGTAGAACGCCGCGTTGACGACGGGGCGCGCACTGATGTCGTGGAAGCCGCGCAGCCAGGTGAAGCTATCAGGATGGCCGCGTTCCGTGAATTGCCCGAACACCATCGCACCCAGTTGCTCGAAGGTCTCGGGAAAATACGTATCGAAATACTTGACGAAGTGCGCCCGCTCGCCGTCCTTGGTGACGTAGCGGCGAAATTCGATGACCTGGTAGTCCTGCAGGTGCTGCACGCTTTCCATGGTGGTGGTTCCGTTGGTGGGTTTGCCGTGTGCCGAAATCGCGGCGCCGAATGCGCCGAGCAGGACGACGCCGCGCAGCAATCGTTCGAAAGGTTTCACGAGAGATCCCTGGTTTGTCGAAGAGTGTGCCGGCACGTTAAAGCCCATACAGGTCAAATTTCGCCCTGATTGGCCGATACAATCGCCGCCATGGCCCAGCCCACCACGCGCGTACTGGCTGTACTCGAACTGCTGCAAAGCCACGGCCGGATGAGCGGCCCGGAGCTGGCGCGGCGGGTCGGCGTCGACGTGCGCACGCTGCGGCGCTACATCGTGATGCTGGAGGATCTCGGCATTCCGCTGACCGCCGAGCGCGGCCGCCACGGTGCCTACATGCTGGTCGCCGGATTCAAGCTGCCGCCGATGATGTTCACCAACGATGAGGCGGTGGCGCTGTCGGTGGGCATGGTGGCCGCGCGCGGTCTGGGTCTGGCCGAGGCCGCACCGGCGGTGGAGAGCGCGCAGGCCAAGCTCGCCCGCGTGATGCCGGACAGTTTGAAGCGACATGTACGTGCGATTGCCGATACGGTCAAGGTCGATCTGCTGCCATCCGCCAGCACGCCGGACAGCAATGCGGCGCTGATCGCGCTGACCGGTGCGGCGCAGGCAGAGCGGCGCGTGAACATGAGTTACGAATCGGCCCAGGGCGTGCGCACCGAGCGCGAGTTCGATCCATACGGGCTCGCGTACCGGGCCGGTGCGTGGTACGCGGTGGGGATGTGCCATCTGCGTCACGGCCTGCGCACATTCCGGCTGGATCGCATCGACGAGGTGATCCAGCTCGATCGGCCGTTCCGCAGGCCTGCCGGTTTCGACCCGCTGGATCAGCTGGTGCGCAGCATTGCGGCGATTCCGCATGCGAATGCGATCGAGGTTCTGCTGCACACGGATCTGCAGGGAGCGCGCCGCGCGTTTTCGCTGGCGTTCGGTTTGCTGGAGCCGGTCGACGGTGGTGTGCTTCTGCGCACCGGCGCGGACGACCTGGCCTGGTTTGCGCGCCAGCTCGCCGGCCTGCCGTTCGACTTCGAGATCCGCACGCCGGCGCATCTGCGCACCGAGCTCAGGATCTGCGCGGCGCGGCTGCACGCAATGACCGGGGATTGATCGCGCGGCGGCGGTCCGTCAGCTTCGTCCAGGCCGCAGTTCCGGCGCCATAGGCGACGACAGGTGACGTTCGCGTGAAATTGCGATGAGCTGAAAAAAATTGCCGAAAACGTCATGGACCCATATGCTCGGGCCCTCTCCGAGGGGAGTCGCGACAAGGCGTGTTGCGATCCGGAGAGGCACCCCGGTGAACATTGCGATCCGGTCGCGACAAGGACTGGCTCGTCGTATGTACACCCGGTTCGAGAAAGTCCAACGATCTTTCTGGAGGGGAATACATGTCATTGTCCAAAACCAACGGCCTCAGCCTCGCGCTGTGCGCCGCCATCGGCCTCGTTGCTGCCAGCAGCGTGAATGCCGCCGATACCACCGGGCCCGAGGTCACTCCGGCCGTACAGCACGATACGTTGCACTCGTTGCGCGGCGTGATGCCGCGACCGGATGACTTCGTCAAGAACTCGCATGCCCACCCGGCTCACCCGCTGCCGTTCATCGATGGTCCGGGCAACCAGACCGATGGTGCCGTGCAGGGCTTCGGTACCGGCAGCTTCGCCCCCTCGCTCGGCGCCGGCTTCGACGGCGTGGGCCAGGGCTTCAGCGGGCCGCAGGGCACGTTCACCGTCAACAGCGCCCCACCGGATACCAACGGTGCCGTCGGTGCGACCCAGTACGTGCAGATCGTCAACAGCGCATTCGCGGTGTTCGACAAGTCGACCAAGGCGGTGAGCTACGGTCCGGTGGCGACCAACACGCTGTGGTCCGGCTTCGGCGGCCCCTGCGAGGCCGACAATGATGGCGATGCCACCGTGGTGTACGACAAGGCGGCCGGCCGCTGGATCATCGCCCAGTTCGCGGTAACGGCGGCGCCGTACTACCAGTGCGTGGCGGTATCGGCGACCAGCGACGCCACCGGCGCCTACTACCGCTATGCCTTCCCGTACGGCAGCATCTTCCCGGACTACCCGAAGATGGGCGTCTGGCCGGATGCCTATTACGAAACGTTCAACATGTTCAACGGCAATACGTTCGCCGGCGCCAAGCTGTGCGCCTACGACCGCAATGCGATGTTGAGCGGCGCCGCGGCCACCCAGCAGTGCTTCCAGTTGTCGTCGAGCTACGGCGGCGTGCTGCCGGCGGATCTCGACGGTGCCACCGCGCCGCCGGCCGGCTCGCCGAACTATCTGATGAACTTCGGCAGCAGTTCGCTGAACCTGTGGAAGTTCCATGTCGACTGGACCAATACAGCCAACACCACGCTGACAGGTCCGCTCAACATCCCGGTTGCCTCGTTCGCTGCAGCCTGCGGCGGCGGTACCTGCATCCCGCAGTCCGGCGTCAGCCAGAAGCTCGATTCGCTGGCCGACCGTCTGATGTTCCGTCTGGCCTATCGCAACTTCACCGACCATGAATCGCTGGTAGTCACCCATTCGGTGAAGGTCGGCACCACGCACAAGAACCCGTACACCGGCGTGCGCTGGTACGAGATCCGCAGCCCTCGCGGCACGCCGGTGGTCTACCAGCAGTCCACCTTCACGCCGGACACCAGCTATCGCTGGATGGGGTCGGTGGCGATGGACAAGCTGGGCGACATGGCGCTCGGCTACAGCGTATCCAGCAGCGCGCTCCATCCCGCGATCCGTTACACCGGTCGTCTGGCGACCGACGCGCTGAGTACGATGCAGTCCGAGAGCAGCATCATCGAGGGACTCGGTTCGCAGAGCGGCAACAACCTGTCGCGTTGGGGCGATTACAGCGCGATGACCGTCGACCCCGTCGACGACTGCACGTTCTGGTACACCAGCGAGTATCTGAAGACCACCGGCTCGTTCAACTGGAACACCCGCATCGGGTCGTTCAAGTTCCCGGGCTGTCAGTAAGCGAGACGTGCCGTCCAGCCCATCGGGCTGGGCGGGCGCGACAAGAAACGTGGCCTCCTTCTGGTGGCCACGTTTCTTCAGCGGTGTTGGCGGAACTACGGTCTGGCGCATTCGAAGGCTTGTCGCGCGGACATGCAGTCACACCATTCGCACGCGCTTCCACCAACGAGTGACCTTCTCCTCGCGCACGAAGGTGAACAGCCCGGCGCCCAGAATGATCGCGATACCCACGGCCATCGGCCAGTCCAGCTCGTCGTGGAACAGCACGTAGCCGAGCAGTACCGCCCACAGCATCTGGCTGTACTGGGTGGGCGCGACGTGGTTGGCGGGGGTTATCTGTGTGGCCAGCATCAATAGCACCGCGGCGAGCGCCGCGAGTAGGCCGTAGCCGAGCAGGAGTCCCATTTGCGCAAGGCCGGGCCAGCGAAAATCCGCCAGCATCAGCACGCCGGTGAGCAGTATCGGGCCGATCACGCCGGCGCTATACAGCGTGATGCGTTTTTCATGCGGACCGGCCACGCGCAGGGCGATCATCGAGACAGCGCCGGCGAGCGCGCAGATAGCGCCGGCCAGATGGCCGATGCCGAGCGCGCGGAAACCCGGGCGCAACACCACCAGCACGCCGACGAAGCCGGCCACCACTGCTGACCAGCGACGCCAGCCGACGTGTTCCTTCAGCCATACGACCGACAGGATGGTCACGAAGATCGGCAGCAGAAAGATCAGCGCAAACGCCTCGGCCATCGGTAGGGCAGTGAACGCGATCACGGCGGCGATGCTGCCGACAGCGCCGGCAATGGCGCGTACCAGGTACAGACCCGGACGTTGCACCTTCAGCACCTCGCGCCAACGATCATTGCGACCTTTGATGAAGGGCAGTGCAGTCAGCCCCAGCGCGGCACCGAAGAACACGGCTTCGTAGGCGGGCAGCGAGCCCTTCAGCGACTTCACAAAAGCGTCGCTGAGCGCATACGCGGCAAACGCCATGAAGCCGAGCAGGACACCTGTGACAGCGGGATTGGCGGCTTTCGGATTCACGATTTTCTGTGCAAGGAGAATGTCTGTATCGGTTCGCAGCCGCAGGTTTCGCGGGGCGCGACGGTAAGCAACCGATCCAGTCATGGTCACACACCCTCACGACGACGTATATCCAAGCCGGCAACGTCGATAGCGTCTTGACCTCGAAGACCCATTCGGGAATGAGCGGTGCGCCGGCAATTCAGTGCCGCCGCAATGCGCATGACGACAGTCACCACTGCAAGACGAACCAGCATCAAGCGGGCTCGCCTTGCGGCTGACTCGTCAACTGGCGTTACAGGCAGTCTGCCAGCCCGTCATAGATGGATTTGCTGGTGCCGGGGAGCATGGCGCGCATGGGTTGCGGGCCGGATAGTGCCGTCAGCAGGTCATCGATCCGGGTGAACCGCGCAAGCGGACTGCGGCAGCGCCAGTGATGCGTGTCGACGAGAATGCGGCCGTCGCTTGGGCTGACCTCCTCATTGCTGGCCGCGAATATCCAGACGCAGCGACCAACGACTCCGGTGAGTTTCTCCACCGAACAGCGAAAACTCAGCGACTGGATATTGCTGTAGTCGCCTTCGCAGAACGTATCGCCGCAGATATCGTCGAAATTCTGCTTCAGCCGGCTGACCGCGGTGTACCAGGTTTCGATATCTGCATCGCGGGTGAGGTATGCGCCGACTTCGACGTATTCGCCGCCTGGGGGCGCGGCAGGTGTCGGGGGGGCGGATCGTGAACTGGCGATGCCGGATGCCATGAAAAATGACAGGGCAAGCGGAACTGAGGCGATAAGGCGCATGGGGATCTCCTTTGCAAGGGTTTCCTGAGGGCAGGGTGGTGTTTCGTCGGCCCACATGGTGCTGATGTTGCCGACACCCACTTTCTAGGCCGCTTCCCCTGTCGCGGGCAGCGGGGTAAGCCATCGTTTTGCGTCGGCATCCCCGTCGGTGACCGTCATCCCCGTCCCGGCTACAATTGACAGCCTTGCCCGACTACTACGGAACCCCGCATGGCTGCTCGCCTCGATCCGCTCGATCTGTACGATGTCCGCTCGCTGCTAACCGACGAGGAACGCATGGTGCAGGACACCGTCGGCCGCTTCGTCGACGAGCGCGTGCTGCCCATCATTGGCGACTGCTTCGATCAGGCCCGCTTTCCGAAGGAGCTGATTCCGGAGATCGCCGCGCTCGGCCTGCTCGGCGCAACCATTCCCGAGGAATACGGCGGCGCCGGCATGAACGGCGTCAGCTATGGCCTGATCTGCCAGGAGCTGGAGCGCGGCGATTCCGGCCTGCGCAGCTTCGCCTCGGTGCAGAGTTCGTTGTGCATGTATCCGATCTTCGCCTACGGCAGCGAGGAGCAGAAGCGCCAGTATCTGCCGCGGATGTCGGCCGGCGAAGTGATCGGCTGCTTCGGCCTGACCGAGCCGCACGGCGGCTCCGATCCGGCCAACATGAAGACGCACGCGAAAAAGGACGGCGGCGACTGGATCATCAACGGCGCCAAGATGTGGATCACCAACGGCAACCTCGCGCATATCGCCATCGTATGGGCGCAGACCGAGGACGGCATCCAGGGCTTCGTCGTGCCCACCGACACGGCCGGTTTCAAGGCGCAGGAAATCCACAAGAAGATGAGCTTGCGCGCCTCGGTCACCTCGGCGCTGTTCTTCGACAACGTGCGCGTGCCCGACAGTGCGCGGCTGCCGAACGTGAAGGGCTTGAAGGGGCCGCTGGGTTGCCTCACCCAGGCCCGCTACGGCATCACCTGGGGCCCGATCGGTGCCGCCCAGGCCTGCCTCAAGGAGGTGCTCGATTACACCAGTGAGCGCATCCTGTTCAACCGCCCACTGGCTTCCAATCAGGCGGTGCAGCTGAAGCTGGCCGACATGGCGCGCCGCATCACCACCGCGCAGTTGCTGTCGTTGCAACTCGGTCGCCTGAAGGACGCCGGCAAGATGCAGCCCACCCAAGTGTCGCTGGCCAAGTGGAACAACTGCCGCATGGCGATCGACATCGCTCGCCAGTGCCGCGACATCCTGGGCGGCGCCGGCATCACCACCGAACACGGTGCGATCCGTCACGCGCTGAACCTGGAATCGGTGATCACCTATGAAGGCACCGAGACCGTGCACGAGCTGGTGGTCGGTCGCGAGCTGACCGGCATCAACGCATTCTGAAACGGGCGGATGCACATGGATTTCGATTCGCTGCGCATCGAAACCGAGCGGCTGATCCTGCGTCCGCCCCGGACGGAGGACTTCGACGCCTATGCGGCCAACATGGCCGATGCCGAGGCGGCGAAGTTCATCGGCGGCCAGCAGTCGCGGGCCGTTGCCTGGCGCGGCTTCCTGACCCTGGCGGGTGCCTGGTCGATCCAGGGTTTTTCGATGTTCTCGGTGATCGAGAAGAGCAGCGGACAATGGATAGGCAGGCTGGGGCCATGGCATCCGGTCGACTGGCCCGGCACCGAGGTGGGCTGGGGGCTGGCGCGCGCCGCCTGGGGCAACGGCTATGCCCTGGAAGGCTGCGTCGCGGCGATCGACTGGGCGTTCGATCGGCTGAACTGGAGCGAGATGATCCATTCGATCCATCCGGAAAACCGCGCTTCGCAGATGCTGGCCAGGCGACTCGGCTCGACCTGCCGCGGTCCCGGCAAGCTGCCGGCGCCGTACGAGGATTCGCCCACCCAAGTCTGGGCACAGACGCGCGAGCAATGGCGCAGACGCCGCGCACAGCCATGAATGCATCCGTCGGCATCGACTCGGCCGGTGACGGCGGATTTGATTTTGTGGGAGCGGCTTCAGCCGCGATCGGGGCGAAGCCCGATGCCGAGGCAAGAGCGATCGCGACTGAAATCGCTCCCACAGAAAGGGCGACTCCACCGATGCAACGTCTCTGTAGGAGCCCGCTTGCGGGCGATGCTCTTGCTGTGACGGTCGCATAGGAATAATCAAAGCAAAAGCATCGCCCGCAAGCGGGCTCCTACGAAAACCCCTCACTCATTGCCGATAACCATCATGTCCATGCCGTTTGCCATCAGCGCCCGCCACAAGGGTTTCAATCGCGCCGAGATCGTCGATCAGAATTTCATCGAGTTCGTGCAGTTGTGGCAAGGTGACGTGCGCGCTGCGCCGCGCGACGGCGAAGCGGTATGGCCGGGCAGTGCGCTCGATGCGCGCGGTTTCCGCGAGCTGCTCGAATCGCAGCTGATCTCGCGCCACCTCGACCTGATGGCGCGCGTGCTGCGCGTGCAGAACAAGGTGTTCTACACGATCGGCTCGTCCGGCCATGAAGGCAACGCGATGGTCGCGCGGCTGACCCGGCATACCGATCCGGCGTTCCTGCATTACCGTTCGGGCGGCTTCATGGCCGAGCGTTTCCGCAAATTGCCGGGCATGGACCCGGTCACGGATTCGGCGTTGAGCTTCGCCGCCAGCAAGGACGATCCGGCCTCCGGCGGCCGTCACAAGGTGTGGGGCAGCAAGCCGTTGTGGGTGTTGCCGCAGACGTCCACGATCGCTTCGCACCTGCCCAAGGCGCTGGGCACGGCGGTGGCGATCGAACAGGCGCGCCGCATCGGCCACCAGCTGCCGATTCCCGACGACAGCATCACGGTCTGCTCGTTCGGCGATGCCTCCAGCAACCACGCCACCGCGCAGACCGCGTTCAACGCGGCGGCATGGACGGCGTACCAGAAGCTGCCCGCGCCGGTGCTGTTCGTGTGCGAGGACAACGGCATCGGCATTTCGGTGAAGACGCCCGCCGGCTGGGTCGCCAGCAACTTCCAGCATCGTTCCAACCTCGATTATTTCTTCGCCGACGGACTCGATCTGGTCGAAGGCTACGCGCAGGTGCAGCGTGCGGTGGAACATTGCCGCAGCACGCGCCGGCCGACTTTCCTGCATCTGAAGACGACCCGCGTGATGGGGCATGCCGGCACCGATTTCGAGATCGAATGGCGCAGCGTCGAGGAGCTGTTCGCGGTCGAGGCGGCCGATCCGCTGCTGCGCTCGGCCGGCATCGCGCTGGCGTCCGGTCTGTACTCGAAGGACGCACTGCTGAATCTTTACGAAGCCACCCGCAAGCGCTGCTTCGCCGCCGCCGAGGATGCGGATTCGCGGCCCCGGCTGACCTCGCTCGCCGACGTGATGAAGCCGCTGGCGCCCTTTACACCGGCTGCTGTACAGGCGGAAGCCACGCGCTGCGACTACGCCGCGAAGCGTCTCGCCGTATTCGGCGGCGAGGACAAGCTGCCGGAGAAGCTGCCGCCGCGGCACCTGGCGATCCAGATCGGCCAGGCCTTGCACGACCTGCTGGCGAAGTACCCGCAGGCGCTGCTGTTCGGCGAGGACGTGGCGCAGAAGGGCGGCGTGTATACCGTCACCAAGGGCCTCAACAAGATCTTCAAGGGCAGCCGCGTGTTCAACACGCTGCTGGACGAGACGATGATCCTCGGCCTGGCCCAGGGCTACGCCAACATGGGCATGCTGCCGATGCCGGAGATCCAGTACCTGGCATATTTCCACAACGCCTGCGACCAGATCCGCGGCGAGGCGGCGTCGCTGCAGTTCTTCTCCAATGACCAGTACCGCAATCCGATGGTGATGCGCGTCGCTTCGCTCGGCTACCAGAAGGGTTTCGGCGGTCACTTCCACAACGACAATTCGATCACCGCGCTGCGCGACATTCCCGGCCTGGTCGTCGGTTGCGCCAGCCGCGGCGACGATGCGGCGACGATGCTGCGCACGATGATGGCGCTGGCCAGGGTCGACGGCCGCGTCTGCGCGTTCCTCGAACCCATCGCCTTGTACATGACCAAGGATCTGTACGAAGCCGGCGACGGCCTGTGGCAGTACGACTATCCGGCGCCGGATCAGGCGATGACTCTGGGCGAGGGGCGGATCTACAACGCGGCGGCGAACGACCTGGCGATCTTCACCTTCGGCAACGGTGTCACCATGGCCTTGCGCGCGGCGCGCACGATCGAGCAGGAACTGGGTTGGCAGGTGCGCGTGGTCGACCTGCGCTGGCTGGCGCCGCTCAACGATCCCTTCATCGCGGCGCAGGCAACGACCGCCAAACACATCCTGGTGCTGGACGAAGGGCGCAAGAGCGCGGGCGTGGGCGAAGGCGTGATCACCGCCATCGTCGAAGGCGGCTGCGGCGCCACGCCGATGCGGCGCGTGGTCGGCGCCGACACGTTCACGCCGCTGGCCGGTGCGGCCTTGCTGGTATTGCCGGGTGAAGCCGACGTGGTGGCTGCGGCGAGGGAGCTGGCGAAGCGCTGAGTCCCTATTCGCGCTTTTTCACGATGTGCAGCCGTGGCCCGATAGGCGCGCTCGGCGGCACGGTTTCGGCGTACAGGCAAACCCGGTTGCGGCCGTTGAGCTTTGCCTCGTACATGGCCTGGTCGGCGCGCTCGACCAGCGACTCCACATCGTCGCCGTCCTGGCAGGCGGCGACGCCGATGCTGACGCTGAGCAGCATCGATTCGTCGCCGGCCGGAATCTCCAGCCGGTGTACGCGCCGGCACAGGCGGGTCGCCACTGGCATGGCCTGCTGCGGCGTGGTGCCATCGAGCAGGGCGACGAACTCCTCGCCGCCGTAACGGCCGAGCAGGTCGGACGGCCGCAACTCGGTGGCCAGGGCCTGCGCCACCGCGACCAGCGCGCGGTCGCCGGCGTTGTGGCCCTGGCGATCGTTCAGCAGCTTGAAATGATCCAGGTCGAGAAACAGCAACGTGATCGGCCGCGGCGTGCCGTTTGCCAGCAAGCTGCTGGCACGTTCGGTCCAGGCGCGGCGGTTGAGCACGTTGGTTAGTGCATCGTGATCGGCCAGCGCCTGCACGATGTCACGGTCGTGACGCAGCACCAGCGCACGATCGGCGAGGCCCAGCGACAGCACGATCGCCTCGAACGCGCCGCCAGCGAGGCTCGCGTCGTTGAGCCAGTCCAGCTGTGGCAGCGCGCCGTTGACCTGGGCGCTGGTCATCGCGGTCAGCAGCAGCAGCGGCGTCCAGCCGGCCAGAAAGAACCACGCCTGGCGCGAACCGCGCGCGGCGGCGACAATGGCGGCCACCAGCAGCAGCACCGCACCGATCATCAGCAGCGGGTTGAGCAGGATTTGCGCCACCTCTACCAGCAGTGCGATCTGGCTGCAGCGCATCAGCACCAGCTGGATCATGCCGACCGCCAGCGCCACGATCGGCACCCGCAGCAGCGGCGCGTAACGCTGCAGTTCGCAGAACCGCATCATGAACAACGAGGCAAACGCCACCGACAGCGCCACGGCCACCGGCCCAGCCAGCGGCGCCATGCCGGACAGCCAGCTCCATTCCAGCGGGTGGAACAGGAAGCCGGTCTGGATGCCCTGAATGAACATGTAGCAGAAGATGTAACCGGCGTACCACGCGTAGGTGACGTCGCGCAGCATCAACGCGAAGCACAGCGCCATCAGCACCATCGCCAGCATCACCGCGAAGCAGGCGCTGGCGAACACCAGCCATTGCGCATCCTGCTGCAGATATTCGTTCCAGGGCTGCAGTTGGAACCGCACCGGCGCACTCAGCCTGGGGGACGGTTCGAACCGGAGCAGGATCGGTGCCGATCCCGGCAAGGTGGCCGGCACCCGCCAGGCCAGCCGGCCGTGGCCGTGGGCCGCCACACTGAAATCATCCAGCGCCAGCGACTGCGTTTCGCCGTTGGCGATGACGGTGGCGGTACTCAACGGAGGCGGGTAGATCGTCAGCACCCGCTCGCCATTGTCCCAGGGCGGCTGTGATGCGATGACCACCCAGCTGCCGGCAATGCTGCGCGGAAACCGCTGCAACAGGGACGGGTCGAAACTCTTCAGCCGGCCTGCCCGGTATTCGGCCAGCACGGCTTGCGGGGTGTCATCGGCGCGGACTTCGCGCCAGGCGCCGTTCAGCGGAGTAGCCGCATGGGCCACACCCGGGCCCAGCCACAGCAGGCCGAGCACAAGACCGCACCATGACCGCCAGCGGCGGTCCGATCCCGGTAATGTGATCAGCTTCCTCATCTGCATCGCTCCGTTCTGTCAACCTCGGTCGAGATTGCAAATGAATGACGCGCACTTTTTGCTGGATCATCCGCATCCACGAACAGATGGCTTCATGCCTGCGCGGCATCGGGCCAGGGAGTCCGTGCAGGGTTGGATGGCAACTTCCAAACCTGCCCCATCTCTTGCAATCATGTCAAGCACGCGACGTGCCAGCGCCGACGCGCGCGGCGTCGAAGCCCCGGCGTTGCTCATTCGTGAAGCCGGTACTGCATCCTATGGCCGGTACTGCATCCGATGAATGTAGGTTCCTGCTCGCCCGGTGCGGCCGGGGTGGTTCAATCCGGACGCGGAAGGTCACTCGCGACGGCTCGCCCATGCCGGCCGGGCCCGGCCGACTCAGCCAGGCCGGCGGGCACCCAGCAGTATCAGCACTTCCTGCGCGCTGCGGATGCGTTCGGTCGCGCCGGGCAGGTCCAGCGTGATCTTCAGCTTGTCCTGGCCGTCGAGCTTGTAGACGCGCGGCAGCTGCTGGATCAGCTTGATGATCAGCATCGGGTCGACGTCGGGCGGATTTCCCTGGTAAGTCGCGCGGAACAGGATGCGGCCGCCGTTGGCGCCGAAGTCGAGTTTGCGGATGCCCAGCGGAGTGGCCATCAGTTTCAGGCCGGCCACGGCAAACAAGTGCTTGGCGCTGTCCGGAAGCAGGCCGAATCGGTCGATCATTTCCACCTGCAGGTCGCGCAGGTCGTCCTCGCTGCGCGCGCTGGCGATGCGCTTGTACAAGGTCAGACGCGCGTGCACGTCGGGAAGGTAGTCGTCGGGGATCAGCGCGGGTAGGTGCAGTTCGACTTCGGTCTCGTGTTCGGTGCTGAGGTCGAAATCCGGGATCTTGCCGGATTTCAGTGCGCGCACCGCGCGATCCAGCAGTTCGGTATAGAGGCCGAAACCGATCTCCTGGATCTGGCCGGACTGCTCGTCGCCCAGCAGCTCGCCCGCGCCGCGGATTTCCAGGTCGTGCGTGGCCAGGGTGAATCCGGCGCCGAGTTCTTCCAGTGAAGCGAGCGCTTCCAGGCGTTTCTGCGCATCGGCGGTGATCGACCTGCGATCGGGCACGACGAGATACGCATAGGCGCGGTGATGCGAGCGGCCCACGCGGCCGCGCAGCTGATGCAGCTGCGCCAGCCCGAAACGGTCGGCGCGGTTGATGATGATGGTGTTGGCGGTCGGGATGTCGATGCCAGTTTCGATGATGGTCGTGCACACCAGCACGTTGAAGCGCTGGCGGTGGAAATCCGCCATCACGCCTTCCAGCTCGCGCTCCGGCATCTGGCCGTGGGCGATGCGGATGCGCGCGCCGGGCACCAGTTCCTCCAGCTCGCGCACGGTGCGCTCGATGCTCTGCACCTCGTTGTGCAGGAAGTACACCTGGCCACCGCGCGACAGCTCGCGCTGCAAGGCTTCGCGGATCGTCGCCGGATCCCACGCCGAGATGAAGGTGCGCACGGCGGTGCGGTGCGCCGGCGGCGTGGCGATCAGCGACAGGTCGCGCAGGCCGGCCATCGCCATGTTCAACGTGCGCGGGATCGGCGTGGCGGTCATGGTCAGCAGGTCGACTTCGGCCCGCAGTTTCTTCAGCTGCTCCTTCTGACGCACGCCGAAGCGCTGCTCCTCGTCGACGATGACCAGGCCGAGGTTCTTGAACTTGATATCCGGCTGCAGCAGCTTGTGGGTGCCCACGATCACGTCGATCTGGCCGTCGGCGAGCCGCTTCAGCGCCTCGTTCACTTCCTTGGCCGACTTGAAGCGCGACAGCACGTCGACGCGCACCGGCCAGTCGGCGAAACGGTCGGCGAAATTGCGGTAATGCTGCTGGGCCAGCAAGGTGGTCGGTACCAGCACGGCGACCTGCTTGCCCGCGGTGGCGGTGGCAAACGCGGCGCGCAGCGCGACTTCGGTCTTGCCGAAGCCGACGTCACCGCAGATCACCCGGTCCATCGCCCGCGGTGCGGCCAGGTCGGCGAGCACGGCTTCGATCGCGGTTTCCTGGTCGGGTGTTTCCTCGAACGGGAAGGTGCTGCCGAACTCCTCCACCAATTGCCGATCGATCGGCATCGACTCGCCGCCGCGCGCCTGACGCTGTGCATAGATCGCCAGCAATTCGGCGGCGACGTCGCGCACTTTTTCGGCAGCTTTCTTGCGCGCACGTTCCCACGCATCGCCGCCGAGCGAATGCAGCGGCGCCAGTTCCGGCGCGGTGCCCGAGTAGCGGCCGACCAGGCCGAGCTGGGCCACCGGTACGTACAGCTTGTCGCCCTTGGCGTATTCGATGACGAGGAACTCGCCGTCCATGCCGCCCACGTCCATCGAGACCAGGCCCTGGTAGCGGCCCACGCCGTGATCGACATGCACGATAGGCGCACCGGGGGTGAGCTCGGTGAGATCGCGGATGATCGCTTCCGGGTCGCGTGCGGTGCCGCGACGACGCTTGCGGTCGCGTTCGCTGCGCACGCGCTCACCGTAGAGCTCGCGCTCGGTGAGCACGGTGATGGCAGGTTTGGTGAGTGCGAAGCCCTGTTCAAGGCCAGCGATGGTGATGGCGAAGCGTTGCGCATCCGCAGCGAGGAAGGCGGTCCAGCCGTCCACGTTGTCCGGTTTCATCCCGCCACCGGCCAGCGTTTCGATCAACGCCTCGCGTCGTCCCGCCGAATCTGCCGCAATCAGCACGCGCCCTGGATAGCTGGCGAGGAAATGCCGCAACGACGTACCCGGCTCCTCGCCCTTGCGGTTGAGCGGCAGTTCCGGCGCCGGCTGGGTACCGGCGGCGACCGCGTGCTCATGGCCGGCATCGACCACTTCCACGCGCAGCCGCTTGTTGAGCTGTTCGCGCAAATGTTCGGGCGGCAGGTACAGCTCGGCCGGCGGCAGCACCGGGCGTTCGATGTCGTGCGCGCGCTGGTCGTAGCGTTCGGCGGTCTGCGTCCAGAACTGGTCGGCTGCATCGCCGGCACCCTCGCCGAGCACGAACAGCGCGTTGTCGGCGAGGTAGTCGAACAAGGTGGCCGTTTGCCGGAAGAACAGCGGCAGGTAATACTCGATGCCGCCAGGCGTGACGCCTTCCTTCATGTCCTGATACAACGGGCAGCGGCGCACGTCGATCGGGAAGCGCTCGCGCAGGTTGCCGCGAAACTCTTTCGCCGCCTCGTCGGTGAGCGGGAACTCGCGTGCGGGCAGCAGCTCGATCTTCTCCACCTGCTGCTGCGAGCGCTGGGTTTCCGGATCGAAGCTGCGGATCGATTCCACTTCGTCGTCGAACAGCTCGATGCGGTACGGCTCGGCGGTGCCCATCGGAAAGATGTCGAGCAACGCGCCGCGCACCGCGAAGTCGCCCGGCTCGGCCACCTGCGGTACGTGGCGATAACCGGAGGCCTCGAGTCGGCGTTGTTCGGCGAGCAGATCCAGCTTCTGGCGCCTGGCCAGCACCAGGCCGGAGCCGGTGATGTGCGAGCGCGGTGCGATCCGCTGCATCAGCGTCGCCACCGGCACTACCAGAACGCCCCGTTTCACGCCGGGCAACTGGTACAGCGTGGCGATGCGTTGCGAGACGATTTCCGGATGCGGACTGAATACGTCGTAGGGCAGCGTTTCCCAGTCCGGGAAATGCAGTACGGGCAGGTTGCCGCCGAAGATATTCAGCTCGGCCTCCAGCGCCTGCGCACGCTGGGTATCGCGGGCCACCGCCACCAGCAGGCCATCGTGCGTGCGCGCTGCTTCCGCGATCAGCAGTGCCCGTGCGGAGCCGTGGGGCGGCGTCCAGTAACGGCGTTGCTTGGGGGTGGTCGGCAGGGGCGGGTGCTTGATCAGGCTGGGCATAGGGACGCGTGTTCAGGGCGCCGCCAATCGAGCCGCGCCGGGGAAAGCGGGCAAGTGTAACGCGGCAGCCCCGGCAGGCTGGGGCTGTAGCGTTACAAGCGGCGCGATCAGAGCTTCAGCGTGATCAGCGCGGTGCCCGGATCGTCCCGTATCGTCCGCTGGACGAAGCCCAGCTCGTGGCAAAAGTCCAGCATCGGCCGGTTCTCCTGCAGCACGTAGCCCCACAGTTCGGCCAGGCCGCGTCGGCGGCAGTCTTCGACCAGCCGCTGCATCAGCAGTGCGCCGAGGCCGAGGCGGCACCAGTCATGTTCCACCAATACCGAAAACTCGGCCGCGTCGGCAGCCTCGTCGACATAGATCCGGCCTACACCGCGCATCTCCGCCGGCTGCACCGACTCATCCATCAGCACATAGGCGGTTTCGAATGCCGGGTCGATCCGGCACAGCCGCTGCGCCATCGGCGCGGGCAGTTCGGACATGGCGTGCAGGAAGCGACGGCGGATGTCTTCCGGCGACAGTCGGATGAAGCAGCGTTGCATGGCGGCCACGTCACCGGGCTCGATCGGGCGCAGCAGCAACTCGCGATCGTTCTGTGTACGCACTTGTTCGCCGTTGGCCGCCGGCGCCACGCGGGGGCGCGCAAAACGCTCGCTGCTGCGCGGCGGCAACGGGGCAAAGCGGGACGGGGCGTAGAAGTCGATGGCGGGAATCATGAAGACCTCCGTACTTTTGCGTATTGTGTGCAATGCAGCATCCATTTGCAATAACAAACTGTACGACGGGCTGCGGCATGATGTCCCTGCGGGTTTGAAACCATGTTGCAGCACGGGATGCTGTCAAGGGCAGACAGCCGTGACGGCATGCCAGACAATACGGGCCGAATCTTCCAGAGCGCGGCATGACCTGCAAACAAGCCAGCGGCCTCACCGCCGCCCAGTTGGAATCGCCGTGCCGCCGTTGGCACGGCGCGCACTCGGCTTCGAATCGATCGAGGACGCCGACATGGGCGGCGGTAAGCGCTGGGTCTGGCTGGCGCCGCCTGGTTCGACCGAAACCCGCCTGCTGCTGGCCAAGGCGAAGGGCGACGAGCAGGCCTCGCGCATCGGCAACCAGACCGGCGGCCGTGTATTCCTGCTGCTCCATACCGACGACTTCCAGCGCGACTGGGAGCGCTTGCGCGCCCACGGCGTGAACTTCCGCGAGCAACCGCGCCACGAGGCCTACGGCACGGTCGCCGTGTTCGAGGATCTGTACGGCAATGGTTGGGACTTGCTGGAATTGAAACGCTGACGCGCTACCAGATCAGGTCGTCAGGCACTTCGAACTGCTTGTAGTACTCGTCGTCTGCGTCGTTGCCGCTGCCGGTTTTTGCGCGGCCGTGATCGAGCACGATCATCGCCGCGTCGCGTTCGTAGACCTTGTCGGCCGCGCCGCGCGGCAGCAATTCGTAACCCTGGTCGTGACGCACGATCACCAGCGTGCCGCTGGCCAGTTGGACGCGCAGCGCCTGGTTGACCAGCACGTCGCGGATCGTGTCGCCGTCGGTGAAGCGATAGGCGATCTCGCCCTCGCGCTTCACCTTGTGTGCCTCGACGATCTGGCGAATCTGGGCATGCTGCTCGTTCGCGCGCAGCTGGGCGTTGCGTTCGGCGGCCAGCGCGCGATCCCGCTCCGCTTTCTCGGCCTGCAACCGCTGTGCGTCCACCTGCCCGGCAGCCGGCGGCGCAGGCGCGTTGCCCTTGCGCTGCTTCGCCTGCTCGCGCACTGCCTGCGCCGCCTTGGCCTTGTTGACCAGGCCGGCCTTGAGCAGTTGTTCTTGCAGGGGATTGCGCATGGGATGAGGGAAAGACGGGCAGGGTTGCGGGGGAAGATTGTAACGCGCGGGTGTCCAGCTCACGGAGGTTGCCTGACCCGAAGCGCTGTTCTGCGCCAGGCTGGTCTCTCAATCTGGGGGCGACTTGCTTCCATTCGCCTCGACACGCAAGGCGAGTTCGCCATCGGCGAGACGCGCGCGCAACTTCATGTTGACCGCTACGTCCCTGACCGAACGCACGACCTTGCCCTCGACATCGAGCAGGATGGCGTAGCCGCGTTCGAGCGTGGCCAGCGGGCTCACCGCATGCAGCGCGTGGCCGGTATGGCGCAGACGGGTCTGCCGCCGTTCCAGGATGTGCGCAAGGGCACGGCGCAGGCGCTGATCCTGTTCGGCCAGCCTGCGCGCCAGCAGTGGCAGGCGCGCCCGCGGATGCTGCGCCAGCAGGCGTGCATGCAACCGTTCCAGGCGGACATGGCGGAGCTGGCTCTGTTCGCGCAGCACCGCAGTGAGGCGCCGCTGCAGATGCATCAGCCGTTCGCGGTCACGTTGCAAGCGCGCCTGCGGCCGCTGTGTCTGCAGCCGCGCCAGCAGATGATCGACGCGTTGGGCGTGCGCCTGCAGCAACCGCTGCTGCAAGGTCAGCATGCGCTGCTGCAGCTGCTGCAGATGACGGTCGATCGCCACCGCATCGGGCACCAGCAATTCGGCCGCGGCCGATGGCGTCGGCGCGCGCAGGTCGGCGACGAAGTCGGCGATGCTGAAGTCGATTTCGTGGCCGACGGCCGAGACCACCGGCACGGTGCTGGCATGGATCGCCCGCGCCACCGCTTCGTCGTTGAACGCCCACAAATCTTCCAGCGAGCCGCCGCCGCGGGTCAGCAGCAGCGCGTCGTAGCGGCCACTGGACGAAGCCTTGCGTAACATGGCGACGATCGCCGGCGGCGCTTCGCGGCCCTGCACCGGCACCGGCAACACCTCGACATCGGCCAGCGGCCAGCGCCGCGCCAGCACGCTCAGCACGTCGCGCACGGCGGCGCCGGTGGCCGAGGTGATCACTCCGATGCGGCGCGCGTAACGGGGCAGGGCGCGCTTGCGGGCCTGCGCGAACAGGCCTTCGGCATCGAGCCTTGCCTTGAGTTGTTCGAACTCGCGCTGCAGTGCACCTTCGCCGGCCGGCTCCATGTATTCGGTGACCAGCTGGAATTCGCCGCGCGGCTCGTACAGGCCGACCTTGGCGCGCAACAGCACCTGCATGCCGTCGACCGGGCGGAAGCGCAACGCGGAGGCCTTCAGCTTGAACATCGCGCAGCGCACCTGGGCGCCGCTGTCCTTCAAGGTGAAGTACAGATGGCCGGAGGCGGGCTTCGCCACGTTCGACAACTCGCCCTCGATCCATACCTGCGGCAGCGCGTCGCCCAGCAGGTCGCGCACCAGCCGGTTGAGCGAGCTGGGGGTCAGGACGTGGCGTGGCGTGTCGTCGAATGGCGCATGCATAAGGGGAGCGAGCCTAGCATGGCGAAAGTATCAAGTCGTGAAAAAACATCCGCTTGAGGCAGGGAATGCAGGGAGCACTTCAAGCGGGCTTCGCGCTCAGTCGCCGTCGTCGGCGGGTCGTTTGCGCAGGCGCCAGGCACGGATGCCGAGATTGAGTGCGAACCAGCCGCACAGCACCCCCAACGGCCAGCCCACCCACGCCGGCCACAGGATCGCGACGACCGCCAGCGCGAGCAGCACCAGCGTGCCGACGAACAGCGGGCTGCTGGAGCTGTCGCCGAGCACGCGTCGGTTGGTCAATGCCGCGCCGACTCTGTTGGCGATGCGCAAGGCGCCGGCGGCGGCACGGCCGGAGCTGCCGCCGGCGCGGTGAATCCGGGGCGGGCGGGCTTCGCTGCTGCGTACGCGCTCGCTGCTGCCACGGCGGCGGGGTGCCGCCAGCACGATTTCGGTGGCGTTGCCCAGATCGCGTTCGTACTGCGCGGCAAGCTGGCCGGCGAAGCCGGCGTCCTCGACCGCCACGTCGAGTTCGCGATTGCTCAACCAACTGGCGATGTTGAGGTTGGACGAACCGACTCGCGCCCACTGCCCATCGGCGACCGCGGTCTTGGCGTGCAGCATCGAGCCGTTCCACTCGAACACGCGGATGCCGGCTTTCAGCAGCGGCCGATAGCCCGAACGCGACATGCTGGCCACTGCGGGGATGTCGTTGCTGCCGGGCACCAGCAGGCGCACGTCCACGCCGTCGCGGGCGGCCGCCACCAGTGCCTGCACGTATGGCATGAGGCCCACGAAATAGGCGTCGGTCAGCCACAGCGTCTTGCGTGCCATCGATGCGATCAACTGATCGAGCCGGTACATGCCGGCCGTGGCCGGCTGGGTGGCGATCAGGCGCAGGGAGACGTCGCCGGCGGTCGTGACGGGTTCCGGCGGGGGTACAAACTGCCGCAGCGCGGCACCGGTCTCGTGCCAGCTTTGCGCGAACGCCGCCTCCAGCTCCGCCACCACGGGACCGTGCAGCGCCACGCCGGTGTCGCGCCACGGCGGCACGTTGCGGGTGGGGTCGCCCAGCCATTTCGCGCTGATGCATACGCCGGACAGGAAGCCGTGTACGCCATCGACCACCAACAGCTTGCGATGGTCGCGGCTGATCCAGCCGAACGGTTGCCCCAGCGACGGTGGATTGAATACGCGCACTTCTCCGCCGGCCGCGCGCAATGGTGCCCAGAAGGAGTTGCGCGACTGGCCCAGGCAGCCGACCCAGTCCACCACCACGGCCACAAACACGCCGCTTTGCGCTCGCTCGACCAGGGCATCGCGGAAGGCGAGGCCGACCTCGTCGTTGCGGATGATGTAGTTCTCCAGCAGCACGCGCTGCCGCGCACCCCGGATCGCCGTCAGCCAGGCGTCGTAATGCGCGGCCGCGTCGATCATCAGTTCCACCGCGTTGCCGTTGAGCAGGGGTGCGCCGGCGGCACGGCTCAACGCCTGCTCCGCCAGCAGGCGGATCGGCGTGGAATGGATCGGTGGCATGGGCATGTCGCCAGTTTAGGCGATGACATCGTGTGTGCGTTGTCGTTGGCAAGCTTCTGGCATGATCCGGCACATGCAGATCGAGCACCGCTACACCGATACCGATGCATGCGCGCGCTACCTCGCCGACGAACTGGGAGCGGATCTGCGCGTTGCCGCCCCGCTGGGGCTGGGCAAGCCGCATGGGCTGCTCAATGCGCTGTACCGGAACACCGCGGCCGACCCGCTCCGTTCGATGCGCCTGTACACCGCGCTGTCGCTGACCCGGCCGCAACCGGCGCCGGGACTGGAGTGGCGATTTCTCGGGCCGTTCCTCGAGCGCCACTTCGGCGCCGATCAGGTCGATCCGCAGTACGCGCTGGATCAGGCGCGCGGAGCGTTGCCCTCGAACGTCGAAGTGCACGAGTTCTACCTGCAGTCAGGCGCGCTGCTGCATTCGGCCTGTGCGCAGCGCAGTTACATCAGCCAGAACTACACCCACGTCGCCCGTGATCTGGTGGTGCAGGACATCAACCTGCTGGTGCAACTGGTGGCGCGCCGCGAGGGGCCGGACGGGGCGCACTACAGCTTGTCGTGCAATCCGGACCTGACCCTGGATTTCCTGCGCCAGGTACAGCTCGCCGGCAAGCAGCGGCCGTTGTGCGTAGCGGTGGTGCATCCGGACCTGCCGTACCTGAGCGGCCACGCCGAAGTTGCCGAAGACTATTTCGACGTGGAGCTGTGTCCGGAAACCACGCCCCCGCTGTTCGCGCTGCCGCGGCAGCCGATCGATCTTGCCGAATACGCGCTGGGCCTGCATGCCAGTGCGCTGGTCAGGGACGGCGGCTGCCTGCAGATCGGCATCGGCGCGTTGTCCGATGCACTGGTCAAGGCGCTGCTGTTGCGCCAGCAGGACAACACCGTGTGGCGGCGCGCGCTGGTGGCGCTGGATCGGCGCGGCGCGACGCATGCGCTGGCCGGATGGCTGGGTGGCCTGACCGCGTTCCAGGCCGGCTTGTATGGCGCCAGCGAGATGGTGATGGACGGCTTCATGCACCTGCAGCGCGCCGGCATCCTGAAGCGACGCAGCTGGGACAATCTCGCGCTGGAACGCGCCTCGGCGGCCGGCCGGCTGGCCGCCGACGTGCCCGGCGGACATTACCTGCGCGGCGCGTTCTTTCTAGGTTCGCGCGAACTGTATGCGTGGCTGGACGCCACCGAAGCAGCCGATCCGGATGCGATCGACATGGGCCCGGTCTCCAACGTCAACCATCTGTACGGCGATCATCAGGTGCTGGCGACGTTGCAGCGGCGCGGCGCGCGTTTCTTCAACACCTGCATGATGGCGACCCTGCTCGGTGCCGCGGTGTCCGACACGCTGGACGATGGTGAAGTCGTCAGCGGTGTCGGCGGCCAGTACAACTTCGTGGCCATGGCGCACGAGCTCCCGGAAGGCCGCTCGGTACTACTGCTGCGCGCGACCCGGCAGGTGCGCGGCGGCATAGAAAGCAATATCCGCTGGAACTACGGCCAGACCACCATTCCGCGCCACCTGCGCGACATCTACGTGACGGAATACGGTGTCGCCGACCTGCGCGGCAAGAGCGACAGCGAGTGCGTCGAGGCGATGCTGTCGATCAGCGACGCGCGTTTTCTCGACGCGCTGTGCGCGGAGGCGAAGGCGCACGGCAAGCTGGCCGCGGACTTCGTGATACCCGACGCCTGGCGCCGGCATGCTCCGCGCTACCTGCACGAGGCGCTGGCGCCGTTCCAGCAGAAAGGCCTGCTGCCGCAATTTCCGTTCGGCAGCGATTTCACCGAGATCGAGCAGCGCCTGCTGCCGGCGCTGAACTGGCTGAAAGCCTGCAGCAGCCACTGGCGCGGCCGATGGCGGCTGTTGCGGGCGATTTGCCGACCCGGTGCGATGGCCGCCGACGAAGCCGAGGCGCAGGCGCGGATGGGGCTGGCGCACCCGACCAAGCTGGCCGATCGCCTGCAGCGCCGCCTGCTGCAGGCCGCGCTGCGCCGCAAGCAAATGTAGGAGCCCGCTCGCGGGCGATGCTTTTGCTATGAATCTCCCTAGCCAACGGGACATCAAGGCAAGAGCATCGCCCGCGAGCGGGCTCCTACGTGCGCGGCGGCCTATACGATGTCCTGCGCGGGTGGGGCGGTTTCTTCGGGGGGCTTCGGGGCGGACTCTTCCGGCGGCGGATCATCCAGCAGCGGCAGGATCGCGGGGCTGTCCAGGTCGTCGAACTGCTGCCAGGTAATCAGGTAGGAGCCCGCTCGCGGGCGATGCCGTTGCTATGAATCTCCCTAGCCAACGGGACATCAAGGCAAGAGCATCGCCCGCGAGCGGGCTCCTACGTGCGCGGTGGCCTATACGATGTCCTGCGCGGGTGGGGCGGTTTCTTCGGGGGGCTTCGGGGCGGACTCTTCCGGCGGCGGATCATCCAGCAGCGGCAGGATCGCGGGGCTGTCCAGGTCGTCGAACTGCTGGTGGTTGACGGCCCAGAAGAACAGCGCCACCGCGACCAGCAGCAGCAAAGCGGTGACCGGGATCAGCATCAGCAGGATGTTCATGCGCGCAGCTCGCGTGCCCGTTTTGCGGGGCTGGCCGGATCGGGGCGGCCGGATGTCTCGTGGCGACCGACTCGCAGCGCGTTCAGCACCACTACCAGCGAGCTCAGCGACATGCCGATGCCGGCCAGCCATGGCGGCACGAAGCCAAACGCGGCAAACGGCACGGCGCACAGGTTGTACAGCAACGACCAGCGTCGGCTCTGCGCCATCACTCGCTGTACTTGGCGGGCGATCGCGCGGGCATCGATCAGACCGTCCAGACGTCCATCGAGCAACAGCAGGTCGGCGTGCGCCTGCGCCAGTTCGGTGCCGGAGGTCAGCGCCGCGGAGACGTCGGCGCCGGCCAGCAGTGGCGCGTCGTTGCTGCCGTCGCCGACGGCCAGCGTGAGGTGGCCGTCGCAGCGCGCAGCCTGCAGCCGTTCGAGCTTGTCGACTGGCGACTGGCGTGCATGCCAGTCGTCGATGCCGAGGCGGCTGGCGATAGCGGCCACGCGTGCTTCATCGTCGCCGCTGGCGATCGCGGGCATGACGCCGTCGGCGCGAAGCGCATCGAGCACACGGCGGGCATCGGCGCGCGGTTGCTCGTCCAGATGGAACGCCGCGATGGCGCCTTGCGCGTCGGCCAGCAGCAGCGCGCCCGCTGCGTTTGCCGGCACAGGCTGGCCGCTGGGTGCGAGCGCGAAGTCGGCGCGGCCCAGACGCAGCGAGCGACCGTCGACCTCGCCACTGATGCCGGCGCCGGCGCTGACCTGCACCGACTGCGCACGCAGCGGCAGCGCGTTCTGGCGGGCGGCATCGGCGAGGGCGCGGGCCAGCGGATGCGAGCTTTCGTGGGCCAGCGCGGCAGCCAGCTGCAGCAGGTTGTCCGGTGTGTCGCCACGCAGGGGCTCGACGGCGCGACGGTCCAGTTGCGGCACGCTCAGCGTGCCGGTCTTGTCGAACAACGCGTAGTCGACCTGCGCCAGTATGGCGAGTGCGGCGCCGTCGGTGACCAGTACGCCGCGACCGGCGAGCACGCCGAGTGCGCGGGTCAGCGTGGCCGGGCGGGTCAGCGCGAACGCGCAAGGACAGGCCACCACCAGCACCGCCACGGCGGCCTCGAACGCGCGCGCGGGATCGACCAGCAGCCAGCCCAGCGCGGTGAGTGCGGTCAGCAGCAACACGCGGCCGACGAACCGGCCGATCTCGCGATCGTTGCCGCCCAGCAGGCTGCGGGCCTGTCGGGCGCGCGTGGCCAGCGCGCCCAGTCGCGCCACGGTGGTGGCCGCGCCGCTTCGCTCCACGCATAGCTCGACCGGGCCGGACAACAGCACGCTGCCGGCGACCAGCCGCTCGCCGCGTACGCGGCACAGCAGGCGCGACTCGCCCGACAGCAGCGCCTCGTCCACTTGCACGCGCGCGCTTTCCAGCACGCCGTCCGCCGGCACGGTGCCGCCTTCGGCGATATGCACCAGGTCGCCGGGCAGCAACGCGATCGCAGGGACCGTTTCCAGTTCGCCGTCGGCGCGACGACGTTCGGCCAGCAGGGGCGATGCGTCGATCACCGCATCGCCCAGCGCGCCGCTGCGATGGCGCGAGCGCAGTTCCAGATAGCGGCTGCCGAGCAGCAGGAACACGAACATGCTCACCGAATCGAAATAGATCTCGCCGCTGCCGCGCAGCGTGTTGAACGCGCTGGCGAGAAACACCAGAGCTACCGCCAGCGCCACCGGCAGGTGGATGCCGAGCCGGCGTTCGCGCAGTTCGCGCAAGGCGCCGGCGAAAAATGGCTGGGCCGAGTAGAACACCACGGGCACGGTGGTGATCAGGCCGAGCCAGCGGAACAGGTCGCGCGTGCTGAAGTCGACGAAATCGACAACGCCGATGTAGATCACGAATGCGTATGTCATCACTTGCATCGCGCACATGCCGGCGACCAGCAGCCGCTTCAGCGCATCGTGCTGCTCGTGCGAGCGGGCATCGTCGATGCTGTCGTGCTGCAGTGGCTGCGCCGGGCAGTGCGCAGCGGCGAAGTTGTCCAGCAGGCTGGGCAGCGACGTGCGCTGCACGTCCCACACTACCCTCACGCGCCGGGCCGCACGATCGACGGCGACGCGCCGCACGCCGGGCAGCGCGCGAATCCGCTGCTCCAGCCACAGCAGCAGGCGGGGGTCGTCCAGCGATTCGACGCGCAAGGCGATCTCGCTGCAACCGTCGCGGCGGCTGCGCAATACCTGCGCCGCGAGTTGCGGATGGGCCCATGCTGCATAGGTGCTGGCCGCATAGGAGCTGGCCCCGTAGACGCTCATCGCGGCGGACCGTCTGGCGGACGCTGCGGACTGCTGTGTGCGCTGGCCGGGACGCCGAAGACGGTATGCGAGGTTTGCACGGGCGTGTCGGCGTAGCGCACGCCGAGCACGATCATCCACACGCAACCGGCTATCGACCCGACGAAGACCGCGATGCCCAGCCACAGCACCGGCTGGCGATACCAGGCCGATGCGGTGCGGGCGGCGATGTCACTGGCTGCTGGCATCGGCGGGATGCGACAGGTGATAGACGTAAGCGGCGACGATGCGGATCTGGTCGTCGGTCAGCCGCGGGCTCCACGCCGGCATGTGGCCTTGGCGACCGTCGTGAACTGTCTTGTGGATATCCGCCACGGTACCGCCATGCAGCCAGATGTGATCCGTGAGGTTCGGTGCGCCGATCGCATGGCTGCCCTTGCCGTCGGTGCCGTGGCAGGCCGCGCAGGTGGCGAACAATGGCTTGCCGGCGACCGCCTTGGCCCGGTCGTGCGGCGAGCCGGACAGGCTCAGCACGTACTGCACAAGGTTGTCGACGTTGTCCTCGCCCAGGCTGGCCCACGGCGGCATCACGCCGGCACGGCCGTCGTGGATCGAGGTGACGATGTCCTTGCCGCTGCCGCCGTACAGCCAGTCGTTGTCGGTGAGATCGGGCGCGCCCAGCACCATGTTGCCCTTGCCGCTGCGCTGGTGGCAGGCGGCGCAGTTGTCCTGGAACAGGACCTTGCCCATCTGCAGGGCTTGCGGATCGCCGGCCAGTTGCTCGACCGGGTACAGCCGGAAGCGCGCCACCAGTGGATCGAGCTTCTCCTGGTTCGCGGCGACCGCTTTGGCCAGTTCGCCGTGCGAAGTCCAGCCCAGCGCACCCTTGTGATTGCCGAAGCCTGGGAACAGGAACAGATAGACGAACGCAGCCGCGAACATGCTGGCCGAGAACAGCAGCCACCAGCGCGGCAACTTGCGCACGCCCTCGCGCAGCACGCCGTGGGCCCATACGTGACCGCTGGTGCCGTCGGGCAAGGTAGGTATCTTCGCGCGCGGCCCCCACAAGAACAGGAACAGCGTGATGCTCATGTTGAGCACCACCAGGAACATCACCCATAACGACCATCCGCTGCTCATGGGCGGTTCTCCTTCGTGTCTGCTTCCGTATCGGGCTCGTCTTCCAGTGGCAGCCGCGCCATGCGGTTGAAGGTGGGCTTGTGCCGTTTGCGCCAGGCCCAGATCCAGATGCCGATGAAGCTGAACATCATCAGCAGGATGAACCCGCCGGCGATGTAACCCCAGATCGGATTCATCGGCGTCATGGCGTGCCTCCGGTGCTGGCCGGCGCATCGCTTGGAGCGGTGGGCGCGCCGGCCGGCGGATTGGGCTCGTTGCGGATACCCAGGCCTTGCAGATAGGCGATCAGCGCGTCCATTTCGGTCTTGCCCGCCAAGGCGGCAGGTGCCGCGGCGATATCGGCGTCGGTGTACGGATCGCCCAGCCGGCGCAGTGTGCGCATGCGCGCCTGCACGTCGGCGGCGTCGATAGTGTCGTGCGCCAGCCAGGGGTAGCCGGGCATGTTCGACTGCGGCACGACCTGGCGCGGGTTCATCAGATGCATGCGATGCCAGTCGTCGGAATACTTGCCGCCGACCCGGGCCAGATCCGGCCCGGTGCGCTTGGAGCCCCACTGGAACGGACGGTCGTAGACCGACTCGGCCGCCGTCGAGAAGTGACCGTAGCGCTGGGTCTCGAAACGCAGCGCGCGGATCATCTGCGAGTGGCACAGATAGCAGCCCTCGCGCACATAGACGTCCTTGCCGATCAGCCGCAGCGGATCGTACGGATGCACCCCCGGCGGCGCCTTCAGCGAATGCGCCTCCATGAACAGCGGCGTGATCTCGGCCAGTCCGCCCAGCGAGACCATGATCGCGATCAGGATGCCGAGCAGGCCGGCGTGTTTCTCGATCGCTTCGAAATGCTTGTAGGCCATGGTATGAGATCTACTTGAAGAGTTCGGCCATGGATGGCCGCCTTTGGATTTGCGGGATCGGGTTGCGCCCACCAAACAGGAAGTTGACCGGAGTGGCGATCATGGACGAGCGCATCAGCTGACGCCGGCAGGCAGCGGAGCGGGTACCTGGTGCAGTACCGGTTCGGGGATGGGCACCGGAATCGGCTTGATCAGCCGCGCCCGCGCATCCGCGGCGGTGTGCCACAGGTTCCACGCCATCACCCACATGCCCGAGAGGATGCTCACGCCACCCATCCAGCGGATCAGGTACATCGGCTTGATCGCGATCAGGCTGTCCAGGAAGCTGTAGGTGAGCGCGCCGTCGGGCTGGGTGGCGCGCCACATCAGACCTTCGGTGACGCCGGCCGTCCACATCGAGCCCACATAGAGCAGGGTGCCCGCCATGTGCAGCCAGAAATGCCACTCCATCGCCGCGCGCGAGTGCATTTCCGGACGGCCCAGCGCACGCGGCGCCATCGCGTACAGCGAACCGATGGTGATCATCGCGACCCAGCCCAGCGAGCCCGAATGCACGTGGGCGATCGTCCAGTCGGTGTAGTGCGACAGCGAGTTCACCGTCTTGACCGCCATCATCGAGCCTTCGAAGGTGGCGGCCGCGTAGAACACCAGCGACATCACCATGAACTTGGCGGCGGGGTCGGTCTTGAGCCGCCACCACGAGCCGTTGAAGGTGAGCAGG
Source organism: Rhodanobacter terrae (assembly GCF_042657005.1). NCBI lineage: Bacteria > Pseudomonadati > Pseudomonadota > Gammaproteobacteria > Lysobacterales > Rhodanobacteraceae > Rhodanobacter > Rhodanobacter terrae. Next base: position 51,726 of record NZ_JBHSNG010000028.1, read on the forward strand.
CCGTTGGCCGCCGAGCCCAGGCTGGGCATCAGCAACACCAGCGAGAACGCCATGCCGACCGACTGCACCCAGTCCGGCAGCGCGGTGTACATCAGGTGGTGCGCGCCGGCCCACATGTAGACCGAGATCAACGCCCAGAAATTGACGATGGAGAAGCGGTAGCTCCACAGCGGCTGCTGCGCCTGCCGGGGCACGAAGTAATACATCATGCCGAGGAAGCCGGCGGTGAGGAAGAACGCCACCGCATTGTGGCCGTACCACCATTCCACCATCGCATCGACCACGCCCGAATAGATCGGGTACGACTTGGTCCACGACACCGGCAGCGACAAGTGGTTGACGATGTGCAGCAGGCCCACCGCGATGATGAACGCACCGTAGTACCAGTTCGCCACGTAGATGTGCTTGATGCGCCGCCGTGCGAGGCTGGCGAAGAACACCACGCCGAAGCTCACCCACACCACGGCGGTCAGCAGGGCGATCCACCATTCCGGCTCGGCGTATTCCTTGCTGGTGGTCATGCCCAGCGGCATCGACACCATGGCCAGTACGCAGATCAGCTGCCAGCCCCAGAACGTGAAGCCGGCCAGCTTGCCCAGCGCCAGCCGCGCGTGCCCGGTGCGCTGCACCACGTAGTAACACGTGCCCATCAGCGCCGAGCCGCCGAATGCGAAGATCACGCCGAACGTGTGATCGGGACGCAACCGGCTGAACGTGATCCAAGGAAGGTCGAAATTGAGCGCCGGCCACATCAGCTCGGCGGCGATGTACACGCCTACCGACATGCCGATGATGCCCCATACGGCCGCAGCCAGCAGGAACTGGCGGACGACCTTGTCGTTGTAGTACTCGGTATTTGGCATGCGGTTCCCCGAATCAATCTCCCCAGTATTGGCGTGAAACCAATGCTCCGCCATGACTTCGATCAATTTGCTGCGACAATTCGCCCGTTCGGCACGGTTGGTGCGAATTGGGTGATCGGTCGGCTATGCCACCGCGTCGCCGCAGTTCCGGCGCCGGTCGGGCCGGCGGCGACAGCCACGGGTCATCGGCTTCCGGGTCGCGACTGCGCCGATTTGCCACAGGCCTGCAAGCCCGATCGGGTATTCTTGGCGGTGTCGTCGCGCATCGTCGCGACCTGTTTTCCGGTTGATGTCATGAGTGAGCTTGTTTCGCACAAACCGCGCCCGGCCGAGCCGGCGCTACGTCGGCCCAGCGTGGCCGTGCAGATCGGCAAGGTGCGCGTGGGCGGGGGGGCGCCGGTGGTGGTGCAATCGATGACCAACACCGACACCGAAGACCCGGCCGGCACCGCCAGGCAGATCGCCGAGCTGGCCCGTGCCGGCTCCGAACTGGTGCGCATCACGGTGAACACCCCCGCAGCTGCCGCCGCTGTGCCGCGCATTGCCGAGCGACTGGCGATGATGGGCGTGGACGTGCCGATCATCGGCGACTTCCACTACAACGGCCACCAGCTGCTGGAGCGCGAGCCGGCCTGCGCCGAGGCGCTGGCGAAGTACCGCATCAATCCCGGCAATGTCGGCTTCGGCAAGAAGAAAGACAGCCAGTTCGGCGCGATCATCGAGATGGCGCTGCGCTACGGCAAGCCGGTACGCATCGGTGCGAACTGGGGCTCGCTGGACCAGAGCATGGTCACCGCGCTGATGGACCAGAACGCGCTGCGTGCCGACCCCTGGGATGCCTCGCACGTGGCGCGCGAGGCGCTGATCCGCTCGGCGCTGGATTCGGCCGCGCTGGCCGAGAAGATCGGGCTGGCGCGCGATCGCATCATCCTGTCGTGCAAAGTCTCCGGTGTGCAGGAGCTGATCGCGGTGTATCGCGACCTCGCCGCGCGCTGCGACTATGCCTTGCACCTGGGCCTCACCGAGGCGGGCATGGGTTCCAAGGGCATCACCGCCTCCAGCGCCGCGCTGGCGGTGCTGTTGCAGGAAGGCATCGGCGACACCATCCGCATCTCGCTCACGCCCGAGCCGGGCGCGTCGCGTACCGGCGAGGTTATCGTGGCGCAGGAGCTGCTGCAGACGATGGGCTTGCGCTCGTTCACACCGCTGGTCACTGCATGTCCCGGTTGCGGCCGCACCACCAGCGAGTTCTTCCAGGAGCTGGCGAAGACCGTGCAGGAACACGTGCGCGAGCAGATGCCGGTCTGGCGCATCAAGTACGACGGCGTGGAAAACCTCACGCTGGCGGTGATGGGCTGCATCGTCAACGGGCCGGGTGAATCCAAGCACGCCAACATCGGCATTTCGCTTCCCGGCAACGGCGAGGCGCCGGCAGCGCCGGTGTTCATCGACGGCGAGAAGGCGATGACCTTGCGTGGCGACAATATCGCGAACGAATTCGTCGGCATCCTGGACGATTACGTGGCGCGCAAGTACGTGGCGCGGGCCGGCTGAGGTTTCTGTCATACAGTCGCGCAGACTCATGTTTCCCGCTGCCGACTGCACGCAAGACGCGGAGTGCGCATGTCGTGCGCGGGACGTTCTCGCCGGAGCCTTGACTTGACGATCAGCCCCCAATTCCGCACGGCCGCTTCCTACGTGCTGCTGTCCGGGTTATGGATATGGTTTTCCGATCGTGCACTGAACGCGATGGTGCGCGGCCAGGTCCAGCTCACCTTCCTGCAGAGCATCAAAGGTGGCCTGTTCGTACTGATTACCGGTGTATTGCTGTACTGGATGATAGGCCGTGATCTGCGCCGCTTGCGGCTGGCCAACCATACCTTGCGCGAAGGCCACAAGCAGACGCTACGCGTGCTGGTGTCGGCGATGGACATCCGCCACAAGGAAACCGGCGACCATTCCGACCGGGTGATGCGCATGTCCGCCGGCCTCGCCCGGCGGGCCGGCGTGGAAGGCGAGGCGCTGCGTCATCTCACGTTCGGTGCCTTGCTGCACGACATCGGCAAGCTGGCGTTGCCGGATTCGGTGCTGATCAAGCCCGGCAAGCTGGACGACGAAGAGATGGCGGTGATGCGCCAGCATCCGAAACTCGGTTATGAACTGTTGCAGCAGGTCGATTTCCTGCGCGAGGCCGGCGATATTCCGCACAGCCATCATGAGCGTTGGGATGGCGCCGGGTATCCGCAAGGCCTGCGCGGCGAGGACATTCCGCTGGCGGCACGGATCTTCAGCGTGGTCGATGTATGGGATGCGCTGATCTCGCCGCGGGTCTACAAGCCGGCGTGGCCCGAGCATGAAGTGCTGGACTATTTGCGCCAGGTCGCCGGCAGCCAGCTCGATCCGGACCTGGTGGCGCTGTTCCTGGAGCACTACGATGACATCAAGGCGCTGGGCCGCGCTGCAGCCGACTGAATCCGACGGTCGTCAATCGGACGCGCAAGGCTGAATCAAGCGTGGCGTGAACGCGCTCCAGCTGCCGACGAGTCCGGCACGTTGGCCGAGCTCGGCGACCTGTTGCAGAAACTGCGTGCGCGGTATCTCGATCGCGCCCAGGCCGAGTGTATGTGCATTGCTGACCTGGGCATCGAGCAGCGGGAAATCCATGTCGTGCAGCAATCGGGCGAGCGCGGCAAGCGCGAGCTTGGAGCCGCCGCTCTCGGCGCTGAACATCGATTCGCCGCAGAACAATCGGCCGACCGCGACGCCGTAGATGCCACCCACCAGCCGCTCGCCATCCCACACTTCCACGCTGTGTGCATGGCCTTGTCGATGCAATTGCACGTAGGCGTCGATCATCGCCGGCACCAGCCAGGTGCCCGAGTCGTCGGCGCGCGGCGCGGCGCAGGCGCGGATGACCGCATCGAACGCATGATCGGCGGTCAGCCGCCAATGCCGGCCGGCCAGCTGGCGGCGCAGGCTGCGATTGATCCGCACCGCTTCGGTACGGAACACGCAACGCGGATCGGGCGACCACCACAGGATCGGTTCGCCCTCGCCGAACCATGGAAAGATGCCGTGGGCATAAGCGGCAAGCAGACGCCGTGGGGACAGGTCGCCGCCGAACGCCAGCAGGCCGTTCGGCTCGGTCAGCGCGCCGCGCGGGTCAGGGAAGCGATCCCAGGCATCGGGATCCAGTAGCGGCAGGCGGATCATCGCGCGGTATCGCCGTGCTGCTCGGCATTGTCTTGATGAAGGCCGTGATCAGCGTACGGGCTATGGCTCCGCAGCTCGTCGACATAAGCGTCGACCGCTTGCGCTTCGCTGGCAAGCGCCGCGGCCACGGCGGCGCGGAAATCGGGGTTGGCCAGATAATGCCGCGAGTGCGTACGTACCGGCAGGAAACCACGCGCCAGCTTGTGCTCGCCCTGCGCGCCGGGCTCGAAGCGGGTCAACCGGTGCGCGATCGCATGCTCGATGCCGCGGTAATAGCACAGCTCGCACTGGGACGACGCAACTCGTTCAGTTTCGGCCATTGAAATTCGTTGATTAACTCGGAAGGCGCTTATAATATTTTTTGTAACCGATGTACGCTATGACTAGCGCAACGGCAAAAAAAATACCCAGTTATCTAGGAAAAAGTTTGGCGTGTAGAGCTTCTGCACCGGGTCACAACTTATATGAAGTGATTCATGCTCAGTTCGTACACAAGCCCATAAGCTCCCATGGTTGAGGTGATAAAGAGCATCATCGCTGGGTGGAACTATTTGCCCGCAGGACCATTCCTGTGAGGGAAAAGTTTCGTCGATAGAAACACAGGCATGGGTGTTCCCACCATACCAAAGCGACATTTCTTGAGTTAGGTCTGGCATGTAGCCCCCTGTAAATTAATCAGCGAGGCTCAGATATTGTCTATCCAGCCAAAAAGCTTACGTTTCCAGCTTGAGGTCTTTTGCGTTTCAATCTGTGATGCTTGTTTCTTGGGCTCTTGCTTGCGTTCTTCTTTGCGTTCTTCCTTCGTAGTGCAATCTATGTCTATACCAAAGTCTACGAAGGCTGGTGGGGATTTATAGTCATTCCTTTTCCCCTGTGCTTCTGCGAATAGAAACCCTTTACCAAATGGTAATTGAGATTTGTCAGACTTCAAGACCGATTTTCTCAACATCACACGTGTTAAAGGTCTTAAAGTTAAAGGGTGGAATATCCTGTAGGCCGGTATGTTGATTCTGTCGCTATCGGGAACTGAAATACATATAAGATACGAATACCATTCATGCAAAACTCCGCATCTATGTATCCAGCCAACAAGGCCATTTTCATGGCGATAACAGCTTTGTGGGTCAATATAATGCTCAAGACCTTCTACATCTTTGCCTGGCGGATTCAACTACGAAGTGCACCACGGTTGAGGGAGACATCGAAAACGTGTTGTGGCGTACGGAAGTCTAAACGCTTTCGAGGCCGCTGGTTGAGCTTGTCTTCAATCGCTTGAATGTCGTCGTC
>NZ_JBHSNG010000029.1:0-52039 GCF_042657005.1 Rhodanobacter terrae
AGCGTTCGTCCTGGCTCAGGTGCGTGTAGCTCAATGTGCAGTTCCACTTGGCGGTGAAGCTGCGCAGGCTACCGCACCTGCGCTACTTCCCGGGGCTGGAGTGATGCACTTCTAAATTGAATCCGCCTTCCGTCTAGGCTTGGTGGCAGACCCAGTTCTGTCGCCACGCCAAGGATTCGGACCTTCGCCCGCCGGAATGCACACAGAGTTGAGCGGCCCCCTTTGCCGCCTGCAAGAAAACGGAGTCGGTTCAACTTATTCAGGATCAGGAAGGGAGCTTGGTGTGCTTCAGTCGGCTTCAAACGCTCCGCGCAACCACTGCATGTGCAAATCGACGGCGGTGCCGTCGTAGCTCACCACGTCGAAGCGGCAGGGGCGATGCGCGTATTGCGGATGGGCGGCCAGCCACAGCTGCGCGGTGCGGACCAGCTTGTCCTGCTTGCCGCGGGTGACCGAGGCGAGTGCATCGCCGTGGCTGGCGCGTACGCGATAACGCACTTCGAGGAACGCCACGGTGTCGCCGTCCAGCATCACCAGGTCGAGTTCGCCGTAGCGCGTGCTGTAGTTGCGCGCGAGAAGTTTCAGGCCGGCGCGTTCGAGTTCGGCGCAGGCGCGTTGCTCGAAGACGTCGCCGGCGGCGCGCATCAGTGGCTGACGGGCAGGCTTGTGTCGGCCGGTTTATTGCCGCTGGCGGCGGGTGCCGGGATGTTGCCTGCCGGCGGGGTGCCGGCGGGCACGTCGTCGGTCTGCAGGCTGCCGCTCAGCGGGTGCGCCAGGCCATCCTGGAACTGCGCCCAGATCAGCACGCGGCGCACGCGGCCGAACTGGTCGGCGGTGAGCTGGCCGCTGGCGCCGGGGACGTAGCTGCCCGGATGGGCGCGCAGCCAGTCGAGGTAGGGCACCAGGTTCCACGCATCCATGCCGAACGCGAACAGCCGCGCACCGCCGCCGCGGGCCGATGGCAGCTGGGCGGCGATGTCGTCATGGTTGGGCAGGCCCGGCTGGGCATTGAACAGCCACGGTGAATCGCAGAATTCCACGCCATCCAGGTCGCGATTGCCCGCGGCGTCGTCGCTGCCTTCGTAGACATGCGAGGTGGCGATCACCGGCAGGCCGACCCGTGCGATGCGCAACTGGGGCAGCAGCAGTCGTGCCTGCGCCGGGCGCATGCTGATGAAGATGCCGGTGTCGCCGGTGTCGCCGGGGGCGCTGGCCGGCGGGGCGGCATTGTCGGTGGTAGTCGTGGCAGCAGCGGCCGGTGCGGCTGCGGCGGGCGCGGAGGCGGATGCAGGAATATGCAGCCCTGCGATGGTGTCGGCGTAACTGGTCGCTCCGGCCGGCAGGGTGGCCGCGCCAAGCAGCTGACCGCCGCGGGCGGCAAGTTCGGCCTTGAAGGCACCGGCGGCGCGCTGGGCGAAGTCGTCGCTGGAAATCACCAGGTAGGCCTGGCGCAGGCCGCGCTCGACCATGTGGTCTGCGGCCTGGGCGCCTTCGGTCTCCGGCAGCAGGCCGAATTCGCTGGCATTGCTGGCGGGCAGTTGCTTGTCGTCGGGATGGTTCAGCGCCAGCACCGGTACCGGCAGTTGTGTCTGGCCGAACACGGCGGCGACTTCGCCGCGAGTCAGCGGGCCGACGACCAGTCGGGCGCCGTCGCTGACCGCCTGCTGGTAGGCCTTGATCGCACCGTCGCTGGTGCCCTTGCTGTCGTACACGCGAACCAACGGGCGCGGTGCATGGTTGCGCCCGGCATCGAGATAGGCGGCAAAGAAACCCTCGCGAATCGACGTGCTCGCAGCCGCGTAGTTGCCGTCGCTGGGCAGCAGCAACGCCACCTGGGCGGGCGCCTGGTAGCCTTCGCGCACGTTGGCATTGGCACCTGGCAGCAAGGTGCCGACCGGTTGCTGCAATTCCGCCTGCGGCTGCGCCACCACGACACCGAGCTGCGTCAGCGCCTCGTCGACCCAGGGCAGCATGCGATCGCCCGGTTTCATCGCGGCGGCGCGTTGCTTGAGCGGGCCGACGCCGAGCTTGCCGAGCAGGCCGAGGATTTGCCGACGGTTCTGCGTGTGATCGAAACCGCTCAATTGGTCGTCCATCTGCACCCGGGTGCGCGCGGCGCCCCAGCTGTCGTCGCTCGCCGCCATCGCGCGCGCGCGCAGTTCCAGCAGGCGCAGCTGCAGCGCTGGCGGCACCGTGACATTCGGCTGGGTGGTGAGTTGCAGTGCGGTGGCCGCGTCGTGCTGGTCCAGCGCCAGTTCGGCCCGCAGCAGGTCGAAGCGCAGCGGCTCGTCGTCGCTCAGGCGTTGCCGCTTGATGCCGGCAAGAATCGGGGCGGTACGTTCGATCTGGCCTTCCTGTCGCCACGCTTCGGCGGCTTGCAGGCGGTAGCTGTCGGCACGGCTGGGCGATTGATCCGCCAGCGCCTGGTAGGCCTGTGCGGCCTGAGCGAACTGACCTTGTTGCGCCAGCGCAGCGGCGCTCTGTGCGGCGGCGACTTCGGCCGGCGAGCGCGGCGCGTTCATCGGCACACAGGCGGCCAGAACTACCGAGAGAAACAGTCCAATCGCGGCGGCGCGCGGGAGGCGCATGAGGCGCATGGGATATCCCTTGTTCGTCATGGTCGTCAATGCGCGATCATAGCCGATCGGATCGCCGGCTCACGGCGCAGGAGTATGACGATGTCAGCAGTTCAGCCAGGTTGCTTGTGGGTGGTGGCCACCCCGATCGGTCATCGCGACGACTTGTCTGCCCGTGCCATCGCGACGTTGCGCGAGGTGGCGGTGATCGCCGCCGAAGACACCCGGCACAGCCGGCCGCTGCTGGTTCATCACAACATCGACACGCCGCTGATCGCCCTGCACGATCACAATGAGCGCGATGCGGTGGACGCGATCGTGCGCAGAATGGCGGCAGGCGATTCGGTGGCGTTGATCTCGGACGCCGGCACGCCGCTGATCAGCGATCCGGGTTTTCGGCTGGTGCGCGCCGCGCGCGCGGCCGGCATCCGCTGCATTCCGGTGCCAGGTGCCTGCGCCGCGATCGCCGCGCTGTCGGTGGCGGGACTGCCTAGCGACCGGTTCGTGTTCGAGGGTTTCCTGCCGCCGAAGGCGGCGGCACGACGCAGCCGCCTGCGGGAGCTCGACGGCGATGCGCGCACGCTCATCTTCTATGAGTCGTCGCATCGCGTCGCCGAGAGTCTGGCCGACATGCGCGATATCTTCGGCGCCAGCCGGGAGGCGGTGCTGGCGCGCGAGCTGACCAAGATGTTCGAAACAGTGCTGGGCGAGCCGCTGGCGGAACTGGCGGAACGGGTCGCGGCCGATCCCGATCAGCAGCGCGGCGAATGCGTGATCCTGGTGGCCGGACGCGGCGAGGAAGCCGATGCGAAGCTGATCGAGGGCCGGCGCATCTTCGCGATCCTGCGCGAGGAACTGCCGCCGGCGAAGGCGGCGAAGATGGCGGCGGCGATCACCGGCGCGCCGCGCAAGCTCCTGTACGAGGGGTAGGAGCGCACCCTGTGCGCGATCGTTTCGCATGAATTATGGACAAAGAGCATCGCGCACAGGGTGCGCTCCTACTAGACTAGGAGATGGAGTCGGCCGGGCAGTCGCGTCGCACGCAAGTGCATCGAGGAAAGTCCGGGCTCCGCAGGGCAGAGTGCCAGGTAACTCCTGGGCAGCGTGAGCTGACGGCCAGTGCAACAGAGAGCAGACCGCCGAACGGCATCCTTGGATGTGCGTGGTAAGGGTGAAAGGGTGCGGTAAGAGCGCACCGCGTACGGGGCCAACGCCGTACGGCACGGTAAACCCCACTCGGAGCAAGACCAAATAGGGGAACGATAACGCGGCCCGCGTTGTTCCCGGGTAGGTTGCTGGAGCCAGACGGCGACGTCTGGCCGAGAGGAATGACTGTCGCGTCGCAAGACGTACAGAACCCGGCTTACAGGCCGACTCCACCTCTTGCATGAATCCACCACCGGTGTGGCAGACGTCCACGCCGGTGGTGGCGGGCAGGACCGCGGGCGGATGAACGCCGGTTCATCGCGAGCTGGACGGGAATCCCGGATTTATCCCCGCCAGACGCCATGTTGGCACTGATTCGAAATCAAAAATCCCCTTGCTTTCAAACACCTTGCAGGGGTTTATGAGAAAACGCTGGAATTACCGCCACAACTTCGCCTTTCTCCTTGATTCACAAGCGAAATTCCCTTGACAGTCTCATGAGCCGAGACTATCGTGGGTTCCGGTGTGAAATCGTGGGTTTTAGTGGAGTTCAACGACCGTGTTCCAGGGCGAAACCGCCATCACCGTAGACGACAAGGGCCGCCTGGCCATTCCAACCGCGTATCGCGAGTTGGTGGCGGGCGAGTGCGCGAATCGTCTGGTGATCACCTACAACCCGTTCGAGCCGGGCTGCCTATGGCTGTTCCCGCATGCCGAGTGGGAGCAGGTGCGCGATCAGGTGAATGCGCTGCCCAAGGTCAAGGCCGCCCATCGCGACATGCAGATGAAGCTGGTCGGCGCCGCCGCCGTGGTCGAGCCCGATGGCGCGGCGCGAGTGTTGCTGCCGGCCAGTCAGCGTGCCGCCGCGGGCATCGAGAAGAAGGCAGTGCTGCTGGGCATGGGCAACAAGTTCGAGCTGTGGAGCGAACAGGCTCACCTGGCCAAGATCCGCCAGAGCATCGGCGAAGACGAGATCACTGCAGAAATGGCCGTACTGCGCCTGTAAACGGGCGCAGCGACAGACGTGGGACGGGAGCGGGAGTGCGGCATGGCCGAGCAGCAGTTGCGGCACATCCCGGTAATGCTGGGTGAAGCAGTGGAGGGACTCGCCGTGCATGCTGGCGGGCGCTATCTCGATGGAACCTTCGGTCGCGGCGGTCACGCTCGCGCCGTACTGTCGCGCCTCGGTCCCGATGGCCGGCTGCTGCTGATGGACCGGGATCCCACCGCGATCGCCGCGGCGCGGGCCGAATTTGCCGGCGATCCGCGCGTGGCGATCCGGCACGCCAATTTCTCCAGCCTGGCCGAGTGGGACGAAACCGCCGCCGGCCTTGACGGCGTGCTGCTCGACTTGGGCGTGTCCTCGCCGCAATTGGACGAGGCTGCGCGCGGTTTCAGTTTCATGGCCGATGCGCCGCTGGACATGCGCATGGACACCAGCCAGGGCGAAAGCGCCGCCGATTTCCTGGCGCATGCCAGCGAGCGCGAGATCACCGAAGTGCTGTGGAATTTCGGCGAGGAGCGTCACGGCCGGCGCATCGCCCGCGCCATCGTCGCGGATCGCACGGCCACGCCGTTCACCCGCACCGGCCAGCTGGCCGCGCTGATCGAGCGCGTGGTCGGCCGGCGCGAGCCGGGCAAGCACCCGGCCACGCGCAGCTTCCAGGCGTTGCGCATCCGCGTGAACGGCGAACTGGACGCGCTGCAGCAGGGTTTGGATGCCGCGCTGGAACGGCTCAAGCCGGGTGGTCGGCTGTCGGTGATCAGCTTCCATTCGCTGGAGGATCGCGCGGTGAAACTGTTCATCCGCGACCACTCCGGCCGCGTGCAGAACACGCGCCGCGGACCGCCGGTGCAGGCGGCGCCGGCGCGCCTGGTGGCCATCGGCAAGGCGCAATTTCCGTCCGCGGCCGAACAGGCCGCGAACCCGCGTTCGCGTTCCGCGGTGCTGCGGGTGGCAGAGAAATTGCCCGAAGGAGGCCGCGCGTGAAGGCGATCGGCGCCCTGTTCATGCTGGTCCTGCTCGCGGCGGTGCTGGCCAGCGCGATCGGCGTGGTGTGGACGCGCCACGAGAGCCGCGTGTTGTTCGTCAACCTCACCTCGCTGCAGAACCAGCGCGACGAGTTGAACATCGAATACGGCAGGCTGGAACTGGAGCAGGCCACCTATGCCGAGCCGCGGCGCATCGACGACGAGGCCCGGCAGAAACTGGGCATGCTCGATCCGCGCCCGCAAGACATCCGGTTGCTGCACTGATGGGCTTGCGCAAGCACATCCCACCTCCGCAGCACGGCCGCCGCCGCAGTGCCGGCCCCAGTTCGCGCAAGCGGATGATGGTGGTGGTCGGCCTGCTCGGGCTGGCCTCGATCGGACTGGTGGCGCGTGCTTTCGACCTGCAGGTGGTGCGCAAGCAGTTCTATCAGAGCCAGGGCGATGCGCGCTTCCTGCGGGTGATGCCGATCCCGGTGTCGCGCGGCACCATCTTCGACCGCAACGGCGAGCCGCTGGCGGTGTCGACGCCGGTGATGTCGATCTGGGCGAATCCGGCCGAAGTGCTTGAACACGACGATCGCATCCCGCAGCTGGCGCAGGCGTTGGGGGTCGACGCGGCGAACCTGAAGGAGCAGCTGGTACAGCGCTCGGACAAGGAATTCGTCTACCTGAGGCGGCAGATGGCGCCGGAAGCCGCACAGGTCGTGCTGGACCTGGGCATTCCCGGCATCAACGGTCAGCGCGAGTTCAAGCGCTACTACCCGTCCGGCGAAGTCACCTCGCATGTGCTCGGCTTCACCAATATCGACGACCACGGCCAGGAAGGCCTGGAGCTGGCGTACGACGACTGGCTGTCCGGCAAGCCGGGCTCCAAGCGCGTCATCCGCGACCGCATGGGCCACGTGGTGGAGGACGTCGAGCAGATCCGCGCGCCGAAGCCGGGACAGAACCTCACGCTCAGCATCGATCGTCGCATCCAGTTTCTGGCCTACAACGAACTGAAAAGCACGCTGGAGAAGTCGCAGGCCGATTCCGGCTCGATGGTGATACTCGACGTGAAGACCGGCGAAGTGCTGGCGATGGTCAACCTGCCGACCTACAACCCCAACTCGGTCAACAGCAGCAAGCCGGCCGACCGGCGCAACCGCGCGATGACCGACGTGCTCGAGCCGGGTTCGACGATCAAGCCGGTACTGATGGCAGCGGCGTTGTCCAGCGGCAAGTACACGCCGACCAGCCCGCTGATCGACACTACTGGTGGCCACTGGTTTTTCCAGGGTCACGATATTCACGACACCCACAACTACGGGCTGCTCACGCCGACCGGAGTGATCACCAAGTCGAGCAACGTCGGTGCCGCGCACATCGCGATGCAGCTCGATACGGGGTTGATGTACGACACCTATCGGGCGTTCGGCTTCGGCAACAGCACCAACAGCGGATTCCCGGGCGAGACGTCCGGCTACCTGAAGATCGGCCGCGACTGGAGGCCGCTGGAAAAGGCCATCCTGGGCTACGGCTATGGCCTCAATGTGACCGTGCTGCAGCTGGCCAACGCCTACGCCACCATCGCCGACGGCGGCGTTATGCATTCGCCCACCTTCATCAAGGGCAACGACAGCGACGGGAAGGTCATCATCGAGCCGCAGATAGCCCACGAGCTGGTGGACATGCTCGAGACCACCACCCAGCCGGGCGGTACTGCCGCGCCTTATGCATGGATCGCCAATTACACCGTGGCGGGCAAGACCGGCACGGCGCACAAGGCGGTGGCGGGGGGATATTCGAAGAACAACTACGGCGCCGCGTTCGCTGGCATGGTGCCGGCGACCAACCCGCGGCTGGTGGCGGCGGTGGTGGTCGACAATCCCCGCAAGGGCAGCTACTACGGCGGCCTGGTCTCCGGCCCGGTGTTCGCCGAAGTCATGGCCGGCGCATTGCGACTGCTGGATATTCCGCCGGACAACATCGGCCGCTGGTATGTCGGTGGCCCCTTGCAGGTTCAGAACGGACTGACCGGCAACGCTCCGCCGGCCGCCCCGAACATCGAAGAAGCGCCGGCCGAGGAGGGCACGCCATGAGCACCGGCCATCTCGATCAGCTGCTGCTGGGAATTGCCGACGCGCAGGTCGCTGCCGTGCCGGGTGCCGGGCGCATCGTGGTGTCGGGACTGACGCTGGACTCGCGCCGGGCGCGCCGCGGCGATGCGTTTTTTGCGCTGCGCGGCACCCGGGGTCATGGCATCGAGTTTGCCGCCGGCGCGGTGCAGCGCGGCGCGCAGGTAGTGCTGGCCGAGGCGCCGGCGGTCGACGATCTGGCTCCGCTGGACGTGCCGTTGCTGTGGATCGACGACTTGCATGCGCAGGTCGGTGAAATCGCTGCGCGCTTCTTCGAGCGTCCCAGCGAGTCGATGCGGATGGTCGGCGTCACCGGTACCAACGGCAAGACCTCGTGCGTGCAGCTGCTGGCACAGGCGCTGACCTTGCTCGGTCATCGCGCGGCCTCGATCGGTACGCTCGGTGCCGGCGTGCATGGTCAGTTGCTCGAAGGCGAGCGCACCACGCCCGATGCGATCAGTGTGCAGGCGTTGCTTGCGGATTTCCGCGATGCCGAGGTCAGCCACGTGGCGATGGAAGTGTCATCGCATGCGCTGGAGCAGGGCCGCGTGGGCGCGGTGGATTTCGAAGTGGCGGTGTTCACCAACCTCACCCGCGACCATCTGGACTATCACGGCAGCATGCAGGCTTACGGTGCGGCCAAGGCGAAACTGTTCGCCTGGCCGGGACTGCAGAGCGCGGTGATCAATATCGACGATGCGTTCGGCCGCGAACTGGCGGCGCAGTTGCCCGCCGGCGTGCAGCCGCTGCGCTTCAGCATGACCGACGACAGCGACGCGGAGATTGCCGCCAGCGCCATCGTCACGTCGGCCGAGGGGCTGGCGTTCCGGCTGCGTACGCCGTGGGGCGTGCGGGCGATCAACAGCCATCTGCTGGGCCGCTTCAATGTGGCGAACCTGCTGGCGGTGGCGGGCTGCCTGGGCGCGCTGGGCGAACCGTTTTCGCACATCGTGGCCGCGCTCGAGCAATTGCAGCCGGTCAACGGCCGGATGAGCCGGCTGGGCGGCTTGCGCGGCCTGCCGCTGGTGGTGGTCGATTACGCGCACACCCCGGATGCGCTGGAGCAGGCGCTGGACGCCGTGCGGGCGCACTGCGCCGGCAAGCTGATCTGCGTGTTCGGTTGCGGCGGCGAGCGCGACGCCGGCAAGCGTCCCCTGATGGGCGCGATCGCGGCGCGGCTGGCGGACGTCGCCATCGTCACCGACGACAATCCGCGCGGCGAAGACGGCGATGCGATCGTGGCGCAGATCGTCGCCGGCATGGCATCGGCACGCGCGATGACGGTCGAGCGCGATCGCGCGTCGGCGATCGGCCAGGCGCTGCAGCTGGCGCAGTCGGGCGACGCGGTGCTGATCGCCGGCAAGGGGCATGAAACCTATCAGGATGGCGCGGCCGGCAAGCGTCCATTCGATGATCTGGCGGTGGCGCATGCCGCACTGGAACGGATGAGCCGGGAGCCGCGCGCATGATGTCGCTGAGCACCATCGCGCTGTGGACCCACGGGCGCCTGCTCGGCGCCGACGCCGAGGTCACCGGTGTCGCCATCGACACGCGCAAGCTGCAGCCCGGCGACCTGTTCGTGGCGATCAAGGGCGAGCGCGTGGACGGTCACGACTATCTGGCCGAGGCTGCCGCGCGCGGTGCCGTCGCCGCCATGGTGACGCGCAAGCTCGACGGCGATCTGCCGCAGCTCCTGGTCAATGACGCCGAGCTGGCGTTGGGCGACCTGGCCAGCGCGGTGCGCGCCCAGCGCAACGTGCGCGTGGTCGGCATCACCGGTTCCAACGGCAAGACCACGGTGAAGACGCTGGCCGCCTCGATCCTGTCGCGGCATGGCCGCACCCACGTCAGCGCCGGCAACTTCAACAACGAGATCGGCCTGCCGCTGACCTTGCTGGCGATGCCGCGGGACACCGAATACGCGGTGCTGGAAATGGGCGCCGGCAAGCCGGGCGACATCGCGTACCTGGCTGCCATCGCACGGCCCGATATCGGCCTCGTCACGCTCATCGCGCCGGCGCATCTTGCGCGCATGGGCAGCATCGAAGGCGTGGCCGAGACCAAGGGCGCGCTGTACCAGGCGTTGCCGGCCGACGGCATCGCGATCATCAACGCCGACGACGCGTTCGCCCGCTTTTTCGGCGGGCTGGCCGGTGCCCGCAAAGTGCTGCGCTATGGCCTCGACCATCCGGCGGATATCGGCGCTGACATCCTCGAACAGCGTGTGGACGGTTCGCATTTCGTGCTCAGCACGCCGCAGGGCGATGCTGAGGTGAGCTTGCCGCTGTCCGGCCGCCACAACATCGCCAATGCGCTGGCGGCGACGACGATCGCGCTGGCGCTGGAAGTGCCGCTGGACACCATCGTCGCCGGGCTGGAACAGGCGGCGGGCGTGGCCGGGCGGTTGCGCCGCGAGGCGATGGCCGGTGGCTGGACGCTGATCGACGACAGCTACAACGCGAACCCCAGCTCGATGGCGGCGGCGATCGACACCTTGCTGCTGGCCGACGGCGAGCGCTGGCTGGTGCTGGGCGACATGGCCGAGCTGGGTACGGAGGCGCCCGCGCTGCACGCGGGCGTCGGCGCGCGCGCCCGCGAGTGCGGCGTCGAGCGGCTGTTCGCGGTGGGTCCGCTCGGCGCGGCCACCGTAGAGGCGTTCGGGGCGCAAGGCCGGCATTTCGCCGACAAGGCGGCGCTGATCGTGGCGCTGCATGCGCAATTGCATGCGGGCGTCACCTGCCTGGTGAAGGGCTCGCGTTCGGCCGGCATGGAACAGGTCGTGGCGGCGCTCGGCGGCCATGTTGGCGAGAACAAGGGGGACGCATCCGATGCTGCTTGAACTGGCCGACTGGATGGCACGGCATTTCACCGCGCTGCATCTTTTCCAGTACATCACGTTCCGTACGATCATGGCCGCGCTCACCGCGCTGGCGGTGTCGCTGCTGCTGGGGCCGGCGCTGATCCGCAAGCTGGCCGCGCTGAAGGCCGGCCAGGTGGTGCGCAGCGACGGCCCGCAGACGCATCTGGTCAAGGCCGGCACGCCGACCATGGGCGGCGTGATGATCCTGCTCTCGGTCAGCATCGCCACGCTGCTGTGGGCCGACCTGCACAACCGCTACGTGTGGGTGGTGCTGGCGGTGATGCTGGCGTACGGCACGATCGGCTTCTACGACGACTACCGCAAGCTGGTGTTGAAGGACAGCCGTGGCCTGGCCAGCCGCTGGAAGTATTTCTGGCAGTCGCTGTTCGGCGTCGGTGCGGCGCTGTTCCTGTACTACACCGCGCCGTCGGCAGCTGCCGGCCTGCCGGTGGCGGAGACCGCGCTGTACGTGCCGCTGTTCAAGCACGTGGCGGTGCCGCTGGGGCTGTTCTTCGTGGTGATCACCTATTTCATGATCGTGGGTTTCTCCAACGCGGTGAACCTCACCGACGGCCTGGACGGTCTGGCGATCATGCCGACCGTGCTGGTCTCCGGCGCGCTGGGTGTGTTCGCCTACCTGGCCGGCAACAAGGTGTTCTCCGAATACCTGGGCATTCCGTCGATCCCCGGGGCGGGCGAGCTGGCGATCTTCTGCGGCGCGCTGGCCGGTGCAGGGCTCGGCTTCCTGTGGTTCAACACCTATCCGGCGCAGGTGTTCATGGGCGACGTCGGCGCGCTGGCGATGGGTGCCGCGCTCGGCTGCGTGGCGGTGATCGTGCGCCAGGAAATCGTGCTGCTGGTGATGGGCGGCGTGTTCGTGATGGAAACCGCTTCGGTGATGATCCAGGTCGCCAGTTTCAAGCTGACCGGCAAGCGCGTTTTCCGAATGGCGCCGATCCATCACCACTTCGAATTGAAGGGCTGGCCGGAGCCGCGCGTGATCGTGCGTTTCTGGATCATCAGCGTGGTGCTGGTGCTGGTCGGTCTCGCCACGTTGAAGGTGCGCTAGTGCCTGCCCTCATGACCCAAGCACGTCGCGCCGGGTGCGGTCTGCCTGCAGGACAAGGAAGAGTGAGTGAATGTATGTCGATACATGATCGAACGATGACGCAGGCCTGCGGGCAGACCGACCCGGCCCGAAGGGTTGCTTTGCGGTGGCTGTCAGGCGGCCTGCTCCTTGAGCATGGCGCCACCATGATCTGTGTCGCATTCCACCACCTGACAGCCACCGCAAAACAACGCGGCGCACTTGGGTCATGAGGACAGGCACCATGTTCGACTTCGACAGCACTCAGGCCAAACGCCGGCAGGGACCGCGCGGCAGCTTCGATCTGTGGCTGCTGGTGGGCTTGATCGGGCTGGTCAGCGTCGGCGTGGTGATGGTGGCCTCCAGCTCGATCGCGGTGGCCGACAGCCAGCACCTGGGCGCGTTCTATTTCCTGAAGAAGCACCTGATCTTTCTCAGTCTCGGCGCGCTGGCGGCCACCATGGCGATGCGCACCGAACTGAAGCTGTTCGAGAAGTACGCCTTCCACCTGATGCTGCTGGCGTTCGTGCTGCTGCTGCTGGTGTTCGTGCCGCATGTGGGCATGCGCATCAACGGCGCGCGGCGCTGGCTGAACCTGCTGGTGACGACGTTCCAGCCGGTCGAGGCGGTAAAACTCATTCTGGTGGTGTACATCGCCAGTTATCTGGTGCGTCATCGCGAGAGCGTGGAGACGCGCTTCCTCGGCCTGTTCAAGCCGGTGCTGGTGGCCGGCGTGATCGTGCTGCTGCTGCTGGCGCAGCCGGACTTCGGCTCGGCCACGCTGGTGATCGCGGTGACCATCGCGATGGTCTGGCTAGGCGGGGCGCGGCCGATCTTCCTGTTCCTGATGGGGTTGCCGCTGATGCCGCTGCTGTATATCGCGGCCACCGGCGAGAGCTACCGCATGAAGCGGCTGACCACGTTCATGGATCCGTGGAAGGACCCGTTCAACGACGGCTTCCAGCTGACCCAGTCGCTGATGGCGATCGGGCGCGGCGAGTGGACCGGTGTCGGGCTGGGTTCCAGCGTACTGAAATTGTCTTATCTGCCCGAAGCGCACACCGACTTCATCTTCGCGGTGATCGGCGAGGAGCTGGGTCTGGCCGGCGTGGTGCTGGTGGTCGGCCTGTTCGCGCTGGTGGTGGGGCGCGGTTTGTACCTGGGTCTGAAAGGCGTCGAGATAGGGCAGCGCTTTGCCGGTTACGTGGCATTCGGCGTCTCGCTGATGCTGGCGATGCAGGCGATCGTGTCGATCGGCGTGAACCTCGGCGCACTGCCCACCAAGGGGCTGACCCTGCCGCTGATCAGCTATGGCGGCTCGTCGATGGCGCTGACCTGTGCGATGGCCGGCGTGCTGCTGCGCGCCACGTTCGAGATCAACCGTGCGCTGGATGCCCGCGAAGTGACCCGGCGCATGCCGGCTGCCGCGGTGGCCGACGCCAATGTCGCGGTGAAGCCGCGCGAAGCGGTGGCTGCATGAAGACTATCGAGAATAGCGAGTCGGGAATCGGGCATGGCCGGAGCGGGTCGCGCCCTGCCTTTGCCGGCGCCCGGGTCTCCCATCCCGATTCCCGCCCGGTGCTGATCATGGCCGGCGGTACCGGCGGCCACATTTTCCCCGGCCTGGCCGTGGCCGAATGTCTGCGCGCGCAGGGCGTGCCGGTGGTCTGGCTGGGCGCGGTTGGCGGGATGGAAACGACGGTCGTGCCGGCGCAGCGGATCGAGTTGCACACGGTGGCAGTCGGCGGCTTGCGCGGCAAGGGCATCAAGACCCGGCTGCTGGCGCCGCTGATGCTGCTGCGCGCGCTGTTCGCGTCGCTGGCCGTGATGAGCCGGGTGAAACCGCGCAGCGTGTTGTCGATGGGCGGTTACGTGGCCGGCCCCGGTGGCCTTGCTGCGTGGCTGCTGCGGCGGCCGCTGCTGGTGCACGAACAGAACCGCATCGCCGGTTTCACCAACCGCAAGCTGGCCGGACTGGCCACGCGCGTGCTGGCCGGTTTCGCCGATGCGTTGCCCCGGGCCGAATGGGTCGGCAACCCGGTGCGCAACGCGATCGCCGCGTTGCCGTTGCCCGCCCAGCGCATGGCGGGCCGCAGCGGCAGGCCGCGCCTGCTGGTACTCGGCGGCAGCCTCGGTGCACGCGCCTTGAATCTGGCCGTGCCGCAGGCGCTGGCGCAGCTGACTCCGGCGCAGCGTCCCGAGGTGGTGCACCAGTGCGGCACGCGCGGCCTCGACGAGGCGCGTGCGGCGTACGCGAAAGCCGGTGTCGAGGCCCAGGTAGTGGCATTCATCGACGACATGGCGGGCAGCTACGAATGGGCCGACCTGGCCGTCTGCCGCGCCGGCGCGCTGACCCTGGCCGAACTGACCGCGGCCGGACTCGGTGCCGTGCTGGTGCCGTTCCCGCACGCGGTGGACGACCACCAGACGCGCAACGCCGAAGCACTGGTGGCGATCGGTGCCGCCGTCGTGATGCAGGAGAGTGAACTGGACATACAGATTCTGGCGCAGCGACTGGAGTCGCTGCTGGGTGATCGCCGCCGCCTGCTGGCGATGGCCGAAGCGGCGCGCACGCTGGCGAAACCCGACGCGGCGCAGGTCATTGCCGCCGCTTGTATTGAATCGGCACGCATGAAGGAGGCCGCATGACGCCGCGTCGCCTGCATGCGCACGAGGACTTGATGAGCACGTTCCGCCGGGTGCACTTCATCGGCATCGGCGGCGTCGGCATGAGCGGCATCGCCGAAGTGCTGCACAACCTCGGTTACGCGGTGTCCGGTTCCGACCGGGCCAGCTCGCCGACATCGCAGCGCCTGCAGCAGATGGGCATCACCGTGTATGTGGGACATGCCGCCGAACACATCGGCGACGCCGACGTGGTGGTGACCTCCAGCGCGATCAGGCAGGACAACCCGGAGCTGGTCGCCGCGCGCGCCGCGCGCATCCCGGTGATCCCGCGCGCGGAGATGCTGGGCGAGCTGATGCGCTTCCGCCGCGGCGTGGCGATCGCCGGCACGCACGGCAAGACCACCACCACCAGCCTCACCGCCAGCGTGCTGGCCGAGGCCGGCTATGACCCGACCTTCGTCATCGGCGGTCAACTCAACGCGGCCGGGGCGAACGCGCGGCTCGGCACCGGCCAGTATCTGGTCGCGGAAGCCGACGAATCCGATGGCTCGTTCCTGCTGCTGTCGCCGGTGATCGCGGCGGTCACCAATATCGACGCCGACCACCTGGAGAACTATGGCGGCGATTTCGCCCAGGTGAAGAAGGCATTCGGGGAATTCCTGCATCGGCTGCCGTTCTACGGCCTGGCCGTGCTCTGCGTGGACGACGCCGAGGTCGCCGTGCTGGCGAAATCCACCACGCGCCGCGTGATGACTTACGGCATCGACACGGCGGACGCCGACGTGCGCGCACTGAACGTGACCCAGCGCGGCTTCGAAATGCATTTCGATCTGGTGCTGCCGGGCCGGGCCGATGCGCTGCCGGTGAAGCTCAACCTGCCGGGCCGGCACAACGTGCTCAATGCGCTGGCGGCCGCCACGATCGGCTGGCAGCTGGGGGTGGAGGCCGAGGCGATGGCCCATGCGCTGGAGCATTTCCAGGGTGTCGGCCGCCGCTTCCATCGACGCGGCGAGATCGCGCTGGACCATGGCAGCGTGCTGCTGGTCGACGATTACGGCCATCACCCGCGCGAGCTGGCGGCAGTGTTCGCCGCCGCGCGCGGCGGCTGGCCCGAGCGCCGTCTGGTGGTCGGCTTCCAGCCGCATCGCTACAGCCGCACCCGCGATCTGCTGGACGATTTCGCGAATGTGCTGGCCGATGCCGACGTGCTGGTGCTGACCGACGTCTATGCCGCCGGCGAGACGCCGATCGCCGGTGCCGACGGCCGCGCCCTGGCGCGCGCCGTGCGTGCCCGCGGCAAGGTCGACCCGGTGCTGATCGAGCATCCGCGCGAATTCAAGGACACCTTGCCGGCGCTGCTGCGCGACGGCGACCTGTTGTTGCTGCTGGGCGCCGGCGACATTGGCGCGGCGGCGGTGGAGCTGGCCCAGGCCGGCCATCTGAGGACAAGCAAGTGAGCATGAAAACCGCCGTGAACCCGATCAGCGTCAGCAAGATCAAGGATCCCGCCCAGTTCGGTCGCGTCGCCGTAGTGATGGGCGGCAGCTCGGCCGAGCGCGAAGTGTCGCTCGATTCCGGCCGCAATGTGCTGGCCGCGCTGCAGGCGCGCGGCATCGACGCGCATGCGATCGACGGCATCCCCGCGCTGCTCGACGCGCTGCGCGCCGGCCACTTCGCCCGCGTGTTCAACATCCTGCACGGCCAGCATGGCGGCGGCGAGGACGGCGTGCTGCAGGGCGCACTGGAATCGCTGAATGTTCCGTACACCGGTTCGGGTGTGCTCGGCTCCGCCTTGTCGATGGACAAGACGCGTTCCAAGCGCGTGTGGCAATCGATGGGTTTGTCGACGCCGACGTTCGCGGCATTGCCGCGCGGCGCGAATGTGCATGCGGCAGCGCGCCAGATCGGTTTTCCGCTGATCGTGAAACCGGCCAGCGAAGGTTCCAGCGTCGGCGTGACCCGCGTGTTCGCGGAGAAGGACCTGGATGAAGCGGTCAAGCTGGCCGCGAAGTATCCGGGCGACCTGCTGATGGAAACGCTGATCGAGGGCGACGAGCTCACCGTCGCGATCCTCGGCCGGCAGGTATTGCCGAGCATCCACATCGTGCCGAAGGCGGCGTTCTACGACTACAACGCGAAATACGTGGCCGAGGATACCCAGTACATCTGCCCCGGTCTCGAGGGTGTGGCTGGCGAAGAGTTGTCGGCGCTCTCGCTGGCCGCGTTCGATGCGCTCGCCTGCGCCGGCTGGGGCCGCGTCGACGTGATGCGTGATCGCACCGGCCGCAACTGGCTGCTGGAAGTGAACACCGCGCCGGGCATGACCTCGCACTCGCTGGTGCCCAAGGCCGCCGCGGCCGCCGGTATCGACTACCAGGAGCTGTGCTGGCGCGTGCTCGAGACGAGCTTCGCTCGGGAATGGGGAATGGGGAATGGGGAATCGGCAACTGCGAAGACCGACCCTGACGATTCCCGCGACTCCGAAGGAGGCGCCGAGTGAAAGGAACCGTCCGCCTCGTCGCCTGGTGTCTGGCCGTCGCGCTGGTCGCGCTGCCGGTCGTCGGCGTGCTGCGCGGATGGTTCGCGGCCAGCCGCTGGCCGGTGACCCGGTTGACCGTGCAGGCCGAGTTCAAGCACGTCGGCGCGGACGAGATCCGCGCCGCCGTGCGGCCGCGGCTGGGCAAGGGCTTCTTCGCGCTGGACCTCGATGCCGTGCAGAAGGCCGTCGCCGCGTTGCCGTGGGTGGAATCGGTCGAGGCGCGCAAGCGCTGGCCGGACACGTTGCAGCTGCGCATCTACGAACGGCAGCCGTTCGCACGCTGGAACGGCAAGCAGCTGATCAGCCGGCAAGGCCTGGTATTCGATGCGCCGGGTGCGACCGATACCAGCGCATTGCCCGATCTGCGCGGCCCGGATACCCGGCTGGCCGAGGTGGTGAGCTTTTACGCCGAAACCCAGAAGGCGTTCGCCGGCACCCACCTGCAGATCAGCGGCGTGGCGCTGACCGAGCGCGGCAGCTGGAGCGTCAGCACCGCCAACGGCGCGCGGATCGTGATCGGCGATCGCGAACAGGCCGGCCGCCGGCTGCACCGTTTCCTCGATGTCTATCCGCAGCTGATCGCGGGTCATGCCGACGGTTTCACCTACGCCGATCTCCGCTACACCAACGGATTTGCCGTGCGCTGGCCGCAAGCGGCCGACGCCAACGCTGGAGGTTCGCCCCGCTCATGAAGACGATCTGCCTATTGAAGGCCGCCCTATGAAATCGCGCAACGACAAGCAGCTGGTGGTCGGCCTCGATATCGGCACCTCGAAGGTGGTGGCGATCGTGGGCGAGTACGAACCGGGCGAACCGATCACGGTGATCGGCATCGGCACCCACGTCTCGCGCGGCATGAAGCGGGGCTCGGTGGTCGACATCGAATCGACCGTGCACTCGATCCAGCGGGCAGTGGAGGAGGCCGAGCTGATGGCGGGCTGCGACATCCGTTCGGTGTATGCGTCGATCTCCGGCAGCCATCTGGAAACCCGCAACTCGCACGGCAACGCGGCGATCCGCGACCGCGAGGTCACCGCCGGCGACCTGGAGCAGGTGCTGGAGGCGGCCAGCGCGGTGGCGATCCCGGCCGATCGCAAGGTGCTCTACAAGGAATCGCAGGAATATCGCATCGACGGCCAGGACGGCATCCGCTCCCCGGTCGGCATGAGCGGCGTGCGGCTGGAGGCGAACGTGCACCTGGTCACCGGCGCGGCGGCGGCGGTGCAGAACATCAGCAAGTGCATCCAGCGCTGCGGCCTGACCGTGGACGAACTGGTGCCCTCGGCGCTGGCCAGCGCCAAGGCGGTGCTGACCGACGACGAGCGCGAGCTGGGCGTGTGCCTGGTAGACATCGGCGCCGGCACCACCGACATCGCGATCTATACGCAGGGTTCGATCCGCTATACCGCCTCGCTGCCGGTCGGCGGCGACCAGGTCACCAGCGACATTGCCTACGGCGTGCACACGCCGACCGCGCACGCCGAGGAAATCAAGATCAAGTACGCCTGCGCGCAGACCGGGCTGGCGCATGCCGAGGAAACCATCCAGGTACCCAGCGTGGGCGATCGTCCGCCGCGCCGGCTCGCGCGGCAGTCGCTGGCGCAGAGCGTGCAGGCGCGCTACGAGGAAATTTTCGAAATGGTGCAGGACCAGCTGCGCCGCTCCGGCTACGAGAGCCTGGTCGCGGCCGGCGTGGTGCTGACCGGCGGCGCTTCCAAGATGGAGGGCGCGCTCGAGCTGGCCGAGGAGATCTTCCACAAGATGGTCCGCATCGGCGTGCCGCAGCAGATCGAGGGCCTGGGCGAGGTCGTGTCCAGCCCGCTGCACGCCACCGGCGTGGGCTTGCTGCTGCATGGCGCGCGCGCCGGCAGCGTAAGGGCCGGCGGGCCGGCGGGCGGCAGCGTCGGCGGTCTGGTCGGCAAGTTGCGTGGCTGGATCACCAAGAATTTTTGATGGCCGGTTTCTGATTTTTGGGCGACGCAGGACGCGTTGCTTCGGGCGGAGGGACATCCGCCCACCACCACGGACCGACAGGAGTCGCGATCCCTGGTTACAACGACAACAACTCTACGGAGGACGGGAAATGTTTGAACTGATCGATAAACTCGCACCCAATGCAGTCATCAAGGTGATCGGCGTGGGCGGCGGCGGCGGCAATGCCGTGGCTCACATGCTCAATTCCAATATCGAAGGCGTCGAGTTCATCGTCGCCAATACCGATGCGCAGGCGATGACCAGCTGCGGTTCGCGTACCCACCTGCAGCTCGGTGGCAACGTGACCAAGGGTCTGGGCGCCGGCGCGAACCCCGAGGTCGGCCGGCAGGCCGCGCTGGAGGACCGCGAACGGATCGAGGCGATGCTAGAGGGCGCCGACATGGTGTTCATCACCGCCGGCATGGGCGGCGGTACCGGTACCGGCGCGGCGCCGGTGGTGGCGCAGCTGGCCAAGGAGAAGGGCATCCTCACCGTGGCGGTGGTGACCAAGCCGTTCCCGTTCGAGGGGCGCCGGCGCATGCAGGTCGCGTTGAAGGGCATCGAGGACCTGTCGCAGCATGTCGACTCGCTGATCACCGTGCCAAACGAGAAGCTGCTCAGCGTGCTGGGCCGCGACGTGACATTGCTGAACGCATTCAAGGCGGCCAACGATGTGCTGCAAGGCGCCGTGCAGGGCATCGCCGACCTGATCACCGCCCCGGGCCTGATCAACGTCGACTTCGCCGACGTACGTACCGTGATGTCCGAAATGGGCCTGGCGATGATGGGCTCGGGCACCGCCCGCGGCGACGACCGCGCGCAGGCGGCGGCCGAGGCGGCGATCAAGAACCCGCTGCTGGAGGACGTCAACCTCAACGGCGCCTGCGGCATCCTGGTCAACGTCACCGCCGGTCCGAACCTGACCATGCGCGAATTCGACGAAATCGGCCGTATCATCCACGACTTCGCCAGCGAAGATGCCACCGTGGTGATCGGTACCTCGCTCGATCCGGAAATGAAGGACGATGTCCGCGTCACCGTGGTGGCCACCGGCCTCAACCGTGCCAACGCATCGCGCCAGCAGCCGCCGATCCGCATGGTCGAGACGCAGCAGGTGCAGATGCGCCCGCGTCCGGTGGTGCTGCGTACCGGTACCGGCAACGAGGTGGTCGACTATGCACAGCCGGAGATGACGATCAGCAGCCATAGCCGGGCGGAATCTTCCGCACCGGCGAAGAATGCGGAGCCAGGCTTCGACTACCTGGATATTCCGGCGTTCCTGCGCCGCCAGGCCGACTGATGACAGAGGGTGCAAGTTAAGGAGATGCGAAAATATTGAACGAATGCCCGTTAGGCGGGTCACTCTATCCAGCGCGCCCCACCGGTTCCGGTTGTCCACCGTCGGGGCGGGTGCCGCGTTGCCGCGTCATGGCTAGCGCAGAGGGAGCGGGTGGATTGAGCTGTGTGGTCGGGGGTTGACCTGATCCGGCCGATCGTTCGCAGGTGTAGCAGCAAGACTGTGCGTCAGGATGGCGCATGGCCGGCCGTTGCGGGTTCCGCCCGTATCGACCAGCCCGATGCCCTGTACCGGACTCCCGTCCCAGGTACGGGGCATTGTGTCGATTCGCCGGATTGTCGGGAGAAAGGCTACAGATGCCCACTTCTTTCAAGGATGAAAGGAACATGAAGGTTTAATCAGACTGTACGGTACGGTTTGCTTTTATCACAGGTTAAAACTGTGTTAGCATCCGCCCCTGATTGGCTGCTGCCTACACAGGTACCAACAACAATGATCAAGCAGCGTACGCTTAAGAACATCATCCGGGCGACCGGTGTCGGTTTGCATACGGGTGACAAGGTGTACATGACCTTGCGTCCCGCGGCGCCGAATACCGGCATCGTATTCCGCCGCACGGACCTCGATCCGCCGGTGGACATTCGGGCTCGCCAGGACAACGTCGGTGATACGCGATTGTCGACCACGCTGGTCGACGGCGACACGCGCGTCTCCACGGTCGAGCATCTGCTCTCGGCGATGGCCGGGCTCGGTATCGACAATGCTTATGTCGACCTGTCCGCACCGGAAGTGCCGATCATGGACGGCAGCGCCGGTCCCTTCGTGTTCCTGCTGCAGTCGGCCGGCATCGAAGAGCAGAACGTGGCCAAGCGCTTCATCCGCATCAAGAAGCCGGTGAAAGTGCAGGAAGGCGACAAGTGGGCCAGCTTCGAACCGTTCGAGGGCTTCAAGGTAGGCTTCTCGATCGACTTCAACCATCCGATCATCAGCAAGCGCACCTCGCGCGCCGAGATCGACTTCTCCACCACTTCCTTCGTCAAGGAAGTGAGCCGCGCACGCACCTTCGGCTTCATGCGCGACATCGAGATGCTGCGCGAACACAACCTCGCGCTGGGCGGCTCGATGGACAACGCCGTGGTGCTGGATGACTACCGCGTGCTGAACGAAGACGGCCTCCGCTACGAGGACGAGTTCGTCAAGCACAAGATCCTCGACGCGATCGGCGATCTGTACCTGCTCGGCCATAGCCTGATCGGCGCCTACCATGCGCACAAATCTGGCCACGAACTGAATAACAAGCTGCTGCGCACGCTGATGGCCGACGCCTCGGCCTGGGAAGAAGTCAGCTACCAGGATGATCCGGCCACTTCGCCGATCTCCTACGCACACCCTGCGCAGGCGATCTGAGCCTCGCCACCTACGGCTCGGCAAGTGCCCAGAAAAGCGGCCGTATCGGGAGATACGGCCGCTTTTCTTGTGACGAAGAGCGCATCGTTAACGCGGCTTGCTTCACGCCACGATGACATATCGGGCTATTTCTTAACTTTGTGCATGCTATAAACCCACCCTCGTTGTACAAATCAGCGGCGCCGGCACGACGCGTCGGCGCGGGCATACGGAGCGACCGGCTGATTCAGTCCGCTCCAGAGTCCGGGGAATCAGCGGTTTCGGCGAGGGACGCCAGCTCGAGGAACAGTACCCGCCATTCGGGGTCTGTGAATGACGCGGCAGCGGCCCGGAGATGGGTGGCTGCGGCGAGCGAAAGCGGTTTCGACCGGTCCGGCGCTGTTGCGACCGGTGGTTGGGGGGCCACTTTCACGGTGACTGAACTGGCGCGTGTGCCGATGGCATGTGCGGTGGCAAGGATCTGTGTCTGCATCAAGCGCAGGCGCGATGCCCAAGCCGGTGAAGACGCCAGAAAGACGAGGCGGTCGTTGTGCAGGTTGGCGAATCGCACCTGCTCGCGCAATGGCGATGGCAACGTCTGACGCAGTGCGCGATCCAGCGCTTCTAGCGCGCCGGCCTTTCGGGCCAGCGTCGCGAAGGAGCCACATTCGACAAGGGACTTCGGTCCGTTGCCGGTGCGGCGGGAGATGGCTGGGGCCGCACGTTGCATGGTGCCGACATTGATTCTGGAAAGACATGCAAATCATACTCGTATCACATGCCAGGAAGCTGCCGAAAACACTCGATCTGGCAGACCGACGGTTGCGCTGGAAATTGTTGTCATTGCTGTCGTTGGGCGTGCTCGGCTGCATCGGTGCGGGCGTGGCGCTGGCGCTGGTGGTGGCCAGTCCCCGCGACCGGGCACTGACGGAAATCCACGACCTGCAGCAGCAGATCCGACAGCAGAACAGCCAGCTGGGTGGCGTGCGACGGGATGCCCAGCGCGACCTCGATGCTCTGGCCATGAAACTGGGACAGTTGCAGGCCCAGTCGACCCGATTGAACGCGCTGGGCGAACGACTGATTCAGGTCGGCAAGCTCGATGACGGCGAGTTCAATTTCGACCAGCAGCCCCCGGTCGGCGGCGTCGAGGACGCCGGGAGCAGTTCCTACGCACTGCCGCAGACGCTGAACAGCAGCATCGGCCAGCTGGCCAGCCAGTTCGACCTGCAGCAGGCACAGTTGTCGGCACTGCAGAGTCTGTTGCTGGATGCCAAGATCGAATCGAATCTGAAGCCGACCGGGATGCCGGTGCAGGGCTATATTTCATCCTACTTCGGTGCGCGTGCGGATCCGTTCGACGGCCGTTCGGAGCGACATACCGGCATCGACATCGCCACTCCGTATGGCACCCCGGTACATGCTGTCGCGGAAGGCATGGTGACGTTTGCCGGCGTGCGCAGTGGCTACGGTAATGTGGTCGAGGTCGACCACGGCAACGGCTACATGACCCGCTACGCCCACAACAGCGCGCTGGATGTGCATCCGGGTCAGCACGTGCAGGTAGGCGACGTGCTTGCCCAGGCCGGTTCCACCGGCCGTTCGACCGGCTCGCACGTGCATTTCGAGGTCTGGTACGACGGCCGCGTGGTCAATCCGCTCGCCTTTGTACGCAACCGCCGGTAAGGGCGTCTTTCCGGCCGGCAATCCCTTGAATCCGGCCATGGCCGACGCCATCCAGAATAGCTGGCATGGCGTGCGCTGATCGGCAGTGCCTTGTCGGGTATGCCTCGGTTGGCGTGCCCTCGTGGGTCGGCCTTCTTGGGTCTGCATTCATGCGCCTGCCTTCATGGGCCTGCCTTTATGGGCATGTAGTAATATGCCCGATTGGCCCGTCTCAGTTGCGGGCATTCTGTTCCCCAATCCGGAAGACCGATGTTCAATCGTGCCCTGACGAGCTTGTTTGGTAGCCGCAACGAGCGCGTATTGCGCCAGCTTTCCCGAACCGTTCACCGCATCAACGCGCTGGAGCCCGAATTCGAGAAGCTGAGCGACGAGGCGTTGCGTGGCAAGACCGAAGAGTTCAAACAGCGGGTCGTCAACGGCGAGTCGCTGGACAAGCTGCTGCCGGAGGCGTTTGCGGTAGTGCGCGAGGCGGCCAGGCGCACCCTGGGCATGCGTCATTACGACGTGCAGATGATCGGCGGCATGGTGCTGCATCAGGGCAAGATCGCCGAAATGCGCACCGGCGAGGGCAAGACCCTGGTCGGTACCTTGCCGGTCTACCTCAATGCACTAGCCGGCAAGGGCGTGCATGTAGTCACCGTCAACGACTACCTGGCCCGGCGCGACTCCACCCAGATGGGCAAGCTGTACAACTTCCTCGGGCTGGACGTGGGCGTGGTCTATCCCGGCATGGATCACGCCGACAAGCATGCGGCGTATGCCGCCGACATCACCTACGGCACCAACAACGAGTTCGGTTTCGACTACCTGCGCGACAACATGGCGTTGAGCAAGGAGCAGCGCTACCAGCGCGGCCTGCACTACGCGATCGTCGACGAGGTCGACTCGATCCTGATCGACGAGGCGCGCACGCCGCTGATCATCTCCGGGCCGGCCGAGGACTCGCCGCAGCTGTACATGGCGGTGAACAAGATCGTGCCGCGGATGATCCGGCAGACCGAGGAAGAGGGCAGCGGCGACTACTGGGTCGACGAGAAGCAGAAGCAGGTGCACCTGTCCGAAGAGGGCATGCAGCATGCCGACGAGCTGCTGCGCGAGGCCGGCGTGATCGAACAGGACAGCGGCCTGTACGATTCGAAGAATCTGGCGGTGGTGCATCACCTCAACGCCGCGCTGCGCGCCAACGGCATCTACCAGCGCGACGTGGATTACATCGTGCGCGACGGCGAAGTGGTCATCGTCGACGAGTTCACCGGCCGCACTCTGGTCGGCCGGCGCTGGTCCGACGGCCTGCATCAGGCGGTCGAGGCGAAGGAAGGCGTGCCGATCCAGCGCGAGAATCAGACCCTGGCCACGGTGACGTTCCAGAATCTGTTCCGCATGTACAAGAAGCTGGCCGGCATGACCGGCACGGCCGATACCGAGGCGTTCGAATTCCAGAGCATCTATGGCCTGGAAGTGGTGGTGATTCCCACCCACAAGCCGATGATCCGGGTGGACAACTCGGACATGATCTTCCTTTCCCAGGATCCGAAATACCGCTCGGTGATCGAGGACATCAAGGACTGCCACAAGCGCGGTCAGCCGGTACTGGTCGGCACCACTTCGATCGAAGTGTCCGAGCTGCTGTCGGGCATGCTGAAGAAGGCCAATGTGGCGCACGAAGTGCTCAACGCCAAGCAGCATGAGCGCGAGGCGCACATCGTGGCCCAGGCCGGTGCGCCGGGGCAGGTCACCATCGCCACCAACATGGCCGGTCGCGGCACCGATATCGTGCTCGGCGGCAGCCTGGAGGTGGCTTTGGCGGCGCTGCCGGAAGACGCCAGCGAAATGGATCGCCAGCGCATCAAGGCCGAGTGGAAGAAGCTGCACGAACAGGTGCTCGCCGCCGGCGGCCTGCACATCATCGGTACCGAGCGGCACGAATCGCGGCGTATCGACAACCAGCTGCGCGGCCGTTCCGGCCGCCAGGGCGATCCCGGTTCCTCGCGTTTCTACCTGTCGCTGGAAGACAATCTGCTGCGCATCTTCGGCGGCGAGGGCCTGGTGCGCTGGATGAAGCGCTTCGGCATGAAGGACGACGACGCGCTGGAAGACCGCATGATCAGCCGGCAGATCGAGAAGGCCCAGCGCAAGGTCGAGCAGCACAACTTCGACATCCGCAAGCACCTGCTGGAATTCGACGATGTCGCCAACGACCAGCGCAAGGTGATCTATCGCCAGCGCGACGAACTGCTCGAGGGCGACGATGTCTCGGCTACCGTGGCCGATATCCGCGAAGACGTGGTGGAGACCATGGCGCGTGCCTATGTGCCGGCCGACAGCATCGACGAGCAATGGGATCTGGCCGGCCTCGACCGCGAGCTGGAAAGTTCGTTCGGCCTGTCGCTGGACCTGAAGCACTGGGTCGAGCAGCAGCGCGAGCTGGATGCCGGGATGGTCCTCGATCACGTGCGCGGCGCGGTGAACGAGCTGTTCCAGGCGAAGGAAGCGCAGATCGGCGCCGACACCATGCGTCAGCTGGAAAAGCACATCATGCTGACCGTGGTCGACAACGCCTGGAAGGATCACCTGTCCAACATGGACTACCTGCGCCAGGGCATCTATCTGGTCGGCTACGCGCAG
Organism: Rhodanobacter terrae; assembly: GCF_042657005.1. Classification (NCBI taxonomy): domain Bacteria; kingdom Pseudomonadati; phylum Pseudomonadota; class Gammaproteobacteria; order Lysobacterales; family Rhodanobacteraceae; genus Rhodanobacter; species Rhodanobacter terrae. The sequence continues at coordinate 25,914 of NZ_JBHSNG010000029.1, forward strand.
CAGGATCCGAAGCAGGCGTTCAAGCGCGAGTCGTTCAAGCTGTTCTCCGAGATGCTCGACCGGATCAAGGCCGAAGTCGTGCAGATGCTGGCGCGGATCCGCATTCGCAGCGAGGAGGAAGTCGCCGCGATGGAAGCCGAGCAGCAGCGCCTGGCGGACCGCCTGCAGAAGCAGATGCTGGCGACTGGCGGCGGTGCGCCGGTTGGCGGGTTCGGCGGCGAAGCGGAGGCGCCGGCCGGCGCCGGCATCGGCTTTGCACAGTCGCCGGCACAGCACGATGGCCCCAAGGTGGGCCGCAACGAGCCATGCCCCTGCGGTTCGGGCAAGAAGTACAAGCACTGCCACGGCCAGCTGGCCTGAGCGAAAAGCAGGAATAAGTGGAGAGGAGTGAGAAAAGAGAGAGGGCTGTGCAGCTTTCTCTCTCCACTCACTCCTCTTCGCTCATTTCTGCTTCTCAGTCCTCGCCGTCCGGCGGCCGCTTGCGGTGCGGCTCGGCATTCACCGTGAAGTACTGCAGTTCTTCGCTGTCCAGCCGCAGTGCGGTGAGTTGACCGCCCCATACGCAGCCGGTATCGATCGCGTGCACGCCGAGACCGGCAAAGCGGCCGAGTGCGGACCAGTGACCACAGACGATGCGCGTATCGCGCCGGCGCATGCCGGGTACCGAGAACCACGGGTACAGCCCCGGCTTCTGCGTGCCGGGAATGCCCTTGGCCTCGAAGTCGATGCGGCCGTTGACGTCGCAATAGCGCATCCGGGTCATCGTGTTGATCGTGGCGCGCTGACGGTCCAGTCCCTGCAGGCGGGTCGACCATACCGCAGGCCGGTTGCCGAACAGATTGCGCAGCAGGCGCGGATGACGCGGGCTGGACAGTTCGCGCTCGACGTCCTCGGCGGATCTCTGGGCCTGCCGCAAGGTCCACATCGGCGCCAGGCCGGCATGCACCATGGTCCAGTTGAGCCGTTCGTCGTGGTGCAGCAGTTTCTGTGAGCGCAGCCATTCGAACAGCACGGGGGCATCGTCGGCGAACAGCACTTCGCGCAGTTCGGGATTCACCCGCGCCTGTGCGTCCTGACGGCGCTGGGCGATCGCCAGCAGGCTGAGGTCGTGGTTGCCCAGCGTGACCACGCTGTTCTCGCGCAGGCTGTGGATCAGCCGCAGCGTTTCCAGCGACTGGCCGCCGCGGTTGACCAGGTCGCCGCAGAACCACAGCTGATCCTGTGCGGGATCGAAGCGCAGCTTGTCGAGCAGGCGCTGCAATTCGGGATAGCAGCCCTGCACGTCGCCGATCGCGTACGTAGCCATGTCAGCGCAGGACCATCAGTGCAGCGTGCGCGGAATGGACAAGGTGAAGGTCGGAATGGTTGCCTCGAACTCCGTGCCGTCGTCGGCCAGCATCTGGTAGCTGCCGCCCATGGTGCCCACCGGAGTTTCCAGCACGGCGCCCGAGGTGTATTCGTAATCGTCGCCCGGACGCATCCATGGCTGCTCGCCGACCACGCCGTCGCCGGTCACTTCCTCCACCTTGCCATTGGCATCGGTGATCATCCAGTGACGGGTGAGCAGGCGCGCCGGCATCTTGCCGGCATTGTGCAGGGTGACGGTGTAGGCGAAAACGTAGCGATTGTCACCGGGCTTCGATTGATCGGGGACGAAGCGTGTTTCGACCTGCACGTCGATCGTGTAGGAAGATTTTTCAGTCATGCCCGGATTGTAAGGCCTGCCGCTGCGAATGGGGCGGGACGGCGGCGATTGGGATGCATGTTCGCCATCAAGGATTGCCGTAGACCTTGGCCAGGCGCACGAAGTCGGCGGGCGCCAGCGTTTCGGCACGGGCCTTGGGATCGACGTCGGCGCGGCGGATCGCGTCGCTGTCGAGCAACTGCTTGAGTGCGTTGGCCAGCGTCTTGCGCCGCTGGCCGAACGCTGCCTTGACCACCGCGTAGACATGCTCGGGTCGCGCGTCATGCAGTTCATGCGGTTCCAGCGGCAGCAGCCGCACCACCGAGGACTCCACTTTCGGCGGTGGCCGGAACGCTTCCGGCGGCACGTTGAACAGCGGCTCGACCCGGCAGGCCAGCTGCAGCATCACGGATAGCCGTCCATACACCTTGCTGCCCGGCTCGGCGGCCATCCGGTCGACCACTTCCTTCTGCAGCATGAAATGCATGTCCTGGATCGCCGCGGCATGCTCGACGCAGTGGAACAGGATGGGACTGGAGATGTAGTAGGGCAGGTTGCCGACGATGCGCAGCCGCGGCACGCCGTGGCTATGCGCCAGTGCGCTGAAGTCCACTTTCAATACATCGGCGTGGAGTACGTGCAGTTCGCCGACGCCGGCGGCACGCGCCCGCAGGCCGGGAATCAGATCGGTATCCAGCTCGATCGCCGTGAGCTTGCCGGCGACAGCCAGCAACGGCAGCGTCAGCGCTCCTTCGCCGGGACCGATCTCGACCACGAAATCTTCCGCCCGCGGCGCCACGGCGCTGACGATGCGTTCGATGTAGCGGCGATCGTGCAGGAAGTGCTGGCCGAAGCTTTTCTTGGGACGGGCGTTCATAGGGACTTTCGCAAGGTTGGCCCCTCACCTCGTTCCTCTCCCCGAGGGGGAGAGGATGGATGAGTGGCGCGTTGCGCCACGAGTTCCAAGGCCATGTTCGCCGCGGCGATCAGGCTGGCCGGATCGGCGGTGCCAGTGCCGGCCAGATCCAGCGCGGTGCCGTGGTCGACCGAGGTGCGGATGAACGGAAGGCCGAGAGTGAGGTTGACGGTGCGGTCGAACGCCTCGCTTTTCAGCACAGGCAACGCCTGGTCGTGATACATCGCCAGCACGGCGTCGTAGCGGCGACGCTGGGCCGGCACGAACGCCGTGTCGGCGGGCAGCGGCCCGAGCAGGAGCATGCCTTCGCTGCGCAGCGCATCCAGTGCGGGAATCAGCGTGTCGATTTCCTCATGGCCGAGATGGCCGCCTTCGCCGGCATGCGGGTTGATGCCCAGCACCGCGATGCGCGGGGCGGCGATACCGAACTTCGCACACAGTTCGGCGTGCACGATGCGTAGCGTGCGGATGAGCGAAACACGGGTGATCGCGGCGGAAACCGCCGCCAGCGGCAGATGGGTGGTCGCCAGTGCCACGCGCAGCTCCGGGCTCGCCAGCATCATCACCACATCGGCGTGCGCGCGCTCGGCGAAGAATTCGGTGTGGCCGCTGAAACGGATGCCGGCGTCGTTGATCGAGGATTTCTGCAGCGGCGCGGTGACCACCGCGTCGTAGCGGCCGGCCATGCAGCCATCGGCCGCTTCGGCCAGCGTATCGAGCACATACCTGGCATTGCGCGGATCGGGTCGGCCGGGCGCTTCGTCGACCGCCAGCGGTGTGTGCCGCAGGCGCAGACTGCCGGGGCGGCGTTCTGCCTGCGCGCTGCCGTCGTCGTCAGTCAGTTCGATGGCCACGCGGCAACGCGCGGCTGCGCGTTCCAGCAGCTGGCGGTCGGCAACCGCCACCAGACTGGCCGCCAGCGATGTGGCAGCCAGGCGGATCAGCAGTTCCGGGCCGATGCCCGCGGGCTCGCCGGCGGTGACCGCGAGCCGGGGCAGAGGCATGGTGTTCAATCAGCTTACGGCGAAGTGCCGGCGGCGGCCTGGGTGTCGGTATCGCGCAACTCCGGCACCAGGATGTTGATATAGGCGTTGGAGCGCAGGTCGCGCAGATAGTCGTCGTAGACCTGCTCGGACTTGCGGGTGCCGATCGCCTGACGGGCCTGATCGCGCTCGATCTGCGCGGTCTGGTCGCTTTCGCGCGAGCCGAGTCGCTGCAGGATGTGCCAGCCGGCCTGGCTCTGGAACGGCTGCGACACTTCGTTGTCCTTCAGCTCGGCCAGCTTGTTGCCGATGATCGCGCCCCATGCCTGCGGCTGAAACCAGCCCATGTCGCCGCCCACGTTGGCGGTGGTGTCGTCCTTGGAATTTTCCTTCGCCAGGGTGGCAAAGTCCTCGTGCTTGTTGGCGATGCGGTTGTACAGATCCTTCGCCTTCTGCTCGGCCTGCGCTGGCGTCACCAGTTCGCTCGGCTTGATCAGGATCTGCCGCGCATGGAATTCGGTGACCACCTTGCGGCTGCTCTGGCGCTGGTCGATCAGTTTGAGGATGTGGAAGCCGGTCGGACCGCGCAGCGCCGGGCTGACCTCGCCGGGCTTCATCGAGCCGATCGTGTCGGCGAAGGCGGCCGGGATCTCGTCCATCCGCCGCCAGCCGAGGTCGCCGCCATCCAGCGCATCGGGCGCATCGGAGTAGCGGATCGCCGCGGCGTTGAAGTCCATGCCGCCCTTGATCGCGGCAAGCGCCTGCTCGGCCTTGCCCTGGCTGGCCTGGATCGCGGCCGCGTCGGCGCCGCCGGGGATGCTGATCTGGATGTGCGCCAGATGTACTTCACCGGCCTTGTAGGTGGGGCTGCTGAGCAGGTTGTCGATCTCGCTGTCGGTGACCGAGACCGAATCCTGCACCACGCTTTGATGCAGCCGCTGCACAGTGATCTGGTCACTCAACTGCTGGCGGAACGCGGCAAAGCTGGCGCCGCTCTGCTCCACCTGGGCGCGCAGCTCCTCGGGGGTGAGCTTGTTTTGCTGAGCCACGCCCTGGATCGCCTGGTCGACATCGGCGTCGGAGACGTGGATGCCCTGATCCTGCGCTTTCTGGATCTGCAGGCGCATCAGCACCACGCGATCGAGCACCTGCTGCTGCAGCACGTTCATCGGCGGCAGCTGGTCGGCATGGCCGGCATATTGCTGCTGTACCGAGGCCACGGCGCTGTTCAGTTCGCTCTGCAGGATCACGTCGTCGTTGACGACGGCCACGATGCGATCCAGCGGCTGGGTGGCCGGCGCGGCCGGTGTCAGCATCTGGGCATGGGCGGGGAGCATGATCGCGAGCGCGAGCAGGAGAGATGCAATGGATTGCTTCATCGATGGAAAGCCTGAATCGCCGGGGCGAATGCGTTTATTGATAGCCGAGAATATCACGGCGCAGCAGTGGATCGATTTGGCCGCCGGAGGAGCCCAGCCCCTTGAAAACCACTTCGAACATGATCGCGTTGTCGCGACGGTTGATATTGCTGCCAGTGGGAGCCGGGCCGAAACCGTAGTAGCTCTGGTTGACATAGTTGCGGTCGACCAGCCGCAGCGACACGCAGCAGCTGTCGTATTCCACGCCGGCCAGGGCGTCGATGGTCTCGCGGTCCACGACCGAATAAGTCCACGATCCCACCAGGCGCCAGCGTTCGGATATCGGGTAGACCGCGGATGCGCTGTATTGTTCCAGCAGCCCGCGACGGTAGCGGTACGAGAAGTTGAGGATGCCGTCCGTACCCAGGCGGCGCTGCAGTTCCAGCGCAGCCATGTCGGTTAGGCGGGTGTTCGGGCTCCACTGGTAGGAGCTGTTCAGGCGCCAGCGGTCGCTGAGCTGTACGTCGAGCTGAGCCACGTAGGCCGACCCGGTCCAGTCGGTGCCCAACACCTTCTGCGGGCTGAAATAGTGGATCTGGCCGATGCTGGCGGACACGCGCTCCACGCCGCTGTCGTCGAGCAGGCGGGTGGTGAGCGCCGCGGTGAGGTTGTTGGCATCCATCTGCCGGTCTGCGCCGGAGAACTGGTTGGTCGAGAACAGCTGCCAGTAGTCGAACGACATCAGGTTGGTGTCGAACAGCGGCAGGTTGTCCTGGTTGCGGTACGGCACATACAGGTAGTACAGCCGAGGTTCCAGGGTCTGCGTGTAGTTGTCGCCGAACAGCGAGGTGCTGCGATCGAACACCAGCCCGCTGTCGAGGCTGACCACCGGCAGAGCGCGGCTTGGCGACTTCTGGTCGAACGGGGTGACACCGCCGCTGCCCAGCAGTCCGCCGTAGCCGTAATCCTGATAGCCACCGCTCAGCTGGTAGGCGGTGTAGCGATAGGCGACCTTCGGTCGCACGAACCACGCCGAAGTGCCGAAATCCGCCGCCAGGTAGGGATAGATATCCTCGCGCTGGCCCTCGACGAAGCCGGCTTTGCGGAACGCCGCTGCCGAGGTGTCCATGCCAAATTCCAGCCAGCGCGACAACGGCAGGTTCATGCTGAAGTTCGCGTACGGCAGCTGCTTGTACGGCAACCCGTTGGCGTTCACGAACGGGTTCGTGTTCTGGTAGATGGTGCCGCCGAACGAGGCGTTCCACCACTTGCCGCCACCCATGATCGCGGCGTTGGACGCCAACGTATAGACCGCGGCGTGGGACAGCGCATTGCCGTAGTCGTACAGGTAGCTGCTGTCCGACGCGTGGTTGTACGAACCCACGAACTGCCAGCCTTGCCACAGCGCCGTACGGTCGGAGAAGTTGACCAGGTAGCGCGAATCGCCCTTGGTATTGGCCAGGCCATCGTTGTCGCCGTGATCGTGCGGCACATATTCCAGGTTGAGCTGGCCGTTGCTGCCCGGTATCAGATAGCGGAATTCGCCGGCCAGCATCGCGCCGCGGTCGCTGTAGATGCGCGGATCCAGCGTGGCGTCGTAGTTGGGCGCCAGGTTCAGGTAATACGGCGTGCTGATCTCGAACCCGGAGCGGCTGGTGTTGCCGATGGTCGGATACAGGAAACCGCTCTTGCGCCGGTCGTCCGTCGGGAAGGTGAAATACGGCAGGTACAGGAACGGCACGTTGCCGAGCCGCATGGTGGCGTTGCGCGCCACGCCGACGCCGGTGTCCTTGTCGATGGTGATCGACTTGGCGCGGAACTCCCACAGGTGATGGCCGACGTCGCAGGTGGAGTAGGTCGCCGCCGAATAACGGGTATGCAGCGCATCCAGCATCTGGCCCTGCCTGGCCACGCCGTTGCCCCGCGAATCGAGCATCTGGTAGCGCACGTCGTCGGCGATGCCGCGGCTGGCATCGGTGTTGCCGCGCATGTGCGTGCCGGCCAGCAACTGCCCGGCCTCCTGGTAGCGCACGTTGCCGCGGGCGTCGTAATCGGTGGTGCTGTCGTTGTAATCGATGGTATCGGCCTGCAGCTGCTGGTCGGCGCGCTGCAGTTTCACGTCGCCGGACAGGTGATAGACCGACTGGTTGGAACTGTCCACGTGCTGCGCATGCACCTGGGTGGGGCTGGTCTCGCGCAAGCTGGGGTCCTTGCCGAGGCTGGGATCGTAGAATTCCAGCAATGCATTGGGCCGGCACATCGCGTAGTTGTACGGCCGCGGCGCGCAGTGAAACGAGCCCAGCGGACACGCCTGTTCGGCGCCGTCGAGCGAGGTTTTGGGATGGCTGTGGCCACCCTTGGCGTCGGCCTGGCCGCTGATCAGGGCAAGTGCTGCGGCAACCGCCAGCAGGCGGCGTGGAGGTAGCTTGGGCATCACTATGGAAATCTGCCGACTTTGAAGGCTCGTTAAGCTAGCAGAAAGACCCCTAATACGGCAGGCAAACCTTGCAGGTCGGGACAACGGTTCAGCGCGAGTGAGCAGAAATTGAGCAGAATGACGCGCGGCGACATGCCCGGAACCTGGGCCATTGGCAACTAGGGACGCCCTGATCTATTCGGCACAGGCCCCAACCGATTGAAAAATAATGATGGGGTGATGCCGCCTGTGCCGAATAGATCAGGGCGTCTCTAGACCATCAATGCATTGACATGTGCAGCCGCGCTGGCGGCCAGCGCCGCCAGGTCGTAGCCGCCTTCTAGCGTGGAAACCAGCCGGCCTTCGGCGTGCGTGTCGGCCAGTGCCGCCAGCCGTTCGGTGATCCAGGCATAGTCTTCCTGGACCAGCCGGATATTCGCCAGCGGATCGTTGCGGTGTGCATCGAAACCGGCCGAGACCAGTACCAGCTGAGGCTTGAACGCATGCATTCGGGGCAGCAATACGCCGTCCCACAGTTCGCGGAACTCTTGCGAGCCGGCGCCGGGCGACAAGGGACCGTTGACGATATTGCCGACGCCGCGCTCGTCCTCGTGCCCGCTGCCCGGATACAGCGGCGACTCGTGACTGGAAACGAACAGCACGCGGGGTTCGCGCTCGAAGATGGCTTGTGTGCCGTTGCCGTGATGCACGTCGAAGTCGGCGATCGCGATCCGCTTCAGCCCGTGCGCGGCCAGTGCATGCGCGGCGGCCACCGCGATGTTGTTGAACAGGCAGAAGCCCATCGCCTGATCGCGGGTGGCGTGGTGGCCGGGCGGGCGCACCGCGCAGAACGCGCGCCGGACCGCGCCGGACAGTACGGCATCCACGGCGGCCACCGTGGCGCCGGCGGCGCGCAGGGCGGCCTCGACCGAGCCGGGCGACATCACCGTGTCCTCGTCCAGCCGATACGTGCCATCTTCCGGAGGGGCGCTGGCCAGGATGTGTTCGACGTGGGCGTTGCTGTGCACCCGCAGCAGTTGTTCGCGAGTGGCGCGCGGCGCCTCGACCCGGTCCAGCGCGGCATGGCGGTCGTGGTCCAGCGCCTGCAGCACGGCGCGCAGGCGCGCCGGACGCTCGGCATGTCCCGGGCCGGGATCGTGCTGCAGGCAGGCGGAATGGGTGTATAGCCGCAGCATGCGGCAGCCTACCCGGCAGCCTGGGGCTTGCGGCGGCGCTCATGTTGCCACAGCACTTCGCCGTGGCCGCTGGCGCGCGCCAGTACGCGCGAGATCACGAACAGCAGGTCGGACAGCCGGTTCAGATAGCGCTGCGGCTGGTTGCGGATGTCTTCCGCGCGTGCCAGCGCAATTACTTCGCGCTCGGCACGCCGGCATACGGTGCGCGCCAGGTGTCCGCAGGCCGCCGCCATGCCGCCACCGGGCAGGATGAACTCCTTCAGCGGCGGTAACGGTTCGTTGAGACGGTCCAGGATGTTTTCCAGCCGGTCGATATCGCTGTCCTCGACCATCGCCATGCCGGGGATGCACAACTCGCCGCCCAGGTCGAACAAGTCGTGCTGGACCTGGGTCAGCGCCTCGCGCACGTCGTCGGTGACGCCGTCGGCCGCCAGCATCATGCCGATCGTGCTGTTGAGTTCGTCCACCGTGCCGTAAGCGCTGACCCGCAACGAGTCTTTGCCCACGCGCGAGCCGTCGCCGAGGCCGGTGCTGCCGTCGTCGCCGGTGCGTGTGTAGATCTTCGAGAGACGGTTGCCCATTGCGATTCGGCGCGTCGGTTCAGTGCGGCAGGTTGGGCTGCCCGGCGTGCTTCAAGGTCCGGGTCAGCTGGACCGCGAGCACGTGCAGCACGGCACCGACACCGACATACAAGGCGGTGGTCTGCAGGAACGGCAGGTACCAGTCGCCCAGGTTGGCGAACCAGGCCGCAAAGCTGCGCGGCAGCGGCACGCTGTTGCTCAGCCAGTAGAAGCTGCCGTTGGAGACCAGGTAGCAGGCCGCCCAGCTCACCGCCAGCGCCACGGCCGCCATCGCCAGCGTCTGCAGGCGCAGGCCGGCCTGGTGCTTCGCCAGCCAGCTGCCGCCCAGCCACAGGCTGAAGTACGACGGAATCAGGAACCAGTAGGCCACCGAGACGCAGTAGTGACTCCAGAAGTCGATGCCCTGGCCGTTGATCACCAGGTAATCGACCAGCACCGCCTCGGCCATCAGCAGCGGGAACGCCCAGCGACCGGCACCGCGCAGCCAGAAGCCGGCGAGGAAGAAGATCCCCCAGGACGCATCCGGCAACGCATCGAAATGATGCAGCAGCGAATGATGCGTGCGGGTAGCCGCCATCAGCACGGCGAGCGCGAGAAGGATGCCGAGGCGTTGGGCCGTTGTCTTGACCATGAGGAGTTCCATTGGGGGTGTCCGGACAGACCGCTAGTCTAGCCCAATGCACTGCAACACAGACGGCCTCACCGCGTATCATCGACGCATGAATGTGCCCGTATCCCGCGCCTCGAACCCATCCGGCGTCCTGATCGTCGGCGGCGGCCTGGTCGGCGCCAGTCTGGCGATCGCACTGGATGCGGCCGGCATCGCCGCCACCCTGGTCGAAACCGCCGCGCCGCGCGCCGACGCCCAGCCCAGCTACGACGAACGCAACCTTGCGCTGGCGCGCGCCACCGTCAACGGGCTGGCCGCGATCGGCGTATGGCGCCATGCCGCCGCGCAGGCCACACCGATCAGGCATATCCGTGTCAGCCGCGCCGGCGAATTCGGCAGCGCCCGCATCGATGCGGACAGGCAAGGCGTCGATGCATTGGGCTGGACGCTGCCCGCCCGCGAACTCGGCACGGCCCTGCTGCGTCGGCTCGACGAATGTACCCGGCTCACCCGGCTTGCACCGGCCACCCTGGCCGCACTGGAACCGCGAGCCGACGGCTGGCGCGCGCAGATCGGCACGCCGGACGGTCGGCGCAGCCTCGATACGCCGCTGCTGGTCGGTGCCGATGGCACCGGCTCGTTCGTGCGCACGCAGCTCGGCATCGCGGCCGAACATCACGATTACCAGCAGACGTTGTTCGTCTGCACGATCACCCCGGAACGCCATCACGCGAACCGCGCCTACGAACGCTTCGCCGACGACGGTCCGATCGCGCTGCTGCCGCTGGCCGAGCGTCGCTGCGGGCTGGTGTTCACCGTGGCTGCCGACGATGCGGAGGCGATCGCCGCGCTCGACGATGCGGCCTTCATCGAACTGGCGCAACGGCGTTTCGGCTGGCGGCTGGGTCGGCTGAACCGGCCTGGCAAACGGCACCCGTACGCCATCCACCGCGTCGCGGCCGCACAGCTGATCGGGCCCCGTGCCGTGCTGGTCGGCAATGCCGCGCAGACCGTGCATCCGATCGGTGCGCAAGGCTTCAACCTGGGTCTGCGCGATGCGTTGACGCTGGCCGAACTGGTAGCCGTCTCCCCCGACCCAGGCGCCGCCGAGCTGCTGGAACACTATGCCGCACGGCGCACGCCGGATCGCGAAGGCACCATGGCGATGAGTCATGGCCTGGTGCGGCTGGCCTGCCTGCCGCAACCGCTGTTGGCGCCGCTGCGCTCGCTGGCGTTGCTGGCCTGCGATCGTGTGCCGCCGCTGCAGCGCGCGCTGGCGCGGCGCGGCATGGGTTTCCGCGGCGAGCCGCCGCACGCCGTGCTGGAGCGGCTGCCATGAACACGACGGCACAAGAGGCTTCGATCCGCCGCCGCGCGCCGGCACTGGATGTCGCCGTGGTCGGTGGCGGCATGGTCGGTGCCGCCGCTGCGCTGGCGCTGGCGCGCGCCGGTTTCAGCACCGCCTTGCTGGAGGCGCGTGCGCCGGCGGCGTGGCATGCGAGCGACGAAGTGGACTTGCGCGTGGTCGGACTGGCGCCGTCGTCGCTGGCGCTGCTGGGTGATCTGGGCGTCTGGACGTGCATTCGCGATGCACGCGCCGGCCCGTATGCGCACATGCATGTATGGGATGCCGAGAGCGGCGCCGCGATCGATTTCGACGCGACCGGCGCGGGGCGCGACCTGCTCGGCTACATCGTCGAGAACAATCTGGTGCAGTGGGCGCTGTGGCAGGCGCTGGAAGCGGCTGGCGGCAGCTCCGGCGCATCCGGCAATCGCTCCCTGTATTGCTCTGACTCCGGCATCCCTGCCGTCGCCTGCGCCCGCGGTACTGGCACATCCATGTGCGGCGTGCGTCGGCTGTGCCCGGCCGAGGTGAAGGGTTTCGAGGCGCGCGAGGATCGCATCCAGTTGCAACTGGCGGATGGCGAAACACTCACTGCCAGGTTGCTGGTGGCCGCCGATGGCGCCGCTTCGCCGCTGCGCCAGCTGGCCGGTATCGGTACGCACGGCCGCGACTACGCGCAGCGTGCGGTGGTCGCGCACGTCCGCACCGAACGTCCGCACGAGAACACGGCCTGGCAACGCTTCCTGTCTAGCGGGCCGCTGGCGTTGCTGCCGCTGGCCGACGGCCGCAGCTCGCTGGTGTGGTCGTTGCCCGAGGCCGAAGCCCAACGCGTATTGGCGCTGGACGACCAGGCTTTCCTCGACGAGCTCGGCATCGCCAGCGATTTTCGGCTGGGCCGGATCCTCGGCAGCACGAAGCGCGCGGCGTTTCCGTTGAAACTGCAGCTGGCCGAACGCTATCAGGCAGATCGCTTCGTATTGCTGGGCGATGCCGCCCACGCGGTGCATCCGCTGGCCGGGCAAGGCGTCAATCTGGGGCTGCGCGACGTGGCTGAGCTGCGCGACACGCTGGTCGCCGCGCGCGCCGCGGGCCGCGACATCGGCGCCGCCCACGTGCTGCGCCGCTATGCGCGCCGCCGGCGCAGCGCCGATACACTGGATGCGCTGGGCTTCGATGCACTGGCGCGCATCTACGCGTGGCAATCACCGGCGCTGGTCGCCGCACGCGGGCTCGGCGTACGACTGCTCGATCACCTGGCTCCGCTGAAGCGGCGCCTTTCGGAACACGCTGCCGGATTCTGAATTTCACTCTTCCCTGCAAGCAGGGGAGGAACCCGCGGATTCATCGGAGGATTCACCATGCGCATTGCCCGACTTTGCGGTTTGCTGTTGTTTGCCGGCACCAGTTTCGCCGCGCAGGCGAAGATGGTGCAGCGGCCGGTGGAATGGACCCTGGACGGCACGCGCTTCCACAGCGTGCTGGTCTATGACGATGCGACGACCGCGAAACGGCCCGGCCTGGTGATGGTGCCGAACTGGTACGGCATCAACGAGGCGGCCGTGCAGAAGGCCGAGATGATCGCAGGCAGGGACTACGTCATCCTGCTCACCGATATGTACGGTGCCGGCGTGCGCCCGCAGCAGGGCAACGCCGACCAGGCGAAGGCGGCGGTGAAACCGCTGTACGGCGATCGTGCGCTGATGCGCAAGCGGATCGACGAGGCGCTGGCCCAGCTGAGGGCGCAGGTCGCCAGTGCGCCGATCGACGCCGGCAAGCTGGGCGCGATCGGCTTCTGCTTCGGCGGTTCGGCGGTGCTGGATCTCGCGCGCAGCGGCGCGGACGTCGCCGCGGTGGTGTCGTTCCATGGCGGCCTGACCACCGACGACCCGGCGCTGGCGAAACACATCAAGGCCCGCGTGCTGGCGATGAACGGTGCCGACGACAAGGGCACCATGCCGGATGCGGACAAGTTCATGGACGAGATGCGCGCCAGTCCGGCCGACTGGCAGTTCGTGGTGATCGGCAATGCCGTGCACTGCTTCACCGAGGTGGGCGAAAATTCGCCGGGTTGCCGCTACGACGAACGCGCCGCCACGCGCAGCTACCGGCTGATGCACGACTGGCTGGATCACGCGTTCGCCGGTACGAACTGAGCCGGAGTGCCGGGACGGCCCGGCGGTCGCACCGCCCTTTTTGCCGACCCGGCTGCGTGGGGCCGGGTGCGGGTCCGCGCGATGGGCGGGCGGGTATCTTTCGCGATTGCCGTGCTAGACGACGCGCCGAGGCGCTGCGGTTTCGGCGTTTCCGGTGTTTGGGGTGCCCGAGGGTTCGATGAGGAGGAGGTGCGCTTCTTCTTCCGCAACAGGGCAATGCTCCACACCCTTGGGAACGACGAAGACCTCGCCGGGACCGAGCGTGACGTCTCCGTCCCGCATGCGGATCGTCAGGCGGCCGTGGAGGACGAGGAAGAAATCGTCCGTGTCGTCATGCTTGTGCCAGACGAATTCGCCCTTGACCTTGACGACCATGAGGTCGTGGCCATTGAACTGGCCGACGACTCGGGGTTGCCAGTGTCCGGAGAATGTCGAGAGCTTTTCGGCAAGATTGATCACTTTCATGCGCGTGTTCCGATCGGCGAGGTGGGGCATGCATGCCATGGTACCCGGCATCTCTCCCTGGCCCGGCCGCGAAACGGTTTCGGCTCGCATGAATTGTCAGGCGCATTGCCGACGCCGGGCCCGTCGCGAGATCGTCCGCCTTGGGGCGCTGCCAAAAAAGCGTGAATCAGAACGCGCGCTGCACCGAATAGTCGGTCAGCGTCGCCAGCGCGTCGCGATAGGCCGAGGCGGGCAGTGCCGACAACGCCTCGCGTGCGGCCTGTGCGTGCATCAACGCACGGTCGCGCGTGCGTTCCAGCGCGCCGGAATCGCGGATCGAGGCGATGATGCGGTCGAGCGAGTCGAGCCCGCCGTGTTCGATCGCATGGCGTAGCGATTGCGCCTGTTCGGGGTTCGCCTTTTCCAGCGCGTAGATCAGCGGCAGCGTCGGCTTGCCCTCGGCCAGGTCGTCGCCGATGTTCTTGCCCAGGGTGCCGGCGTCGCCGAGGTAGTCCAGCAAGTCGTCGGCGATCTGGAACGCGTAGCCGAGCTCCATGCCATAGCGGCGCAGTGCGGCCACCTGGATTTCCGGCAGGCCGCCGAGGATGCCGCCGAGTTCGGTGGCGGCCGCGAACAGCACCGCCGTCTTGCGCTCGATCACGGCCAGGTAGGCTGCTTCGCTGACGTCGGCGTTGCCGATGTTGAGCAGCTGCAGCACCTCGCCCTCGGCGATCGTGTTGGTGGTGTCGGCGAGGATGCGCATGATGCGCATGTCATCCAGTTCCACCATCAGCTGGAACGAGCGCGAATACAGGAAATCGCCGACCAGCACGCTGGCGGCGTTGCCCCACAGCGCGTTGGCGGTCTTGCGGCCGCGGCGCAGGTCGGATTCGTCGACCACATCGTCGTGCAGCAGGGTCGAGGTGTGGATGAATTCGATCACCGCCGCCAGCTTGATCTGCTGCTCGCCGGTGTAGCCGGCGGCACCGGCGGCCAGCACGTGCAGCATCGGGCGCAACCGCTTGCCGCCGCTGGCGATGATGTGGTCGGCGATCTGGTTGATCAGCACCACGTGGGAGGACAGCCGCTGGCGGATCAGCGCGTCGACGCGTTGCATGTCGGCAGCGGCGAGGTCACGCACATGGGCGAAGTCGGCAGGGCGGCTGGCGTCGGCGGGCATCAGGGTCATGGAGGCTTCAAGGCGGCGTATCGTTGCGATTATAAGGCCGTGCGAGAGATCGCGCCGCGGTATATCGTCACAAACGCGGTGGCGGCTATGCACGAGGCGATTGCAATAGCCATTCGCCGGCCCAATCATCCGTATCCGCGGTAGGCGAGCGTGCACCGAGTACCGATCCGATGGCCCATGAAATCATCGCGTTGATCGCCCAATACGGCTTGCTGCTGGTGTTCTTCAACGTGCTGGCGGAGCAGGCCGGCGTACCGGTGCCGGCGGTGCCCACCATGATCGTGGCCGGCGCGCTGGCGGCCAACCACAGGTTGCCCGTGGCTGCCGTGGTGCTGGCCGCGGTACTGGCGTGCCTGCTCAGCGACCTGGCCTGGTACTGGGCCGGGAGGCGTTTCGGTTCTGGCGTGATGCGCACGCTCTGCCGCATCTCGCTGTCGCCCGATTCGTGCGTGAAGCAGTCCGAACTGCGTTTCCAGCGCTGGCGTGGACGGGTGCTGCTGGTCGCCAAGTTCGTGCCGGGGCTGTCCACGGTGGCGCCGCCGCTGGTGGGTGCGATGGGCTTGCGCATGCCCACGTTTCTGCTGCTGGACGGGCTTGGCTCGCTGTTGTGGGCCGGCCTTGCGGTGGGGCTGGGCTACGCTTTCGCCGCGCAGATCGACGTGGTGCTGGCCGCGCTGGCGAGTGCCGGCACGCTGGCGTTCGAGTTGCTGCTGGTCTTGCTCGCTCTCTATATCGCCGCCAAGTGGTGGCAGCGCCGCCGCCTGCTGCTGGCCTTGCGCATGGCGCGCATCACGGTGGACGAGTTGAACGAGTCCATTGCCGCCGGACAGACTCCCATCGTGGTCGACGTGCGTTCGCAGGCCGCTCGCCTGCTCGACACACGCATCATCCCCGGCGCCTTGCTGGCGGACCTGGACAGCGTCGACCAGGTCTTGGTCGGCATCCCGCCGGATCGCGAACTGGTGATCTACTGCAGCTGCCCGAACGAGGTCTCCGCGGCGAAGGCCGCGCAGCTGCTGATGGCGATCGGCTACCAGCGCGTGCGCCCGCTGCAGGGCGGGCTCGATGCGTGGGATTCGGCCGGCTATGCGATCGAACGGCTGCCGTCGGAATCCGCGGCGGACGGTGACGACGGGCTGCACATGACCGCCTGATCCGCGGGCTGACCCGGCGTCCGAAAACCTTTACGCGTTCTATACGCGCCGCGGCCGATTCGCTACCCCGTTCTTATGCGGCACTTCCTACAGTGCGCGTCGTTCTCTCCCGGAGTCGACGTCGATGGATTTCGTCTATCTGCTGTTCCTGCTGGTGCTGTGCGCGGCCACGCTGGGCTTTGCGCTGATCTGCGATCGGCTGGGTCCGCGCGCGTGATTGCCGCGCGCCTTTTCCTTCCCGCCATGCCTGCATGAGTTTCTGCCCATGAATGTCCTTTACGTGTTCGCCGCGCTGATCGCGCTGGCGCTGGCCGGCTATCTGTGCGTGGCCTTGCTCAAGCCGGAGTGGTTCGAATGACCGCCAACGACTATCTCCAGATGGGGTTCTACCTGGCCGTGCTGCTGTTGCTGGTGAAGCCGCTGGGCGGCTACATCGCCGCGGTGTTCTCCGACACGCCCAACCGCGTCACCCGCATCGGCGCCGGCGGCGAGCGCTTCATCTATCGCGTCTGCGGCATTCGCGCCGACGAGGACATGGGCTGGAAGCGTTACGCGCTGGCCGTGCTGCTGTTCAATGTCCTCGGCGTGCTGGTGGTATACGCATTGCAGCGCCTGCAGCCGTGGCTGCCGCTGAATCCGCAGCACTTCGGCGCGGTGTCGGCGGACTCGTCGATGAACACGGCGATCAGCTTCGCCACCAATACCAACTGGCAAGGCTACGGCGGCGAATCGACGATGAGCTACCTGACCCAGATGCTGGGTCTGGCGGTCCAGAACTTCGTTTCCGCGGCCACCGGCATCGCGGTGCTGATAGCGGTGATTCGCGGCTTCAGCCGCCGCAGCGCCAAGGGGCTGGGCAACTTCTGGGTCGACCTCACGCGCAGCACGCTTTATCTGCTGCTGCCGCTGTCGCTGTTGCTGACGCTGCTGCTGGTGTCGCAAGGCGTGGTGCAGAACTTCAAGCCGTACCTCACAGTGCCGGTGGTGCAGACCACCACGGTCAGCGAGCCGGTACTGGACGCGGCGGGCAACCAGCAAAAGGATGCCGCCGGCAACGCGTTGATGAAACCGGTGCAGGTCGGCACACAGACCTTGCCGATGGGGCCGGCGGCCTCGCAGATCGCGATCAAGCAGCTGGGCACTAACGGTGGCGGCTTCTTCAACGTGAACTCGGCGCACCCCTTCGAGAACCCCACGCCGCTGAGCAATTTTCTCGAGCTGCTGGCGATCCTGCTGATTCCCGCCGGGCTTTGTTACACCTTCGGCCAGATGGTCGGCGACCGCCGCCAAGGCTGGTCGCTGCTGGCGGTGATGCTGGTGATCTTCATCCCGCTGTTGTTGGCGTGCACGGCGGCCGAGCAGGCCGGCAATCCGCTGCTTGCCCATCTCGGTGTCGACCAGCACGCCTCGGTGCTGCAGGCCGGCGGCAACATGGAAGGCAAGGAGACCCGCTTCGGCATCGTCAACTCCACGTTGTGGGCGACCGCCACCACCGCCGCTTCGAACGGCTCGGTGAATGCGATGCACGACTCGTTCACCCCGATCGGCGGGATGATTCCGATGTGGCTGATCCAGCTCGGCGAGGTGATCTTCGGCGGCGTCGGCTCGGGCCTGTACGGCATGCTCGCCTTCGCCGTGGTGGCGGTGTTCATCGCCGGCCTGATGGTGGGCCGGACGCCCGAATACCTGGGCAAGAAGATCGAAGCCTATGAAATGAAGATGGCCAGCCTCGCGGTGCTGCTGCCGTGCGCGCTGGTAGTGGTCGGTACGGCTATTGCGGTGATGACGCCGGCGGGGGTTGCCGGCATCGCCAACCCCGGTGCGCACGGCTTCAGCGAGATCCTGTACGCGGTCAGCTCGGCTTCCAACAACAACGGCAGCGCGTTCGCCGGACTGTCCGCCAACACGCCGTTCTGGAACGTGCTGCTGGGCATCTGCATGTTCCTGGCGCGCTTCCCGCTGATTGTGGCGATGTTGGCCATGGCCGGCGCGCTGGCCGCCAAGCGCCATGTGCCGGAGTCCGCCGGCACGCTGCCTACGCACACGCCGTTGTTCGTCACGCTGCTGGCCTGCGTGGTGATCGTGGTGGGCGCGCTGACCTTTCTGCCCGCGCTGGCGCTGGGGCCGATCGCCGAGCAACTCATGTCGGTTCATTCGATTTCGCCGGGACACTGATCCATGACTTCGCATACTCAAGCGGCGAGCGCCGATTCCAGCAGGAGTTTCCACCGCGAGCTGGTGCTCGAGGCCGTCGCCGATTCGTTCCGCAAGCTTTCCCCGCGGATGCAATTCCGCAATCCGGTGATGTTCGTGGTGTTCGTCTGCAGCGTGCTCACCACGGCGCTGTGGGCGCAGGCACTCGCCGGTCACGGCGAGGCGCCGACCGGCTTCATCTTCTGGGTCAGCCTGTGGCTGTGGTTCACCTTGCTGTTCGCCAACTTCGCCGAGGCGCTGGCCGAGGGTCGCGGCAAGGCGCAGGCCGATGCGCTGCGCAGCTCGCGCAAGGATGTGGTAGCCAAGAAGCTGGCCAGTCCCGAGCGCGATGCTGCGATCACCTTCGTGCCGTCCAGCGATCTGCGCACCGGTCACCATGTGCTGGTCGAGGCCGGCGAACAGATCCCCGGCGACGGCGAAGTGGTGGTGGGCGCGGCCAGCGTCAACGAGAGCGCGATCACTGGCGAGTCCGCGCCGGTGATCCGCGAGTCCGGCGGCGATCGCAGCGCGGTCACCGGGGGCACCCAGCTGCTGTCCGACTGGCTGGTGGTGCGCATCACCAGCAATCCGGGCGAGAGCTTTCTCGACCGCATGATCGCGATGGTGGAAGGTTCCAAGCGCCGCAAGACGCCGAACGAGATCGCGCTGACCATCCTGCTGGCCAAGTTCACCCTGATCTTCCTGCTGGCCTGCGCGACCTTGTTGCCGTATTCGATCTACAGCGTGCAGGCGACCGGCGCCGGCAACCCGATCACGCTCACCGTGCTGATCGCGCTGCTGGTGTGCCTGATCCCCACCACGATCGGCGCGCTGTTGTCGGCGATCGGCATCGCCGGCATGGACCGGATGATCCGTGCCAACGTGATCGCCACTTCCGGCCGTGCGGTGGAGGCTGCCGGCGACGTCGACGTGCTGCTGCTGGACAAGACCGGCACGATCACCCTGGGCAACCGCCAGGCGGTGGCGTTTCACGCGGCGCCCGGCATCGCCGAAAGCACGCTGGCCGAGGCGGCGCAACTGGCCTCGCTGGCCGATGAGACGCCCGAAGGGCGCAGCATCGTCATGTTGGCCGGCGAGCGTTTTGGCCTGCGCGAGACGGTGCCGGCGAGCGCGGCGCACTTCGTGCCGTTCACCGCGCAGACGCGGATGAGTGGTGTCGATGCAGGTGACCGACACATCCGCAAGGGCGCACTCGATGCGGTGGAGAAATATCTGGAAGCGCAGGGCAGCCAGCTGCCGCCGCTGGTGAGGAACATCGCCGAGGAAGTCGCGCGCCGCGGCGCCACCCCGCTGATCGTCACCGAAGGCGACCGCGCGCTGGGCGTGATCGAGCTGAAGGACATCGTCAAGAGCGGCATCAAGGAGCGTTTCGCCGAGATGCGCAAGATGGGCATCAAGACCATCATGATCACCGGCGACAATCCGCTCACCGCCGCAGCGATCGCGGCCGAGGCCGGCGTCGATGATTTCCTGGCCGAAGCCACGCCGGAAGCCAAGCTCAAGCTGATCCGCGACATCCAGTCGGAGAACCGGCTGGTGGCGATGTGCGGCGACGGCACCAACGACGCACCGGCGCTGGCACAGGCCGACGTGGCGGTGGCGATGAACACCGGCACGCAGGCGGCGAAAGAAGCCGGCAACATGGTCGACCTCGATTCCAACCCGACCAAGCTGATCGAGGTGGTGGAAATCGGCAAGCAGATGCTGATCACCCGGGGCTCGCTGACCACGTTCTCGATCGCGAACGACATCGCCAAGTATTTCGCGATCATCCCGGCTGCGTTCGCCACCACCTATCCGGCGTTGAACGCGCTCAACGTGATGCATCTGGCGACACCGCAGAGCGCGATCCTGTCGGCGGTGATCTTCAACGCGCTGATCATCATTTTCCTGATCCCGCTGGCGCTGAAGGGCGTGAAGTACCGCGCGCTCGGCGCCGGCGCGCTGCTACGCCGCAACCTGCTGGTGTACGGGCTCGGCGGCGTGCTGGTGCCATTCCTCGGCATCAAGCTGATCGACTTGCTGCTGGTGGTGTTCCACCTGGCCTGAACGTCCGCCGTCACGGGTTCGATACCGGAGTTTTCACGATGAAGTTGCGTTTCCTCGCTGCCGCGGCAGCGCTTTTCTCCCTCGCCGGCATCACGGCGGCACGGGCCGACAGTGCGCCGGCCAGTCCGGTCACCGGCAACGTCGCGGTGACCAGCGACTACATGTTCCGCGGCCTCACCCAGACCTGGGGCCGGCCGGCGATCCAAGGCGGCGCCGACTACAGCGACCCGAACGGCTTCGCGGCCGGCTTCTGGGGTTCCAGCATCAGTGAGCGCAGCTATCCCGGCGGCGCGATGGAGCTGGATCTGTATGCGAGCTACGGCCGGTCCATCGACAGCAGCTGGTCGTGGCGCGCGGGTCTCTACGGCTATGTGTATCCGGGCGCCAATCTGGATCGGGCCCGTCTGGCCGCGCGCTCGCTGAATACGCTGGAGATGAATGCCGCGCTGACCTGGAAGCAGTTCACGCTGAAATACAACCGCGCACTCACCGACTACTTCGGCGTCGACACCGAGCAGGGCTATACCGGCGATTCGAAGGGTACGGACTACCTGCAGCTGGATGCCGCGATTCCGTTGAACGCTGCGTGGAGCCTGGCCCTGCATGCGGGCCACACGCATTACACCACCACGTCGGCGGCGCCGCTGGCCGACGGTGCGCGCAACCCGAGCTACAGCGACTTCGGCGCTACCTTGAAGTACCAGTGGAATGGCCACTGGTCGCTGAGCGGCGGCGTCACCCAGGCCACCAACGCGGACTTCTACCGCCGTACGTCCAGCTTCCTCAACGCCGGCGACACCCGCAATGTCGGTGGCACCCGCGGTTTCGTGATGCTGCAAGGCACGTTCTGACCGGAGCAATCCCATGTTCAAACTGTTGCGCCAATCCTTCATGCTGCTGCTGGTGCTGACCGTGATCACCGGCGTGCTGTACCCGCTGGCCGCCACCGGACTGTCCCAGCTGGTGTTCCCCCACCAGGCCAACGGCAGCCTGATCGAAAGGGACGGCAAGCCGATAGGCTCGGCGCTCATCGGCCAGGCGTTCACCGACCCGAAGTATTTCTGGGGCCGGCCGTCGGCCACCACGCCGAACCCTTACAACGCCACCGCATCATCCGGGTCCAACCAAGGTCCGACCCATTCGGTCCTGGCCGATGCGGCGAAGCAGCGCATCGCCGCACTGCGTGCCGTGGATCCGGGCAACACCGCGCCGGTGCCGGTGGACCTGGTCACCGCCTCGGGCAGCGGACTCGACCCGGAGGTCAGCCAGGCAGCGGCGCAGTACCAGCTGCAGCGCGTGGCCAGGGCGCGCGGACTGAGCAGCGCGCAGGTGCAGGCACTGGTGAACGAATACACCAGCGGACGCCAGCTCGGCATACTGGGAGAGCCCCGCGTCAACGTGCTGCGACTCAACCTTGCGCTGGATGCGCCGCCGACGCACGGCAGCCGATCGCGCTAACGTAGTGCCATTCAACGGACCTGCCAGCACATGACCGAACCCTCCCGCGAAGCGCGTGCCGATGCCTTGTTGAGCACCGGGCAGGGTGAGCGTACCCGCCGGCTGAAGATCTTTCTCGGCGCCGCCCCCGGTGTCGGCAAGACCTACGCGATGCTGTCCGCCGCACGCGAGCTGAAACGGCAAGGCGTGGACGTGGTGGTCGGCCTGGCCGAGACGCACGGTCGCGCCGAAACCGCAGCCTTGCTGGATGGCATGGAAATGTTGCCGCGCCGCCAAGTGCGTTACCACGACCGCGACTTCGCCGAATTCGACCTCGATGCCGCGCTCGCGCGCAAGCCGGCCGTGCTGCTGGTCGACGAACTGGCGCACCGCAATCTGCCGGGCGGTCGCCATGAGCGGCGCTGGCAGGACATCGCCGAGCTGCTCGATGCCGGCATCGAGGTGTACACCGCGCTCAACGTGCAGCATCTGGAAAGCCTCAACGACCAGGTGCGCCGGATCACCGGGATCACCGTGCGCGAGACGGTGCCGGATGCGTTTCTCGACCGCGCGCGCGACATCATGCTGGTCGATCTTCCGCCGCGCGAGCTGATAGGCCGGCTGAAGGAGGGCAAGGTCTACGTGCCGGAGACCGCGGCGGCGGCATTGAACGCGTTCTTCTCGCCCACCAACCTGGCCGCGCTGCGCGAGCTGGCGCTGGAGACCATCGCCGGCCACGTCGACAGCGATCTGCGCGAACACATGCTGGCGCGTGGCGGCGCGATGCCGGTGCGCCGTCGTGTGCTGGCGGCGATCGACGGCCACGCGCAGAGCGACTACCTGGTTCGCGTGGCACGGCGCATCGCCGA
The DNA here is from genome assembly GCF_042657005.1 of Rhodanobacter terrae. NCBI lineage: Bacteria > Pseudomonadati > Pseudomonadota > Gammaproteobacteria > Lysobacterales > Rhodanobacteraceae > Rhodanobacter > Rhodanobacter terrae. The sequence continues at coordinate 48,512 of NZ_JBHSNG010000029.1, forward strand.
ACGGCGCGGCGCACCGTGGAGCGTCGCTTTCGTCGATACCGGCGCCAGGCTGGATCCCGTCCGGCGCGAGCGGCTGGATGCGGCGATGCGGCTGACACGCCGGCTCGGCGGCGAGGCGATCATCCTGCGCGGCCATGCGATCGCCGACGAACTGCTGGCGCACGCGGACCGCGAAGGCGTTGGCCAGATCATCATCGGCCGTACCCGCGAACGGGTGGTGGCGCGCATGCTGGGCCGCTCGCTGACCCAGTTGCTGCTGCGCCGCGGCGCGCACATGGAGCTGACCATCATCGCCACGCCGAGCGAGCGCGCGAAGGCGCGCCGGCGAGTGCGCCTGTCGTCCACGCGAGGTTCGCGCGGCGAATACATCTACGCCACGGTGGCTACCTTGATCGCGTTCGGTCTGGCATTCATCGCCGACCGCTATCTGTCGGTGGCGAACCTGTCGTTGATCTTCCTCACTGCGGTGCTGGTGGTGGCGGTGCGCACGCGAATGGCCGTGGCCGTCTATACGGCCGCGCTGTGCTTTCTCGGCGACAATTTTTTCTTTGCGCCGCCGCGTTACACGCTGGAGATCAGCAGCCCAGACGACGTGCTGACGGTGACACTGTTCCTCCTGGCTGCACTGATCTGCAGCCGTCTGGCCACGCGGCTGGCCAGCCAGGTGGAATCATTGCGTGGCGCGCACGTGCAGGCGCGTGCACTGCTGACGCTGGGCCAGCAGCTGACTGCCAGCACTGACGCCAATGGCATCCGCGATGCAGGCAGCAAGGCATTGGCGCAGACGCTGCGCTGCGAGGCGGCCATCCTCGCCCGCGACGCGGCGCAGGTACTGCGGGTGGTGGCCAGCGCGCCGCCGGAACGTGTGCTGTCGACCCAGGATCTGGCTGCGGCGGACTGGAGCGACCGGCACGGCGAGCAGGCCGGCCGTTTCACCGACACCTTGAATGCGGCGCCGTACTGGGTGCTGCCGCTTGGCAGCGAAGGCCGCCCGCTGGGCGCCGTGGCATTGCGTTTCGATCCGGCGATGAGCGAACCCGATGCCGATCGGCGCAGCCTCGCGCTGGCGATGACGCAGGACATCGGCCAGGCGCTGGAACGCGCACGACTTTCCGACGAGCTCGAAGGGGCGCGAGTGCAGGGCGAGACCGAACGCCTGCGCAACGCGCTGCTGTCGTCGGTGTCGCACGACCTGCGCTCGCCGCTGGCCTCGATGATCGGCGCCGCCGGCACTCTGATCAGCTACGAAGAGAAACTGCCGCCGCAGGAACGTCACGATCTGCTGCAGGCCATTCTCGGCGAGGGCCAGCGGCTGGATCGCTACATCCAGAACCTGCTCGACATGACCCGGCTCGGCCATGGCACGCTGAAACTCAACCGCGACTGGACCGACAGCGCCGAGATCGTCGCCGCGGCGGTGACGCGCCTGCGCAAGCTGTTCCCGGAGCTGCGCGTGGAGACGATGACGCCGCCGGATACCGTGCTGCTCTACGTGCATCCCGCGCTGATCGAGCAGGCGCTGTTCAATATCCTGGAGAACGCCGCGCGCTTCTCTCCCCCGGACGAAGCGGTGCGGGTTACCGTGCACAGCAGCGGCGAGCGCCTGCTGATCGACGTGAGAGACCGCGGCCCCGGCATTCCGGAGGAAGAGCGGGCGCGTATCTTCGACATGTTCTACTCGGTGTCGCGCGGCGATCGCGCATCGCAGAGCACCGGGCTGGGGCTGGCGATCTGCCGCGGCATGATAGGTGCACACGGCGGCAGCGTGGAGGCCTTGCCCGGCGACGGCATCGGCACCACCATCCGCATCAGCCTGCCGTTGCCGCCGCCGCCCGATGTCGAACAGTGATGCCCGACCCCCTATGACTTCAGCCGCTGCGCGCATCCTGGTGATCGACGACGAGGCGCAGATCCGCCGCTTCCTCGACATCGGCTTGCGCGCCGAGGGCTACGAGGTACTGCTGGCGGCGACGGCCGTCGAGGGTCTGGCGCTGGCGGCGACGCGTACGCCGGATCTGATCGTCCTCGATATCGGCCTGCCCGACATGGAAGGCCACGCGGTGCTGGCCGAGCTGCGCCAGTGGAGCCAGCTGCCGGTGCTGATGCTGTCGGTGCGCGATGCCGAAAGCGAAAAGGTGCGGGCGCTCGATCGCGGCGCCAACGACTACATGACCAAACCATTCGGCATCCAGGAGCTGATGGCGCGGCTGCGCGCGCTGCTGCGCAACCGGCCGGGCGAACCGGAGGCGCCGCCGCGCTACGACGATGGCCGGCTCAGCATCGACCTGGCTCGCCGCGAGGTGAGCCTGGACGGCGCGCCGCTGGCGCTGACGCGCAAGGAATTCGCGGTGCTGGCGATGCTGCTGCGCCACGCCGGCCGCGTGGTCACCCAGCAGCAATTGCTGCGCGAGGTGTGGGGGCCGACCCATACCGGCGACAGCCAGTATCTGCGCATCGTGATCGGCAAGCTGCGCCAGAAACTGGGCGATGACCCGGCCAACCCGCGCTGGCTGAAGACCGAGCCGGGGGTCGGCCACCGCTTCATCGTCGCCTGAAGCGGCCCCGGCTGCCGCTGACGGCAGCCGGGAACCCCTGCAGCGCCGGCCTTCCGGCGCAGACGGTCCGCGTCGGAGTCGGCCCACGCCGGGACGGGGTTTGCGCAGGTGGATTTGACGGCCGGCGAGGTTATGATAGTCAGCCAGATTCACCACTCCGGCCGTAACCACTCCTTACGTACGGCCGGCTCAACAGAGGACATCCCATGGCACGCGGCATCAACAAAGTGATTCTGGTCGGCAACCTCGGCAACGACCCCGAGGTGCGTTACACCACCAGCGGCACCGCGATCGCTTCGCTGAGCATCGCCACGTCGGAAAGCTGGACCGACAAGCAGAGCGGCGAGAAGCAGGAGCGCACCGAGTGGCACCGCGTCAAGATGTTCGGCCGGCTGGCCGAGATCGCCGGCGAATACCTGAAGAAGGGCCGGCAGGTCTACATCGAAGGCTCGCTGCGCACCGACAAGTACACCGACAAGAGCGGCGTCGAGAAATATTCGACCGACATCATCGCCAGCGAGATGCAGATGCTCGGCGGCAATGAAGGCGGTGGTGGAGGTGGTCAGCGCGAGCGCCCGCAGAGCAGCGCCGGTGGCCAGCGCCAGGGCGCTGGTGGTAGCAACTACGGCAACCCCTCGCGCGGAAGCGACGACCGTGGCGGCTCGTCACGGCCGTCGCCGGCACCGGCCGACAGCGGTTTTGCTGACGATGAGATTCCGTTCTAGCGAACACTTGTTTCAGAGTGTTGAGAAAAATGCAGAGAAAGCCCCGTTTCGACGGGGCTTTCTTTTTTTGGGTCTTCGTGAAGTCGTGTGGGTAGATTCGCGCGATTTCACAGCTCCGGCAGCATGCAGGTGAGCACTTTCAGTCGCAGGTACTCCTCATCGCGCAGTCCGTAGGCGCGACGTTGGATGACTCGGATTTTGTTGTTGAGTCCTTCGACGAAGCCGAGCGAGACTTTGTTCTCGGGAAG